>KN173902.1:7683-8842 GCA_000759655.1 Acidicaldus organivorans | reverse complement strand
CCCCCCGCACCCCCCGAGACCTCTTCGCCAGAAGCCCCGCCTGCGAAAGACCCGGCCGTGAAAAACCCGGCCGCGAAATCTTCCCCTCCCGAGGGGCTCGAAGCGGCGCTCTACGAGGCGGCGCTTGCCCATCTCGCCCGTTTCGCCACCACCCGCGCCCGCCTCGCCCTCGTCCTCGCCCGCCGTCTCGAGCGCACGGAGCGCCGGGCGGCGGAAGGCGAAGAAGCGGGGGCCAAAGATGCGATGCCACGCGAAGCGAAGCGCGCGGTGATCGAGCGCGTCCTCGACCGCCTCGCCGCCGCGGGCCTGCTCGATGACGGGGCGTATGCCGCGGCGCGGGCCCGGCGTCTCCTCAACCGCGGCACCGCGCCGGCCCGCATCGCCGCCGATCTCGCCCGCCACGGCGTGGACCGCGCCCTCATCGCCCGCCTCACGCCGCGGGATACGACGAGCGAAACGCTCGCCACGCTCGCCTATTGCGCCCGCCGCCGCCTCGGCCCCTTCGCCCCGGAAGGGGGTGCCGATCGGGCGGCTGCGTTGCGCGCCCTCGCCCGCGCCGGGTTCAGCGCCGAGGCGGCGCGGCGCGTGCTGGAGATGGGCCGGGACGAGGCCGAGGCGCGGCTCGCGATGGCGCGGCGGGAGCGGCGATGAACGAAGAGCGATGAGCAAAGAGCGATGAACGAAGGGGGCGGGCATTTCACCCGGCGGGGGGTGGCGCGCGGCATCCGCCGCAGCCTGGTGATCGCGCTCGGGCTCGCGCCCTTCGGTCTGGTGGTCGGCGTGCTCGCCGCCGGAAAGGGGCTTTCGGCGCTGGAGACCGGGCTGATGAGCGCCCTCGTCTTCGCCGGAGCGAGCCAGATTCTGGCGCTCGATCTCTGGGCCCATCCGCCGCCGCTCCTCTCAGTGGCCTTCGCCACCCTCGCCGTCAATCTGCGCATGGCGCTGATGGGCCCAGCCCTCGGCAATCTGCTCGCCGGGCTTTCCGGGTGGCGGCTATGGGGCTCGCTTTTTCTGCTCGTTGATCACGGGTTCGCGATCGGGATAGCGGAGAGCCGCCGCGGCGAGCGCGATGCCGGGCTGCTCTTCGGGGTGGGGGCAACCCTCTGGGTGTTCTGGCTCGCCACCAGCCTCGCCGGGTTCTGGCTCGGCGCCTCGCTTC
>KN173902.1:1757-7439 GCA_000759655.1 Acidicaldus organivorans | reverse complement strand
CGGCGTTCATCAGCCTGCTCGTGCCGCTCTGGCGCGGACGGCGCGATGCCTTGCCCTGGCTGCTCGCGGCGCTGACCGCCATCCCGCTCGCCCGCCTCCTGCCGCGTGGCGCTTGGCATGTGGTCATCGGAGCGGTGGCCGCGGCCGCTTTCGGGGCCTGGCGCGACCTGCGCGAGGAGGGACGATGAGGCTCGAGCCCAGCACCTTGCTCGCCGTTCTGGTGATGGCGGCGGTGACCTTCGCCTGCCGCGCCGGGGGGTATGTCCTTCTGCGCCGGGTCCATACCGGGCCGTGGCTCCGCCTTTTCCTCGGCCATCTGCCGGGCGCGATCTTCGTCGCCTATGTCGCGCCGCTCCTCGCCGCGGGCGGTCCCGCCGACTGGACAGGCGCGGTTGCCACCCTGCTTGCCATGATCGCCACCCGCAACGTCGCCGTCGGCATCCTCGCCGGGATGGCAGGTTTCGCCCTGATCGCCTGGGGGCTGCGGGCGGGAAGCGGGGGATGAGGGAAGAGGAGGGTGAGGGGCATGGGTGAAACGTGCGGGAGGTCCGGAACGTGAGGAGCGCGAACGCACCGCCCTTCCGGCTGATGCTGGCTGGCACGGCGGCGACCTTTCTCGGCATCGGCATGCAGCGCTTCGCCTACGCGCTGCTGCTTCCCGCCATGATCACCGCAGGATGGCTCGCCCCAAGTGTGGGCGGGATGATCGGGGCGGTCAATCTCGGCGGCTACCTGTTCGGGGCGCTGTTCGGACCGCGGCTCGAAGCGCGTTTCGGCTTCCGCCGCTTGCTGCTCGCCGAGATGGGGCTGGTCGCGCTCTCCTTCGCCGCCTCTTCCCTGCCGCTTCCCTGGGCCTGGCTCGCGCTCTGGCGGATGCTTGCCGGGTTCGCTGGCGGCACTGTCATGGTGGTGGCGGGACCCGCGGTGCAGGCGCTGATCCCACCCGCCTGGCGCGGCCTCGCCGCGGGCTTCACCTTCCTCGGCGTGGGCTCGGGCGTGGTGTTCGGCGCGCTCTTTCTGCCGCTCGTGATGCGGGAGGCAGGGATCGCGGCGAGCTGGTGGTTCCTCGCCGCCGGAGGAGCAGCCGTGCTCGGGCTTTCCTTCTGGCTGTGGCGGGGAGGGACGCCGCCGCCCCGCTCCCCGATGCCCCTTTTCGGCGGGATCCGCGGGGCGCACGATTGGCGCCTCGTCCTCGCCTATGCCGCGGCAGCGGTTGCCGCCACGCCCCATATGGTATGGTGGCCCGACTTCATCGCGCGAGGCCTTGGCGCCGGCAGCGGCACCGCGGGAACGATGTGGCTGATCTACGGGGCGAGCGCCGCGCTCGGCCCGCTCCTGCTCGGGCGGATGGTCGATCGCTGGGGGCTCGGTCCGACCCTTCTCTTCGCGCTCGCGCTGCAAGTCGCCGCCGACATCCTCCCCCTCTTCTCGGTGGGCAAGGCCGGGCTCGTTCTTTCGAGCCTCGCCGCCGGGGCCACGGCCACCGGGCTTTCCGGGCTCTTCCTCCTGCTCACGCGGCGGGAAAGCGGCGGGGCGAGCGCGACGCTGTGGAGCGTGGCCACCGCCGCTTATGGCGCGGCGCAGACGGCGAGCGGGTTCTTCCTCGCCTGGCTCTACGCCACGACGGGGCAGCATCTGCCACTTTTTGCCCTCGGACTGGCGGGGGCCATGCTCGCCGCTCTCCTCACCGAACGGCCCAAGGAAGCGCGCGCCTCTTCCGCCTCCGCTCCAGAGCGAGGAGGGTGATCGGCACGGGCGAAATCCCCAACGGCGCCGAACGCACGTTGCGTGCCGTTACGAGGGCTGGTCCCGGCCAGTTGAAGCAGGGCGGGCGCGCTCAGGGCGCGGCGGGCGGCGTGTAGCTCCTGAGCTGCATCAGCCCGCTCATCGCCTCAGCCACCCGCTCCGGATCGAGATCCTGGGCCATCATCGACCGCGCCGCCTCATCCTCGCCCGCCAGAGCGAGCCCCGCGGCGAGGTCTTCCCGCATGCGGGGGGTGAGGTCGGGAAGGCTCGCGATGGGGCGCAGCGTGTCGATCGCCTCCCGCGCATGTCCCGAAAGAGCGAGCGACAAGCCGAGATTGACCCGTGCGCCGAGATCGCCCGGGGCGAGGGCGAGCACCTTGCGGTAGGCCTCCTGCGCCTCTCCATGCTCGCCGAGGAGATCGCGGGCGATGCCGAGATCGTTGAGAGCGGCGGTGTTACGGGGGTCGCGGGCAAGCGCTTTCATGAAGGCATCCGCCGCCGATCCTGGATCGCGGGCAAGCCGGATGCGGCCCACCCCGATGAGGGCGGCGACGTTGCCCGGATCGAGGACGAGCACCTGGGTGAACACCGCTTCCGCCTCCTCGTTGCGCTTGAGGGCGTAGAGAGCCTCCGCCTTGCGCAGCAGAGCCTCGCGGTCATTGGCGTTGGCGGCGAGCTTCTGGTCGGCGATCTGCAGCGCAAGCAGCGGGGCGCCGTTCTGCAACGCGGTGTCGGCCACGCGCAGGCTCGGCGTCGCGTTACTGAGCGGGGGCGCGGGCGGCGGCAGGTTGAGCGGCGCCGGATGCGGCCCCGAACTGCAGGCCCCCGCCAGAGCGACGAGGAAAAGAGCGCAAAACCGCACGCGGCTCGGCATGTCAGTGCCCCATCACTTTGAGTGTCTGCACGATGGCAGGCCCTCCCACCACCAGGAAGACACAAGGCAGGATGAAGACGATCATCGGGACGGTGAGCAGCACGGGAAGCCGCGCCGCCCGCGCCTCGAAGCGGGTGAGCATTTCCTGACGCATCTCGGCGGCGAGCACGCGGAGGGCTTCGCTGAGCGGCGTGCCGTATTGCAGCGTCTGAACGAGGGTGGTGGTGAGGCGGCGCAGCCCCGCAAGCCCGGTGCGCGTCCCGAAGGCGAGCAGCGCGGCGCGGAGATCAGAGGCGAGGCGGAGCTCGTGCGCCGCGCGCAGGAATTCTTCTGCCACCACCGGATGGGCAGGCGCGATCTCATGGGCCACCCGCTGGATGGTCGGCTCGAGGCTGAGCCCGGACTGGGTGCAGATCACCATGAGATCGATCGCATCGGGCAGGCCGCGTTCGAGGGCGGCGAGATGGCGCTTGCGGATCTGGGTGATGACGATGTCGGGGAGGATGAGCCCGCCGACCGCGAGCCCGAAAACGAGGAGAAGACGGAGAAGCGGCGCGATGGGCAGGTGAAAGCCGGCAACGAGACCGACGAGTGTGCCGGTGGTGAAGGAGAGGATCTTCGAGCCGATGAAGAGGCCGAGCGCGGTGCTGCGGCGGAACCCGGCGCGAGCCAGGGTCTGCTCGAGCTCGAGCCGCGTCTTGCCGACGATGAGCCCGCTCCGCGAGATGGCGCCCCCGATCCGCCCCACCCACGCCGCGATCAGCCCCTTGAGGCTCAGGCGAGCTTCGGTCTCGGCCGGGCCGCGCAGCGCGCGGAGCCGGAGCGCGAGCCGATGCTGACGCATCAAGGTCGGCCAAGCGAGAGCGAGGACGAGGGGGGGAAGGCAGAAGGCGAGAGCGAGAAGCAGCCGCCAATGGGTCATCGTCCCCTCACGAGAGGCTCCGGCGGATCAGGCCGCGCATGATCATGATGCCGAAGGCCAGCATGGCGGCGGCCACGCCGAGGATACGGTTGCCGGCCGGATCGGAAAAGAGGAGGCCCATATAGCCGGGATTGAGAAGACCGATGCCAAGCCCGGCAAGGACGGGCAGGGCGGCGAGGATGCCGGCGCTGGTCTTGGCTTCAGAGGCGAGGGCATGGCCCCGCTCGCGCATCGCGGTGCGGCGGCGGATGACGTCGGCGAGATTTTCGAGGGTCTCGGCGAGCCCGCCGCCGGTCTGGCTCTGCAGCATGAGGGCGGTGGCGAAGAAGCGGTATTCCTGGATGGCGGTGCGTGCCGCCATCTGGCGCAGCACGTCCTCAAGCGGCAGGCCGATGGCGATCTTGTCGGCCATGCGGCTGAATTCGGTGCGGGTCGGCTCCGGGCTCTCCCGCGCGACGAGGCGGATCGCCTCGCTCACCGGGATGCCGACCCTGACCGAGCGGACGATCATGGCGAGCGCATCGGGGAACTGGCGGAGAAGCGCATCCCGCCGGCGGTCATCGAACCAGCCGAACGCCTGACGGCTGAGAAAGACCCAGAGGAAGGGAACGAAGAGAAGAGAGGGAAGGCCCGCGAGCTCACCGATCACGGCGGCCGCGACGCGGGCGAAGAGAAGGGCGATGGCGAGCACGAGCCACCATTTCACCGGATATTCATCGCGCCGTTCGAGCTGGAGGCCGAAGAGACGCGCAATTTTCTGCCAGGAGAGAGACCTCGACGAGGGACGGTTCAGCCGGAACGGAACGGCAAGGAATGCCTGCGGCCGCGGCTGATAGGGAGCGAGCGCCGCCTCCACCCGCGCCCGCCAGGCCTTCTCCCGCTCATGGGCGCTCTGGAGGAGGAGGGCGCTCAAGCCCAAGCCGGTAAGGCCCGCGAAGCCGCCGAGCAGAAGGCGGGGATCGATCATGGCCGTTTCTCCGCCTCTTCGAGGGCGGCATTCCAGGCCCGTTCGAGACCGAAATAGGTGAGACGGTCATAAAAGCCGGGCCGGGCGCGGCTTACCCGGTAGGTGGTGCGGAGCCGCCCGTCGGCTCCCTCGTCGAGCACTTCGAGATGGAAGATGTCATTCATGATGATGACATCCCCCTCCATGTTGCACACTTCCGAAACCTGCAGGACACGGCGCACCCCGTCGCGCTGGCGTTCGACCTGGACGATGAGATCGAGCGCGCTCACCATCTGGGTGCGGATGGCACGGACGGGGAGACCGAAATTGCCCATCTGCACCATGCTCTCGATGCGGGTCAGGGCATCGCGGGTGCTGTTGGCGTGGATGGTGGACATCGAGCCGTCATGGCCGGTGTTCATCGCCTGCAGCATGTCGAAGGCTTCCGCGCCGCGCACCTCGCCGATGATAATGCGGTCGGGCCGCATGCGCAGCGCATTGCGCACCAGATCACGCTGGGTGATCTCGCCGCGCCCCTCGGTATTGGCCGGGCGCGTCTCGAGCCGCACCACGTGGGGTTGCTGGAGCTGGAGCTCCGCGGCGTCTTCCACGGTGACCACCCGCTCGCCATCGTCGATGAAGCGGGAGAGGGCATTGAGCAGCGTGGTCTTGCCCGAGCCGGTGCCGCCCGAGATGATGATGTTGAGGCGGATGCGGGCGGCGATTTCGAGAATCCGCGCCACCGGCTCGGTGAGTGAGCCGAAGGCGATCAGGCGCTGGAAATCGATTTTCTTCTTGGAGAATTTGCGGATCGAGAGATAGGGGCCGTCGAGCGCGATTGGAGGAAAGACGATATTGACGCGCGAGCCGTCGGCGAGCCGCGCATCGACCATCGGGCTCGATTCGTCGATCCGCCGTCCGACCTTGGTCGCGATGCGCTGGCAGATGGTGGTGAGATGCGCCGCGTCGCGAAAACGGACCGGAACGAGGCTCACCTTGCCAGAACGCTCGACGAAGATCCGTTCCGGCCCGTTGACCATGATGTCGGTGATCGACTCGTCATCGAGCAACGGCTGGAGCGGCCCGTAGCCCACCATGTCATCGACGATGGAGACGGCGAGCGCGTATTGCTCCCGCGCGTTGATCTGCAGGCGCCGCTCGGTGGCGATGTCGGCAATGAGGCGCTCGACCGCC
>KN173902.1:1371-1683 GCA_000759655.1 Acidicaldus organivorans | reverse complement strand
TGGATCAACCGCTCGTAGGGCATCGCCGCCGCCACCGCCGGGTCGAGCTGCTCCAGGCAGAGTTCACGCATCAGGGCGAGCGGCGCGACGCGGTTCTTGCTGTCGGGCCTCGCCCCTTCCACCGCCGGGGAGGCGGTCTCCGCCGCCGGAGCTGCGGCCGCGGAGGGGAGCGCGGCGTCCTCCGCCGGGGTCTCGGCGCCGAGCGCGGCCAGACGCTCGACGGCTTCGCTGAGTTTTTTCTGGGCGGGGCTACCCTGCGCTGCGGTCAGGGTGCGCAGCGCCTCGGCGGTGGTCAGCGGCGGCGAATCGGGC
>KN173902.1:870-1298 GCA_000759655.1 Acidicaldus organivorans | reverse complement strand
CGCGGGCGAGGGCCTGGATGGCGGCGCGGAACTTGCCCCTGAGGCCGCGCCCGGGCTCACCGAGATCGGCCGCCGGGCCGAGCAGGCGGGGGAGGTCGGGAATGGCGATGTCGATCTTCTGCCCGAGCGCGTCCTCGATCTGGGCGCGGGTCAGGGAATTGGGCGCACCCAGCCGGTTGACGACGAGAATGGGCCGGCCGGGCTGATGCGGCCCGCGCGGCAAGGCGAGGAGGCGGAGCGTATCGCGCACCCCGGCCAGCGTCGGGGGGAGGGCGAGCACGCGGTAATGGCCGAGGGCGAGAAGATCGAGATTGAAGGGAAGGGGGAGAGGAGGGACGTCGGCGATGACCAGATTGTAACGGCGCCGCAACGCTTCGAGGAGTTTCTCGGCTGCTCCCTCGCTATAGGGGGGAATCACGTCAGGCCGC
>KN173902.1:0-787 GCA_000759655.1 Acidicaldus organivorans | reverse complement strand
TCCTCCCCCGCCAGCACGGCGAGCCGCCCAGTGAGGGGGTGTGAGGCGCGTTCGGCGAACAGCTCGTCGATCCGCTGCGGCGCTTCGAGCGCCGCCTTGAGGCCGGGGCCGGTCTTGCCATTGAGGAAAAGCGCCGCGGTGCCGAAATTGAGATCGGCATCGAGCAGAACGGTATGCCGCCCGGCGGTGACGCCGAAAAACCAGGCGAGATGGGCGGCGATGGTGCTTGCCCCGGCGCCGCCCCGCACTCCGCTGATCGTCACCACCCGTCCGCCGCGTGCATCATCGATCGGGAATTCGGCTCCGGTGAGGAAAGGAAGAAAATGGCGGGCGACGAGATCCCGGGTGAGCGGCTTGTAGAGATATTCGAGGACGCCGAGATGGCGGGTGACGAGCCGGTAGAAATTGACGCTCTGCTCCTCGCCGATGACCAGCACCCGCGCATCGGGCTCGACCACTTCGGCGAGATCACCAAGCGCGATCAGGGGTTGCGCCTCGCCGCTGATATCAACGATGAGCACGCGTGGGGTGGGGAGCTTGGCGAGCTGGGCGATGGCGCTGCGCACATTGCCGCGGCGGAACGAGGCGCCCTGGGCCACATCGCCCAGCCCTTCACGAAGGACGGCCTCGCTCGCTCCATCGGTGACGAAGACCATGAGCGGGGCGCGCTCGCGGCCGAGGCCGCCGCCTTCTTCGCCGACTTCGGTGAGGCGGTAGTCGTCCGGCATCAATATCCCGTCCCGGCAGGAGCCCCGCCCCCGCCTGCTCCCGTATCGCCGCCCAGGCT
>KN173901.1:7309-10120 GCA_000759655.1 Acidicaldus organivorans | reverse complement strand
ATCTCGTCGGCAATCCCTCTTCGGTCCATGCCGCGGGGCGCGCTGCCCGCCGCTACCATTTTTAGGTTGCCAATACCTCAATCTTCCTCTTCCGGTTGACTTTCGGGCTGGGCGTGCTGAACCTTCCAAGGGAAGCGGAAGGCGTGTTTGCTTGCGCGTCTCTGGAGACCAGCAAGGGTACTTCAGAGCGAGGTAATATCCTGGGGTCACCTTCATAGTTTTGTCGTGGACCTATATCAGGCATGTCCAATGGAACGCAAGATCGGACTTGATTTGTTCAGAAGCATTGCCGTGCTCCTTGTTATGTTATCACATTATACAAATAATTTCTCTTATTGGTTGGGTATATCTCCTCCACATGCATTATTTTACGCGGGTGACCTCGGGGTTGCGTTGTTTTTCGGTTTGAGTGGCTTTCTGATCGGCAGGATATTGCTGGATATCGTGGCAAATCGGGGAGGCGCAGAGGCACTTTTCCGTTTCTGGGTGCGCCGCTGGATGCGAACGTTGCCACTATATTGGCTATGGTTAGGGGTATTAATTGTTTTTTCCTCCAACAGCACACAAATTGGAATATTTTTTTCATTTTTTTACGATGACTCAAAATTTTATACAACCTATGCCGAAAGATTTTTGGTTTGCGGTTTCCTGGTCACTTTCAATAGAAGAATGGTTTTATTTCACTTTCGGAGCCGCCATAGTTTCTCTTTCCATTATATTTGGACAAAGAAAAGGAATTTTTCTCGCGGTGGAGTTGTTCTTGATAGCTCCTTTGCTTGTGCGTATATTTGATCCGATGTTTCCCATTTGGGATAGCGGGCATGTCAAAATGGTTCCGTTTCGGCTCGACGAGATTGCTTATGGCATCGTTGTCGCAATTCTTTATCGCGCCAAAAATCCCATTGTTCGTTATCATAAGACGTTGCTTGCTCTGGGACTGAGAATTTTGGCGGTAGATTGGTTATTGCAATGGTTGAATATCATGATTCTGCCCTTTCGTGTTTACTGTGTGCTACAGCCAACGGTGACGATTTTGGGTTCCGTTCTTGCCTGCCGGCGGCCATTGAACTCTCCAGACTCCCCTCCGCTCTCGCTTGGGCTGCCCGCACCATTAGCCGCCAGTCTTATGCGTTGTACCTCGTCCATCTCACCCTTCTCGTCGACGTGGTCCAATCTTATTGGTGGACCCATCGCGACCAGACGGTTCCGGCGATGGCGGCCGCGCTGGTTTTGCCTTTCCTCGTCGCGGAAATGCTTTCGCGATTCGTCGAGCAACCGATCATGCGCCTTCGTCCCGCACAATTCATCACCTCCGCCACGGGGGTGGAGGTGGCGGGGGACGCCAGAGACGTCCTTCAAACGCAGTGAATTTGGGGCGATGGTGAGCCCGGAGGGATTCGAACCCTCGACCCCAAGATTAAAAGTCTCGTGCTCTACCAGCTGAGCTACGGGCTCGTCTGCCGCCCCTTCAACGACACCGCCGCTACCCCGTCAACCCATTTTCCGGGCACACCCAGCCCCTCGAGATGCAAGGGAGGCGCGGCGGCAATCCTCGCCGGGGAGCAGGCTTCGGTCAGTCCTTGACGTCGGTTGCCAGCCGGCAGCGGATGATCCGGTCGGGATCCTTCACCATCCCGTTCGGCCCATCCCCTCGCTTGATCTGATCGACATACTCCATCCCTTTGATCACCTGGCCGAAGATCGTGTACTGGCCATCGAGCGAAGGGGCGGGCGCGAACATGATGAAGAACTGGCTGTTGCCCGAGTTGGGATCGGCAGCCCGCGCCATCCCCACCGTGCCGCGCAGGAAATGCGCCTTGTTGGTGAACTCGGCGGGAACATTGGGGAGTTTCGAGCCGCCCATCCCCGTCCCGGTCGGATCGCCGCCCTGGGCCATGAAGCCGTCGATCACCCGGTGAAAGGGCGTGCCGTCATAAAACCCCTGCTTGCAGAGGGTCTTGAACTGCGCGACCGTCTTCGGCGCGAGGTCAGGGCGGAGCAGGATCACCACCCGCCCTCCCTTGAGGTCGAGATAGACTTCATTCTCCGGCGTCGGGGCCGGGGGGGCCGCCTCACTCATCGTCATCCCTCCTTCCGTCATCAGGGCGCCCGCGATGAGGGCCGCAACAGCCATCCAGCGCCGACGTCCGGTCATGGTTCACTCCTCCAATGATCTTATCGCCTTTCTCATCCCCTCCGCACCCCTCTTCAGCGAGAAGGGGCGCCGCGCAGCCGCGCCTGGGTGCGGGCCAGCGTGACCGGCGGGACGAAGGGGGTGATGTCGCCGCCAAGCCGCGCCACTTCCTTCACCAGGCGGGAGGAAATGAACTGGTGGCGCTCGCTCGCCATGAGGAAAACGGTCTCGATGTCCGGGGCAAGCCGCGCATTCATCCCCGCCATCTGGAACTCGTAGTCGAAATCGGCCACCGCGCGCAGCCCGCGGATGATCACCTGCGCCCCCACCTTGCGCGCGAAATCGACGAGCAGCGCCTCGAAGGGAAGCGCCTCGATCTCGGTTCCGGTCTCTTGGGCGATGCGGGCGGTCTCGGCGGCGACCAGTTCCACTCTTTCGTCGAGGCTGAACAGCGGCTCCTTGCCGACATTGATCGCCACCCCGATGACGAGGCGGTGCACGAGCCTTGCGGCGCGGGCGACGATGTCGAGATGGCCGTTGGTGATCGGATCAAAAGTCCCCGGATAGACGCCGACGAAGCGGCGCGCCCCTCCGCTCATGTCTCCTCCTTTTCTTCCCTGGACGTTTCTTCGCCCGTCTCGATCACCGGGAAGACCGAGCTCACCCGCTCCCCGGCC
>KN173901.1:6121-7168 GCA_000759655.1 Acidicaldus organivorans | reverse complement strand
CTGCCCGCCCGGTGATGCGGATCTGATCGGCGGGCAGACGGATGAGCCGCCCCGTATCGGTCACCACCATCACGTCATCGCCGGGGCGGACCGGAAAATTGGCCACGACCGCGCTTCCGCTTTTGGGCGAGAGGGTGATCGCGGTGATCCCCTGCCCGCCGCGCCCGGTGAGGCGGAAGGCATATGAGGAGGTGCGCTTGCCGAACCCGCCATCGGTGACGGTGAGCAGGATCTCCTCGGCCGCCTCGAGTTCGGCGAGCCGCTCGGGGGGGAGGCTCAGCGTGCCAGCCGCTTCTCCCGCCTCTGGGGTGGCCTTCTCTTCTTCGGTCTCGAGAGGATCGACGGCGACATCCTCGCCCCCTTCGCCCGCCGCCCGGCGCTTCGCCGTCGCATACTGGAGATAGGCCTCGCGCTCCTCGTTGGAGACGTCGATATGGCGCAGCACGGAGAGGCTAATCACCTCATCCCCCTCCTGGAGGCGAATCCCCCGCACGCCGGCCGCCTCCCGCCCGGCGAAGACGCGGAGCGTCTCCTCGGTGATCTGGAACCGCAAGGCGCGGCCAAGCCTTGTCGCGAGCAGCACATCGTCTCCCTCGCGGCAGGTCGCCACCCCGATCAGCCGGTCGCCCGGTTTGAGGCGCATGGCGATGAGGCCCGCGGCGCGCACATTGCGGAAATCGGAGAGCCGGTTGCGCCGCACCAGGCCGGAGGCGGTGGCGAAGACGAGATGGAGATCGTCCCACAGGGACTCGTCCTGGGGCAGCGGCAGCACCGCGGTCACCGTGTCGCGCCCCAGTTCGGGAAGGAAATTGACCAGCGCCCGGCCCTTGCCGGTCGGCCCCCCCTCCGGCAGGCGCCAGACCTTCTCGCGAAAGACCTTGCCGCCCGAGCTGAAGAAGAGGACCCATTGATGGGTGTGGGCGTTGAAGCTCCGGGTGATCACGTCATCGCCGCGGGTGGCGGCGGCGGTGCGGCCCCGCCCGCCGCGGTTCTGGGCGCGGAAGAGGTCGAGCCGGGTCGCCTTGATGAAGCCGTCGCGGGTGAGGG
>KN173901.1:5959-6023 GCA_000759655.1 Acidicaldus organivorans | reverse complement strand
TCACCACCATCTGGCGGGGCTCGATCAGGCTCTCGTCATCGGCATCGATCTCCGCCTCCTCGAA
>KN173901.1:2537-5869 GCA_000759655.1 Acidicaldus organivorans | reverse complement strand
GGTGGTGAGGCGCGGGGTATCGAGCGTGGCGCGGAGTGCGGCAAGTTCCTCCTTCATCACTGCGAGCCGGCGCGGGCGCTGCGCGATGATCTCATGCAGTTCGCCGATGCGGGTGGCGACCTGGGCGAGATCGTCGAGCAGCTTGCCGCGCTCGAGCCCGGTGAGCCGCTGCAGGCGGAGCTCGAGGATGCCGCGCGCCTGCGCCTCGCTGAGATAGACCACGTCCCCCTCGACGCGGGTGCCGGCTTCGGCGAGCCGATCGAGCCAGGGGGCGATGTCGGCCGCAGGCCAGGGCACGCGCATGAGCTCGGCCCGCGCCTGTGCGGCGTCGGCACTTGCACGGATCAGGGCGATGACGCGGTCGATGTTCTGCACCGCGATGACGAGACCGGCGAGCAGGTGGGCCTGCTCGCGCGCTTTTTCGAGATCGAAGCGGGCGCGGCGGAGGATCACCTCCTCGCGGAAGGCGATGAAGGCTTCGAGCGCCTCCCTAAGGCCGAAGAGGCGCGGCCGCCCATGATCGAGCGCCAGCATGTTGATGCCGAAGCTCGTCTGAAGCTGGGTGTGGCGGAAGAGCTGGTTGAGCACGATCTCCGGCGTGGCTTCGCGCTTGAGCTCGATCACCACCCTGAGCCCCTCGCGATCGCTCTCGTCGCGGAGATCGGCGATGCCCTCGATCTCCTTGTTGCGCACGAGCTCGGCGATGCTCTCGAGCAGGGCGGCCTTGTTCACCTGATAGGGGATCTCGCGCACCACGATGGCGAGGCGGTCGCGGCGGATCTCCTCGATCTCGGTGCGGGCGCGGATGACGATCGAGCCCCGCCCGCTGGCATAGGCCCGGGCAAGCCCGCCCCGCCCGAGAATGATGCCCCCGGTGGGAAAGTCGGGGCCGGGGATGATCTCCATCAGGGCGGGAAGCGAAAGCTCGGGGTCGTCGATCAGGGCGAGCGTGGCGTCGATCACCTCGCGCGGATTGTGGGTCGGGATGTTGGTCGCCATGCCGACCGCGATCCCGCTCGCCCCATTCACGAGGAGATTGGGGAAGGCGGCGGGGAGGACGGTGGGTTCCTGCTCGCTCTCGTCGTAATTGGGCTGGAAATCGACCGTGTCCTTGTCGATGTCGGCGAGCAGCGCCATGGCGATCGGGGCGAGGCGCGCCTCGGTGTAGCGCATCGCCGCCGGCGGGTCGCCATCGACCGAGCCGAAATTGCCCTGCCCGTCGATCAGCGGCAGCCGCATGGAGAAGCTCTGCGCCATGCGGACCATGGCGTCGTAGATCGCCGCATCGCCGTGGGGGTGGTATTTCCCCATCACGTCGCCCACGATGCGCGAGGATTTGCGGTGCGGCTTGTCGGGCGTCCAGCCCGCTTCCATCATCGCATAGAGGATCCGCCGGTGCACCGGCTTGAGCCCGTCGCGCACGTCGGGGAGCGCCCGGCTCACGATCACCGACATCGCGTAGTCGAGGTAGGAGCGGCGCATCTCCTCCTCGATCGGCACCGGCACGACGTTGTCGTGCGGACCTTCGGCGTCGTTGCGTGGTTCTTCGCTCATCGACCTTCACTCAACCGGGGACCGGCCATGCGCCAGGGAAGCGCTGGGGGCGGGCCGCGCTCGGACTATCGCCCCATCCCGCCCTCTTCGCAAGTGCGAAGACCCGGCGGGAAGGGGCGCTCTCAATTGAGAGCATAGACGTCGATCAGGACCCGCTCCGCCCCGCGCGCCGCCGAGCAGACGAAGAGGCGCTCGGAAAGCCACCGGTGCGGCCCGGTCGGGGCCTCGAAGCCGATATGGCCGCGGAAATAATAGAGACCTGGATCGACTTTCTTGCCCCGGGCGAGGCGGGCCAGCACCTCCGGAGGTCCGGCGCGGAGCGCCCGGTTGGTGACCCCGATCAGCGTGCCATCGGCATGCCGCAGCGCATAGCGCGCGGTGAGCCGGATCAGGCCATCCGCCTCGATGATCTGCCAGTCGGCGCCGAAGGCGGGAACCTCGCCCGCAAAGCGCGGCCCTTCGGCCTTGCCGCCGAGGATGGGGATGATCCGCCGCCTCCCGGCGGGGAGCGTGCCGCCCTCGATCGGGGTGCCGACAGAGACTTCGATGCGAAAGGCGAAGGAGAGGGAAGGGGTGGGGGGAACGAGAGCGGGCGCGGCGGGGGTTGACATGCGGGCCAATCCTTTACGGGATGAACGGGCGCGTGCGGTGGTGGGTCGAGACACCCGGATGAGGCATCCCGCGCGCGGTTTTGACAAGAAGGAGGAGACGGATGATCGACACGCGCGGCTTTCCCCCGCTCGGCCCTCTCGCGGACTGGCGCTATCCCGACCCGCGCATCGAGCGGCTCGACAAGCGCTTCACCGCGCTCATCGGCAATGGCTACATCGAGCGAATCGCCACCGGCTGCCGCTGGGCGGAGGGGCCCGCCTATTTCCGCGCCGGGCGCTATCTCGTCTGGAGCGACATCCCCAACAACCGCATGCTGCGCTGGCTGGAGGAGGACGGCCATGTCAGCGTCTTCCGCGCCCCCTCCAACAACTCCAACGGCAACACGGTCGATCAGCACGGTGATTGAGCCGTCATGCTCGGTCCGCGTCACCCGCCGCGCCCCCTCCAACAACTCCAACGGCAACACGGTCGATCGCGAGGGGCGGCTCATCACCTGCGAGCACGGGGCGCGGCGGGTGACGCGGACCGAGCATGACGGCTCAATCACCGTGCTGATCGACCGTTTCGAGGGCAAGCGGCTCAATTCGCCCAATGACGTGGTGGTGGCCTCCGACGGCTCGATCTGGTTCACCGACCCAAGCTACGGGATCAAGGGCCATTACGAGGGCAACAAGGCGGAGGAAGAGCTTCCCCACAACGTCTATCGGCTCGATCCCCACACCGGCAAGGCCAAGGTGGTGGCCGACGATTTCGTCCAACCCAACGGGCTTGCCTTCTCGCCCGATGAGAAGAAGCTCTACATCGTCGATAGCGGCGCGACCGAGGGCGGCCCCGCCCATATCCGCGCCTTCGACGTCGATGTGGCCAAGGGGCGTCTTTCCCGGGGCAAAATTTTTGCCGAGGACTTCGCTCCGGGCATCACCGATGGTCTCCGCCTCGACATCGACGGCAATGTCTGGTGCAGCATGGGCTGGGCCGATCCCGGTGAGGACGGCGTGCGCTGCTACGCCCCCAATGGCGATCTGATCGGCAAGATCCACCTCCCCGAAACCGCGGCCAATCTCACCTTCGGCGGGATCAAGCGCAACCGGCTCTTCATCTGCGCCTCGACCTCGGTCTATGCGGTCTATGTCGAGACGCAGGGAGCGGCGGTGCCCTGAGGGGCC
>KN173901.1:1882-2452 GCA_000759655.1 Acidicaldus organivorans | reverse complement strand
TGGCTGCTCCCCCCCCGACGATCCGGCTCAGCCGCTCGCGGCGGCCGAGCCTCCGATGAGGCGGATCCAGAGCCCGAGATTGTAATAGTTGGTCACCCGCGCGATCCTTCCCTCGCGCAAGGCGAAGAATGCTCCGGCTGGAAGCGTGTAGCTCTGGCCGGAGGCGGGCGGCGTCCCGGGGGGAAGCTCGGGGTCGGTCGCGACATAGCGTCCCTCGACGGTGAACTCCGCCGCCGCCCGCTCGCCTGAGGGGTGGGTGAGGATGACGAGATCGGTGATCTGCTCCTGGTAGTGCCGCGCCATCCGCTCGAGGAAGCGGCCGAACGCCTCGCGCCCCACTTCGCGCCCGCCCTGGTTGATGTCGTGGATGACGTCCTCGGTGAGGAGGGCGAGCATCCCGGCCCAGTCCCCGCGGTTGAACGCCT
Source organism: Acidicaldus organivorans (assembly GCA_000759655.1). Taxonomy (GTDB): domain Bacteria; phylum Pseudomonadota; class Alphaproteobacteria; order Acetobacterales; family Acetobacteraceae; genus Acidicaldus; species Acidicaldus organivorans. Next base: position 2,027 of record KN173901.1, on the reverse strand, counting down.
CGTAATAGGCCCCGATCAGCGCCGCGCCGTTTGTCATTGCCTTTTCCTCCTCAGCCCTTGCGTCTTGCCCCACATTCCTTCCCGCTCAACTTGCCGGGAGGGTAGGGGGGCTTTATGGTGCGTCGCACGCAAAGACAAGGGGAAG
>KN173901.1:0-1793 GCA_000759655.1 Acidicaldus organivorans | reverse complement strand
GGGCGGGCGAGGGCGGATGGCCAAAGATTTCCAGTCGCTCATTTTGCAGCTGCACCAGTTCTGGGCGGCGCAGGGATGCGTCATCCTGCAACCTTACGACATGGAGGTCGGCGCAGGGACCTTCCATCCCGCCACCACGCTCCGCGCCCTCGGGCCGAAGCCGTGGCGCACCGCCTATGTCCAGCCCTCGCGCCGGCCGGCCGACGGGCGCTACGGCGAGAACCCCAACCGGCTCCAGCATTATTATCAGTATCAGGTGCTGCTCAAGCCGACCCCGCCCGACCCGCAAGGGCTGCTGATCGAGAGTTTCAAGGCGCTCGGCATCGATCCCGAGCGCCATGACATCCGCTTCGTCGAGGATGACTGGGAGAGCCCCACCCTCGGCGCCTGGGGGCTGGGCTGGGAAGTGTGGTGCGACGGGATGGAGGTCACCCAGTTCACCTATTTCCAGCAGGTGGGGGGGCTTCCCTGCGTGGTGCCGAGCGTGGAGCTCACCTACGGGCTCGAGCGGCTCGCCATGTACGTCCAGGGCGTGGAAAACGTCTTCGATCTCGATTTCAACGGCGCGGGCGTGCGTTACGGCGACATCTTCCTCCGCGCCGAGCGCGACTACAGCCGCTACAATTTCGAATACGCCGACACCGAGATGCTCGCCCGCCACTTCGTCGATGCGGAAAAGGAGGGCCGCCGCCTCGCCGCCGCCGGGCTCGCCCAGCCCGCCTATGACCAGTGCATCAAGGCGAGCCACATCTTCAACCTGCTCGATGCGCGCGGGGTGATCGGGGTCAATGAGCGCGCCGCCTACATCGCCCGGGTGCGTGAACTGGCCCGGCTCGCCGCCGAGGCCTGGCTTGCCGGCGAAGAGGCGGAGGAGGCCCGCTGATGGCCGAGTTCTTTCTCGAACTGATCAGCGAGGAGATCCCCGCCCGCCTCCAGCGCGAGGCCGCCGCCCAGCTCGCGCGGCTCGTCCGCGAGGCCCTCGCCCCGCTCTCCCCCGAGGAGCCGGAGGTCTTCTTCACCCCCCGCCGTCTTGCCCTTGCCACCCGCGTGGCGGCGGCGACGGAGGCGCGCGAGGAGGAGGTGCGCGGCCCGCGCGAGGGGGCGCCTGAGGCGGCGCTCGAGGGCTTCCTCCGCAAGCAGCAGGCGCGGCGCGAGGACCTGGTGAAGGCGGGCGGCTACTGGGTGCTGCGCCGCCGTCATCCGCCCCGTCCCGCCGCCCAGGTGATCGCCGAGGCGATCCCGCCGCTGCTCTGGCGCTTTCCCTGGCCGCGCGCCATGCGCTGGGGGGCGGGCAGCCGCTTCACCTGGATCCGCCCCTTGCGGCGCATCGTCGCCCTGCTCGATGGCGAATGCGTTCCCTTCCGCCTCGCCCAAGGCGAGGATGACGCGCATGGGCTGCAAAGCGGGGTGGAGAGTGTGGGCCATCGCGTCCATGCGCCCGAGCCGTTCCGGGTGGAGAATGCCGCCCAGTGGCGCGAGGAGCTCCGCCGCCGCTACGTGCTCGCCGATCCCGAAGAGCGCAAGGCGCGCCTGCTCGAAGGGCTCGAGCGGGAGGCAAGCCGGCACGGTCTCGCCCTCGTCCCCGACCCCGGCCTTATCGAGGAAGTGCTCGGCCTGGTCGAATGGCCGGTGGTGCTGATCGGCCGGATCGATCCCGCCTTCATGGACCTGCCCCCCGAAGTGCGGCAGGTCTCGATGCGGGTCAACCAGCGTTACTTCACCCTCCGTGATGCGGAAGGCCGCCCCGCCCCCTTCTTCGCCTTCGCCGCCAATCTCGAGGCCGAGGATGGCGG
>KN173900.1:14882-15048 GCA_000759655.1 Acidicaldus organivorans | reverse complement strand
GGAACGGGAGGCGATCCAACGCGAGGAGGAGGCGCCGATGGCCGATCCCGCAGCGCACAACGCCTCGTCGCAGCACTCCGCGAGGTGGCAACCCCGTTCCCCGCGAGACGCATCGACCCGCTTGCCGGGCGCCAGCGCGTCGCAGAGTGGCAGCGCTCGGAGCACC
>KN173900.1:5983-14820 GCA_000759655.1 Acidicaldus organivorans | reverse complement strand
AGCCCCAGCAGCGTCATCGCCATCCTCTTCGCCGCCATCCCGCCCGGCCCCTTCGAACTCGACGCCTGGAATGCCGTGCGCACCACCCTAACCAAACACCCTTAGGAGGCGCTGATCGCCTTGATTGCGCCGCACTATCCGACGCTGGCGCCACCCCGGCCGGCAGCCGTATCCGCTGGCGACGATGCTACGCATCCACTTTCTTGTACCGCCCGCAATTGATTGGACACGGATTTGTGGTTCATGCGGCCTTTTGGCTGGCATGAGCCTGTCGGGCTTCGAGGGGTGAGCGGAAGCCCAGTTTTTCCAGACGCCAGTGACGGTTGTAACGCTCCTTGAACTCGGTGACGGCGGCGCGCACCTCTTCGACGTTCCTGAAGACGCGACCGAGAATGGCCTGCTCCTCGAGAATGGCCTGCTCCTTCAGCGTCCGATTGAAGCGCTCGACGACCCCGTTGGTCTGCGGTTCGGCAACGAAGGCGAAGCTCCTGTCAATGCCCCAGAACGCGATCTGTTTCAGGAAGTCGTCGGCGGTGTATTGCGTGCCATGATCCGTGCGCAGCTTGAGCCCTTTGCCAGCGTTGGCGTCGGTCGCGCCAAACTCGGCCTGGAGCCCTTGGGCTTGGCTGCAAGGCAGCAAAACGATGGCCGATCTTCACGGCATGGATACCAACACAGCAGCCATCGAAAGGATCGCCCGCCGAGAACACCCAAACCCAGCCGTCTTCCACGGTCTGGATGCGGATGCCGTCGGTATCCCACCTCTGATTGGGCGCCTTGAACTGGACCGCCCCCTCGTGGGCAGAGGGCGACCCCTGCGCGCCCCGATGCGGCGATAGCAAGGCATTCTCCCGCATCAGGCGGCAGAGGCGATCCTTGGATACCCGGATGCCAGAGAGGATACGCAGCCGCGCCCACACCTTGCGATGCCCCTCACCGACGAAGGGCGACGCCTCCAGATCGGCACGAATGGCAGCCAGGAGGTCGGCGTCGCTCACCTTCGGCTTCGGCCCGCGCCGCGCCGGATGCAGCGGGACCACCTTGGCGGTCTCCCTGGCCTGCTGGGCGTAGAGCGTCGAGCGGGAAACCCCCAGCACCAGCCAGACCCCTTCCAGGCCGTAGGGCGTGCCGGTACCCGGCGAGGTCGTCTGGCTCATCGCGACGACCTCCTGCCGGCCAAAGGGCGGCGCACCTCTCTCTCCTTGCGCAGGATCTCCACTTCCATCACCAGTTCGCCGATGCGCCGGTTGGCCTCATCGAGCTGCTTCTCGAGCGGATCGTTCTCGCGTTCCTCGAGACCAACATCCATGCCGGCCAGCGCTCGGTCGCGCCATTCCTCCAGCCGGACAATCGGCACCGCCCACTCCCGCGACAGGGCATCCACCGGCTCGCCGCGCAGCAGGCGCAGCACGACTTGCCTCTTTTGCCAGGCCGACCAGCGCTTGATCTCAGCCGCCGCGCTGGGCGCGCTTCCAGTAGCGCTACGCGCTCCTTCCAGCCCACTCAGCGCAACCCCACCCTTCTTCAACCCATTCAGCATTTCCCACTCCCTTCTCAAACACGATCGTTTACCCCAATCCCATGTCCAAAAAAATCGAGGGCGGGGCAAGGCTCTGCCGTTGTTTTCTTGAGATTGATAAAAAGTCTTCCTGCTTTTTTCTTTGCCTCTATTGCGCCTACTACAGCGAGTTTTTGTATTGATGTGCTCACCATCGAGGGGGTGATGTTCAAGGTCTTGGCGATGTCACCCAGGATCATCAGATGAGGGGTCTCCCCGTCGAGGGAAGACCACAACAGGGCCAAAACGCGCCAATCCGAGGGTCGGAGATCCTTTGTCGTCGCCAGTTTGACGAGCAGTCGTCGAGAAAGGCAGATGCGGTGTCTCTGTGCTTTCGTCTCGGTCGTCTCGGGCTTTATCTCTTCCATGTGACACCTCATCTCATGTTATAGACTCAGATATCATGAATTAGAGTTTAATGGCATTTAGCGGGGCCTCGGGTGAGGGGGCTGGTAGCCATCCTCGTCTTGTCTTTGCGCCCCCTCTACAAGTCGCTGCTGCTCGATGAGCCGCTCCAACGCCTCTCCTTCCTGTTCCCGCTTCATCGGCTTCGTCCCTTGCGCTCTGGCAAGGCGCGTCTGTTGCTCCATCTCTCGTGCCAGGACGCGGGCCAGATCCTCTCCCTCTGTCGAGAAGGGGAGGAGCAAGAAACGGCCTATGCGGAAGCCGGAGGCCTTCCCCGTCCTCCCCTCCTTCCCGTTGCCTCTCTCTGCCGTCGTCGTGGTCCTGGAGGGTTTCCTCATCTTCCGCTCAATGCCCAAACCCGGCCTTGGGGCGGGCGAAGTGGTCTCGGAGGGGCGGAAGGACGGCTGGGGCGGATTGAGGACGGGATCGGGGATGAAAAGCGTCGTCTGGCGGGGCGATTGGGCTGCCTTTGCGGCCTCCTGAAGTGTCTGGGACAGTCTCGAGGTGATTTTGAGTTTTTGATGGTCATCAGACGGCCTGGATGGTCTCTGAGGGGCCCTTTGAGCCGTCTTTGCGGGCGTCGTTGTAGGTGCGAAGGTTTTCTTGATGGTCTTTGCGGGTTTTGAGGGGGAGATCCACTGCTTGAGGCCTTCTGACACCCGTTTCCAGAGCCGAGCCGGGAGAGGCGGAGGATCGGATCTGATCTCTCCAGAGATCGTCTGCAATTCATGAGGCCCATTTATATCTTTGTTTTTGTTCCCTTTTTTCTCGATCTCCTCGATCAGAGCCTTATATACTCTCGTGTCATCGATGTATTTCCCGATGGCTTTCAAAGTCCTTTTCTTCGCTTCGATCGAAATGTCGGACTTAATGATGGCTTTAGCCAAAGTTTGAGCGATTTCATTCCTCGAAATTTCGGGAACAAAGATATCTGATTCCAAAACGTTTTTTGATGTGATTTTTCTATTTTCAATTTGTGATCTGTAAATGAAATTGACGGGATCTGGTGTAAAGATTTTCAACTCTTTTTTGCCTCGTGAAATGCCAACATAAGATAAATTAAAGTTTGATCTTCCTCCATCTGCGATTGCCACCCTATCGATTGTCATGCCCTGTGATTTGTGAGTGGTGATCGCATAGGCATGGTCGAGATACCCGAAATCATGAGGGATCCTGACGATTTTGCCATTATTTTCGATGACGATCGATCTTGAGTTTATATCCACAATCTGGAACAGATCCCCGTTTTTGATTCCTCGTTTCCGGTCATTTTTCGTGATGATGAGGCGATCTCCAACGCCGAAATCACGAGTTTCTAGTCTTTCTATCGAAAATTCTTCGTTTTTGAGTTCTAAGTCCTGCCTTGATATCCTTAAAATCTCCTTTTTCCTCTTGTTTGACATCTTTTCGGCGAGGAAAACCCCATTCTCAATCGATTTTATCTCGTATCTTGCTTTTCCGGAAACCATGATATCTCCCGGTTTCGCCTCCGATAAGTCAATCTTTTCAAAAACTTTGAATGTTTGGGAGTCTTTGATGACCTCTTTCCTCTTCAATTCATCTCTTATTTCAAGATTGAGTTTCTTTCGCGCGGAATTGTCCGTGGCGACGATGATAGAAGCAAACGGGTCTTTCAAAATCCAGTCTTTTAGCTTTTCCTCGTCAAAATTCCTAAAGAATTTATCGAAACCATTCGCAAAAGCTTTCAAAGACCTTTTGAGGTTCTTTTCACTATAAGAAACCGCCAATTCACGATAAAGCTCCGTCTTTTGCCTTCTAATCGTCTTTATCTCGGCGATGTTGCGAGGTTTCGCCCTCTTTTCCTTCAACGTGTGATAGATATCGGTGAAAAGATCTCCCGCGCCTATCGGCTTCAGCTGCCGGTGATCGCCCTGAAGGATGACATGAGCGCCCGCCCGCTCGGCCATCGCCAGAACAGGAGCGAGCCGTCTTGTATCCACCATCCCCGCCTCGTCAATGAAAAATAATGTCTTCTTGGAGACTTCTTGGGGGGGATTGGCAAGGAAAGCGTCGATGGTAGCGGCATCCGCCTTGAGGCTCGCCCCGATCTCCGCCGCCGCTTTGCCGGTGGGAGCCAAGGCCATGATCTGGTATCCGCGCTCTCTGTATACTGAAGCAGTGATCGCGGCGCTGGTGGTCTTCCCTGCGCCCGCCACGCCCTGCACCACTACCAGTTGAGCGCCACCGGTGCAGGTTTCCACCGCCGCTCGCTGCTCCTTGGTGAGCCGGACGCCCGCTGAGGCCTCGAAAGCCGCGATCGCCTCTGCCACCTCCTCCTGCGAGGCGACGGGACGGGGGGTCATCCCCATCCTTTCCGCCCGCTGCAAGGCGGCGCGCTCCATCTCCAGGTAAGAGCGCTCAACGAGGATAACCTCCTCGATGGTGGTTCCGGGGAGCGTCCTTTTGATGGTGACGATGTCGTCTGACACTCTTTTTTGCTCAAAAAAGCGCTTGACGCGCTCATATTGCGGCAATTTCAGGTGCTTTTCGTCGCAAGCCTTAGAAATCTCTTTAAGAAATTCGACTTCCAAATCCACATCCCGGAAGAACCCCTTCTGCTCGGAGAGTCTGTGGAGGGCGATTTCATAAGATTTCTCGATGCCCTGCTTGTCTAGCTCTCCCGCATAGGAGCCGCCTTTGGCCAAGGCCTTGAGCGTCTCGATGTCGAGGCCTTCGGCTTCAAGCTCGGCCTGCCATCTGATCTCGGGGGCGGGATCTTTAGCCTTATGTTTGCGCGTCTTGTAAAAGACCTCACGATATTGGTCGTCGGATAAATCCTCGAGTTTGATTCCAAACCTTTCCAAAGAATATTCTCTCATTTCCTTGAGTCTTTTCGAGAATATTTTATCGATCCTGTTATCTTTTATCATTTTTAAGTTTAAATTCTTATCAAAGAACGCTTGATATCCCTCGTCTTGAAGTTTGTTCGCCAATTTATAATTCAGAACCGCATTCATGTAATATTTCTCGTTTATGATTTTTTCGGCGGACAAACTTAAAAATTTTCCATCAAACTCCACATTATTGCTTAATAATGTGTGAAAATGAAGGCTTGGATCTCCTTCTCGGGTCGATTTGTGCGCGAAAACTTGATAAAATCCTTTGGCCTTAACGTTTTCTCGTTTTCCACCTTTTTGCGCCCTCGTATAAACTCTATCATCTATCATCTCGCACAAAAGGCACGGAGCCTCATCAGATATGATGCGCTTGAGATTTCTGTCTCCAACGAACGCCAAAACGGAAACATCTTTCGAGAAAGAGAGAGTAAAATCGATTCCGACCCGTTTTCTACCAGAAAGAGCCAGAAGTTTCGTCTTTGTGTCCGATCCTGCCACATATGCGGAAATCACATCAGATCTGGTGAGTTCGTAGATTTTCGTGTTCTCTTTTTTTCCTTCTTCGTAATATGAAGCGATTTTATCATCGCTCTCGCTCAAGTAATTCTCTATTTTAAAAGCGTCACCCGTCAAGACTTGATGCACGATCATGGCCGCGCGTCACCCAAAGAGTCCCACCGTCCAATCAGGAATTGGCAACATGTCCATCCAAGATGGGCGACATCACACTCCTTGGCTATGACATACCACCCACCTCCGATCATTTCAAGAGTACCCAAAAAATTGTCAAATCGACATCAACAATATTAGACAAATATTGAAAGGAATGGAGCGAGCTGCCACGATCGAGCCCCCTCCTCACCGAAACGGTCCCCCACCCCGGCACGCCGCTCGCCACGCCTGGGCCGTCACCCACGCTCCCCTTCCTTCTGGCCCCCCGGCGTTGGCAGGCCGAACTCCTCACCCCCGCGCCGCTCCTCTTCATGGGCTCCCCTACTTCCCGAGCGATCTCTAACGCCACCCTCGCCCGCCGCCACCGCCTCCCCCTCATCGCCACCGGCGACGTCCGCGCCCATCACCCCAGCCGCACTCCGCTGATCGACGTGCTCACCGCCCTCCGCCTCGGCGTGAGGGTGGACGCACTCGGCCCCGCTCGCCTGCGCGCCGGAGACCACCATCCCCGCCAACCCGCCGAACGGGCAGCGCAGCTCGCCTCCCATCCCGAAGCCGTTCCCCGACGATGCCCTCGCCCTGCTCGGCCCCGACCGGCGCAACGCCCTCCGGGCCGCCGCCGCCCTCGCCGACGCACCAGAGCTTCCCCTCTTCGCCGCCGCCTCAGCGCTGGGCCCGCAAGAGACGGAGAGGAGGGAGGAAATGGAGGGGAGGGACCCGGAAGGGCCCCGCCTCGCCCCCTTCACCCCGGCGCGCGAGGTGCAGGCCGATTACCAACGACTCGGCTTCTCTCTCCGCGCCCATCCGCTCGCCTTCTCGGCTTGACCACGCCGCAGACCATCCGTGAGATCGGCTCTGCCCCCGGAAGAGCGGGTGCTCCGGCCTCATCGCCGTCCTCTCCCAACAGGATCGCGACGATCTCGGCGAGAAGACCGACATGTTGCGCAGGAAGGGGATCCGCCCTGCCCTGATCGCCTTATAATAAGGCCCCGCAAGCGACGGCTACCCGACTACTTCAGCCTCGCCTGTCCCCTCCTCACTCCCCTCGCATCTTACCTCGACTTTGAGCGCTAAACCTTCCTTGGGCCTTCCGTGTCGAGACGCGAGTCGACGCCGAAGGCATAAAAATCTGGCACTCGTGGTAGGGGAGTGCCAGCGACGATGCGCGTCAGGGTGTCATGACAGGGGAGAATTCGGGAATTTTTCGAAGATAGCGACAGGGGCTTTGCGAAAAAGACCGTCCCCGCCGATTTAACCCCCACCCCATCCGCCAGTGACACTGTAAAATCCTTAGTTTTATTCTAGCAAAATCCCAAAACCCCGTTTCGCGAACCTACACCCCAAGATACACCTTGGGGCTGGATAGAGAGGGACGGAGAGGGACGCAGAGGGACGGTCGCATCCCCTTGGCTAATTCGGCTTGTCGGACCCGTCCTCTTTTTTGCGGCGCGAGAGGGGCCATTCGTTCGAGGCGGGCCAGAGGTCACCTTGAGGATCGACAACGAGGATTTTGGCCTCTCCCGAGGAGAGGGCGTTGAGGGTCGCCTTATCCTTGATGCGAGCGGCGATCCGGTCGATGTGCTCCGCGAGCGCCTGTCCTTCCTCGATCGACAGCTCGCCCGAGGTGATCCGCGCCAGCACGTCGTTATGGGCCTCGATCACGTCATCCATGCTGGTACATGCTGGTAAAGGATGAGGGGGCGGGCAGCGTGATAGGGCGGTATTTCCGCGGCGGGAGGATGCGATCGAGCAGCAGCTTGAGGGCCGCCACATCCCCCTCGAGGGCGATTTTGATCGCCTTTTCGATCAGCTCGGCGCTCTTGCTCGCCAGCAGGGCCTCGATTTCGGCCACCCGCGCCGGGCGTCCGTTCGGGTTTGGAGACGGGCCGCCTTCCAGCCACCTCTCCCGCTCGCCACGTGCTATTGACGTGTTTCCGTCATCGCTCATCTCTGCGCTCCTGGTCCATAAGTCCGGAATAACCGCTCGATCACCCCTCGCTGCCGAGCGGATAGCGCCCCCGCCAGGGTGCCACGGAGGCGACGAAGCCTCGTTCCCATGTCGTGAGCCTCGGCTCGCCGAGCAATGCCGCGATCATCTTCCGCATCTCCGCCTCCTCCGCCGGGATCGCCTGGACGAGGTCATGGAGCCGGAGGCCCGCACGTCCGAGGAGGCGCTCGGCGGCGGAGAGGGGGGGCGAGGCGCTCCCCATCGGGGACCCCTGAGGTGCTCTCGGCGATCCGCAGCACCGCCTCCAACCGCCGGGCCGGGGTCATCGCCGCCCCTCACGTTCGCACTCGCGGCAAAGGGTGGGACGCGGCCCCGGCCATGAGGGGGAGCCCAGACTCCCGCCCCGCATCGGCGGCATCGCACCGCCCCGGGGAGGGAGGCGACGGGGGAAGCCGTCCGGAGCAGCCCCTCGATGGTGCGGCGGTGGGCGGGGAGGTCCACCACCCGGCCCCGCTCCTCCGCCTGGATCGCCTCCCGCTCCTCATCCTCCCCCCTCGCCACGAGCCGGGCCACCGCGCGGTAGTAGGCGAGCGCCCCCTCCTCATCGGTGATGGTGACGCCGTGGGTCCCCTTCGCCTCTTCGAGCAGCTCCCTGGCGCGCCGTTCGAGGGGATCGTTGGCCACCAGGGCGCGGAGCAGTGCGATCAGCTCGGGCTTCAGCCGCCGCACCTCGGCGAGGAGATCGGGGGAGAGCCGCGAGGCCGGGCGCAATGCCAGCCGGTCCCCGTCCACCCTGAGGGTCACCCCGGCGGCGGTCACAGCGCGGAGGAGATCGGCGGCGGTCATCTCCCCACCTCCTCCAGCCAGTGAGGCTCGGCCAGACGGAGGCGCAGCAGCGCTATGATCTCGGGCTTGTGAGCGCGCACCGCTTCGATAAGCGCCGGGTCCACCCTCGCGATGCCCCTCAGCCCGATGCGGTTTCCGGGGCCGAGAGCCACCTGCACCCCCGCCGCCTCAATCCGGGCCAGGGCGAGATACGCTCCCGAGTTCACACTCAGACCCACTGCTTGTTCCCCTCTTCCGAAAAGGTCGGAGAATTAACGTCACCATCGTCACCTTTATCATTTTCGTTGTTTTCCAATGTCTTATTGGTGACGATGCGTGACGATGAGAGGCGGCTCGGTGACGTTGGATTTCTCTTAATCGTCACCCGTCGTCTCGCCATAAGCGGGTGATTTTCCGTTGTTATTCTTTAGCGGTGACGATGGTGACGTTGTTCCCAGCATCCTTTTGGTGATGGTGATGAGCCGGGCATCTCTGCGGCGCTCCTCGAAGTCGATCTCGATCCCCATCAGCCGGAGCGAGGGGGCAAGGCGGCGAAGGCGGGTCGCGAGGC
>KN173900.1:5799-5905 GCA_000759655.1 Acidicaldus organivorans | reverse complement strand
GGATCGGGTCTGCGGCCAGTTCCGGCCCCCTCGCTCCTCTTCGGGCACGGCGTCGTTTAGGGCAGCAAGAAAGGCGGAGGCGGTCCCGCACCACTCGATCGCCCCG
>KN173900.1:0-5707 GCA_000759655.1 Acidicaldus organivorans | reverse complement strand
GCCATAAGGCGCTCGCGAATCGCCCGCCCTATCGGGTCGCTTTCCACTGATTGCTCGGCGGCGGCGCTCCGCGCGTTCTCGATCGCCGCCCGCATCTCCTCCCCATCCCACCCGAAGGCCGGGGCGGCAGCGATGGCAATCTTGGTGGCGAGACCGAGCCGGGGCGGGTTTTTGAGCCTCATTGTCGGCACGTCGCGCCAGGCGAGCACGAGCGCATCAAGGAGAAGGGCGAGCATCCCGGGGCGCACCGCCTCAATCTCCGCGGCGAACTCGTCCTCGGTCATCCGCTCGTCGGCGGGGATCGGCGGGTACGTGACGGCGAAAGTACGGCTCGCCAAGTCCCCCCTCGCGGTCAGGTGGGGGATGCCGTTCAGAAGAACCGGGGCGCAGAGGAAGGCGAGGCGTTCATCCGCGTCGGTATAAAGCCTCCGCTTCCCGAACCCCGCCCCCGTGGCGAGGCGGCAAAGGTCGTCGGCGAGCTCGGCGGAGACATTCGAGAGGTTCTCAAATCCGACCACCCGCCCGTTTCCCGCAGCGACGAGAAGATCATCGGCAGTGCGCGGTGCGGGCCGGAGGTCCGCGATGTTTGGGTCCGTAATGCTTGGGATCAACCGCCAAGCCGACGTCTTCCCCGACTCGCTCTCGCCGTTTAACGCGAGGATCGGATACGGCCCCGTCGGCCAAAACGCTGTGACCATCCAGGCGCAGACGAGCGTCAGAGCTGGGTCCTCGGAGACGTTGACCAGACGCCGGAAGCGCTCGAGCGCCTCGGGATCACGCTCTGGGAGCGGGAGCGCACGCAATCCCGCAGAGCGGATCAACGGGGCTTCGGTCTCGTCGATGATGCGCCATCCGTCCGCCCTGACTTCGATTGCCCGCCACGCCGGGTCGCCGAGGTCGATCACGAGCGCGCCGTTACACTCTACGCTCCGCACTTTCGGAGCGTCGATGCGCCCCCCCGTTGCAAGAGCCTCGACGCTGGGAACCGTCTCGCGCCACGTCGAATCGGAGATCGCCTTCGGGACGGGCTCCCCATTGATCTCGCGGATGTTTTTGTGCCCGTAGATGTTGCGCGCCAGAGCACGAAACCCGGATGAACGCACCGCGTACCGCTGCACGGTTCAGCCAAAATGCACCGTTGCGAACGCCGCGCCGTCTTCGTTGCGCCAAAACCTGACACCCGCCTGGCACAAAGCGGCGATAATGTGTTCGATTTGACTTATGCGCCCCGGCTCCTTTTCCGCCTCCGCATTCGAGGGCAGCTTGCCCGGTATTTCATAAACAATTCGAAACTTTCTGTTCTCGCCCATCATCAAATCTCCGTTTTGAGAATGTCCGCCGCGTCAGCGTCGGGCTCGTTTGGCATCATGAACCGCACCGTTCTCCCCTCGGCGCGCCATCGTCGAGCGGCCTCGCGCGCGGCACGTTCGCCCGCGGGGTCGCGATCAACGGCGATAACCCCCCTCGGATCGAAGGGGGAAGCGCCATCGTGCGGGCGAGATTTCCCGCTGAAACTGCCGCCCAAGCCGGAACGCTGAGCAGCACTCCCGCCGCCGCAGCGCTCTCGACCCCCTCGGCCACCACCACCTCGCCCACCGCCTCGGCGAGCCGCACCGCGCCGCCCGCTACGGTGCCGAGTGAGGCCTTCACAGGCTCGACGGCGGCTTTCTCGCCGGCGGGTGTGAGAAAAACCCGCTGCACCCCGACCAGCTCGCCGTGCACGTCATCGATACGAGCGAGCAGGGCAAGGCGGCGGTCGCCGGAAGGGTGAGGAACGCCCGGAGACCAGCGCAGCGCGGGTGAGCCGATCGCGGCAGCGATCCGTCGATTGGTGAGGTATTTGGAGGCCGGATCGGCACCATCGAGAAGGCGAGCCTCCGCCCAGAAGTCCCGGGCGCGCTCGATGCGGGCGCGGTCATCCCGGCGCGGCGTAGGCGGAGGAGCGGAGCGCGGCGGCAGTGCGTCGAGGTCGCGCAGCAGGCGCACCATCGCCTCGCGATTGCCGCATGCGGCGCACCATAAAAGCGGGCATCCATCCGCCCCGAGGTCGAGGGAGAGGGCGTCTTGATAGCCGCAACTCGGGCACCGGCCTCGCCACCCCCGCCCCGCGCGGTGGAGACCGAGGCGGGTGGCGATTTCTCTTGCGGATCTAGTGGGCAGCGTATATTTTCGCTGTTGCATAGTGTTATCTCCTGACCCGCCCGGCCCTCATCGCGGCAGATTCTTCTTTCCAGATCAAGGGTTTGCACGCGATTTCCGCCCGCTGAGCAGCCGGGCAAGGGGTGCGGTGTGGATCAACTCCTCGAGGGCTTCAACCGGCACCACCGACCGACCACCAATTTTTCTGACGGGGACCTCCCCGCGGCCTGCCATGGCATAAAAAGTGGAGCGCCCGATCCCGAGAGCGGCCGCTGCTTCGGCGATCGAGAGACAGAGTTTTCCTTTCATCGGGAATTCCTTTCGCTTTCGTTACGCGGCGAGAACTCCGCGATTCCGCGAAGTCTTCCGAAATATTATGAAAAACTCGGGCAAAAACAAGATGGTTTGTTCTCCATGATAGGAGCCTGTTTCTTTCTGTTTTGCTCCTGTTTCCTCCTGTTTTCTCCTGTTTTTTTCCTGTTTTTTGGCAGACGTGCAGCAGCTCGGCATCCGGGCCGGTCGGAGATGGGGGCAGCCGCCTCTCCTCGGGGCGATCTTGCGGGACGGCGGGGGGGCCGGTATCTTCGGGGATGTTCTCTCTTATTACACACCGGGGAACAGGGCCGGAGACGGGGGGAACGTCTGCCGGCCCACTCTTTTAAGTAATAAGAGGCTATCGGAGCGACCGGAGCAGGGATATTTCCCGACGAAGACGGGGGCGGGGCTATTGGCAATGTCCTTGCCGATCAGGGTTTCAGGCGGCGCTGCCCATCCTCGGTGATCTAGAACAGGAAAATCAGGGTGTCGTTCTTGGGCGTATAGAGCGGCGGGAACTGGCGCCCCCCTCCACACGCTCGCCGGCCTCGTATGCCTTGACCTTGGCGTAGCGGGTCATCAGCTCTTTGCTTCGGTAGCTCCAGGCCGGGTGAAGCTCTCCGGCCAAGGTGGCCGCCGCGAGGTACATCTGGCCGCTGTACGTTGCAATAGACAGCAGCAGGAAGTTGAGACGCCAGAAAAAGTGCCGCATGCGCTCAACCTCGCGCACGACACCGCGCAGCTCGGCCAGCTTGCGCAAGTCTTCCAGGCGATCCTACGCCAGTTGCCGGCCAGAAAAGCCGCGCAGGTGGTCGGTTTTCCCGATGGGGATCAGGTGCAGTTGCCGGCGCGCGCGCCGCTCAATGTGTGCTCCTGGCGTTGCTGCTCGATAGTCCAGCGGGCCACGGCTAGGAGCACTTCGGCCAGGTACTCGAGTGAATAGCGCACCGGCTAGCCGTCTAGGCCGGCCTCGACATGCACCACGCGGCAGACTTCGCCCCTCTTCGAATTGACGGTACACCACGCACGGGACGCGGCTTACATGCGGCGCCTGGGGGTCGGAAGGGGTGTAAGCGGTCGATCAGGAACCGCTGGCAGGCATTCCAGCGCGGCTGGGCTTCGCGCGGCAAGGTACCGTCCAGCGCCCATTTAGCCTGTATGCCAGGGCCGCTATAAGCCAGGATCGACGGTGCGGGGATGCCTTCATGGGCGCAGTGATACAGCACGGCGGCCGCCAGTTGGTCGGGGGTGCGGCCTTTGGCCCACGGCTGCCGGTACGTGTCCTGGTCGTCGAACAGCAGGCCGACGCGGGCCAGATTGACCACGCGCCGGTTGGGCAGAATAAACTCAGCTTGTGAAAGTCAAGCGTCGCGGCTCGGGTCAAGCATCCGCCACACCTGGGGCATGAGCATGAGGGTGAGCCGGTAGGAGTCCTGCCGCTTCTCGCGGCCAGAAGCCACTAGAACGAGAAAAACCCGGTTCTGCCGCTGTCGTCGTGCGTGCCGGCCCCGTCTGCCGACTCGAACAGTCCTGTTGTGCCTGTCCCAAAGTCATAACCTTTCGGGCGCTTAAGCGCCTTGACAGTAAGGCGTTGACAGTAAAGAGGCCATGCCGTAATATCACACCCTATACCTAGGTCGCGTGTGATAAATTCAGACGTTAGGCCATAATTTTCAACCAATGGCGCGTTCATGGAAACATATAACGTTTACAAACATCCAACGCGTGGTCTCGTGGCCGTAAAGGTAGGATTCTCTTGGCCAGCATTATTCTTTCCCTTTTTATGGATGGCCGTAAAAAAATTAAGGTGGCAGGCCGTTGCATGGTTTGTCGCGTACCGCATGATGCTCTTTCTACTCGCCTCGATTGAGGAGGAAACGGACCTATCTAAAAAACATGGCGTCGTGCTAATTTTCTTAGCTGGCCTTTTCGTGCTCCGACTTGTTCCTGCCTTCAAAGGCAACAGTTGGAGGGAAAAAAATCTGTCAAAGCGGGGATACGAAAAACTTACTTCTGTACAAGCAACAAATCCCGATGCGGCAATTGCACAAGCGGCCGAGTCAGCCTAATACTTCGCGTTGCCGGCCTTAAATTAGAAGCACAATACTTTGCCCCAAGCTCAGGCACCAGCGATGTTCAGATTGGATGTCTGCAACGTTCCATCTCTTTAGAGAGGCGCTTTGATAGATTCTGAACAGATCTACTGCATCTTTCCGTAACCGTTCCGATCCGAATGCTGGATACCTCGCCTAGTCTCTCGAGCCGTCTCTAGGGGATGTCTAAAAAACTCGGCCATTTTCCGAGACAATCGGTCACCAGTTCAAAAGGTGAGTGCGATGCAGCTGTCGCTTAGTAACGCCGATCTGGCAAGCCGCAAGTGGACGCGGCACAAGGTGTTTCTGGCCGAGATGGAGCAGGTGGTGCCGTAGACGGCACTGCTGGCCCTGATCGAGCCGCACTAACCGACCTTGGGCCGGACGGGCGGGCAGCCGTATCCACTGGCAACGAGGCTGCGCATTCACTTCCTGCAGCAGTGGTATGCGCTTTTTCGACCCGGCGACGGAAGAGGCGCTCATCGACACCCCGGTGACGCGCCGGTTTGCCAGGATTGGCTGGCTGGACGCCATCCCGGACGAGATGACGATCCTCTGGCGCTGGTGCTGGAGAGGCGCGGCTTGCCCGAGAAGCTTTTTTAGTGGGTCAAGGTGCTTGCAGCGCAAAGGGCTGAGCCTGCGCTCGAGCCACGATCGTCGATGCGACCATCATCCATGCGCCGAGTTTGACGAAGAACGCGGATTGGGCCAACCGCGGGGATTGACTTATTGAACGCTGTGTTGAAGATGGCAATCTTCGCGTGGCCTTAGCGTGGAGCGTGAGATGACATCCGATCAACTCTTGCGGATGATCGCCGATGGTGAAACCCTCGCGGTCGAGTTCAAGGGTGGGGAACGGACACCGCTCAACGATCGCGACCTCGTGAAAGCCGTTGTGTGCTTGGCCAATCGCAATGGACATCAACCGGGATATCTCTTGATCGGCGTCGAAGACGACGGCCGCGTCACTGGGGCACGCTGGGGGCACGGCGACACCACCGACTGCAACAAGATGGTGGCCCTGATCGCCAACCAAACCCGCCCGTCGGTGGCCGTACGAGTCGAATCGGTCCTTGTTGGTGACCATCGCGTCCTTGTGATCGAGATACCACCACAACGGCACCCGGTAGCCACTTCAGACGGCGTATTCTTGCGCCGCA
>KN173899.1:11064-11615 GCA_000759655.1 Acidicaldus organivorans | reverse complement strand
GCTGCCGCCCACCCGTCCGTAATGCCCGCCGAGCAGCGAGCCGCTCTGCACCGGAACCGCCGTCACCGGCGGAGCCGCCTCCCGCGGCGCGGCGGCGGGCTGGAGGGCGACCGGCTGGATCAGGCTGCGCGGGGCGAGCAGCGAGCCGCTCACCGGAACAGCCGCCGGGCGGGGCGCCGCCGCGCTTTGGGCGAGATGCGCTGCAGCACTTTGGGCGAGATGCGCCGCGGCGGAAGAGGACGATGGGGCGGGCAGGGTCGCGGCGGCAACCATGGCCGGGTGCCCCGGAGCCGACCCCGAAGCCGCTGCCCCGCCCCGGCTCGCCGGATGGGTCGGAGCCGCGGGGCTCGCCCCCGAGGCCGGCGCGGGTCGGGCCGAGGCGGGATGGGCCGGCGCGGCGGGCCGCGCTGCGGCAAGCGCCACGACGGCCTCGCGAGGCGTGCCCTGGGTGCGTCCCGCCCCTGCCGCCAGCGCGGCGGACGTCGCGGGGGCGGAGGTTGAGGCGGTGGGCGTTGGGGTGGTGGACGTTGGGGTGGCGGGCGCGACTGTCG
>KN173899.1:4737-10947 GCA_000759655.1 Acidicaldus organivorans | reverse complement strand
CGGCGGCGGAGGACGCGGCGGACGTGACGGTGAACGGCGCGGCCAGCGCCAGCGCCGCCGCCGGCGTGGCGGGAGACGAGGCGGCCGCTGCAGAGGACGGGGAAACAGAAGGGGGAACGGAAGACGGGGGAACGGAAGAGGACCCGGCGGAGGGCACCGCGGCGGCCGGGGAGGCTGCCGTAACCGCCCCACCTCCCGCGCGGGGGAGAAGCGGATTGGCAGCAAGCGGCACCTCTGGCGCGCTCTCCTCCTCATCCTCCGCCGGCCGCACGGGGGGCAGCCTGCGGTCGAGATCGGCGAGGGAGACGAACTGGTGCGGGTCGATCGGCTTGAGCGCGAGATGGCGGGAGGCGAGATCGGCGAGACGGTCGGGGTCGTTGAGAAGCGCCCACTCCGCCTTGAGGATGCCGGTGCGCTCGTGCAATGCCTCCGTCTCGCGCACGGTCGCGGCGATGGCGCGGTCGAGCTTCTCGGTGCGGTATTTCACGCCATAGAGGCCGAGCCCGGCGGCAAGGGCGAAAGCGAGCGCAAGCAGGGTCGGAAAACGGATCATGGGAGCAAGGCCTCCGGGACGGCGGGCATCTCCGCCGCCATGCGTTCGAGGACGCGAAGCCGCGCGCTGCGCGCGCGCGGATTGGCCGCGCATTCCGCTGCATCAGGCCGGATCGCCTGACGGGTGACGAGGCGGAAGGCGGGCTCCGCCCCGGGCCGGTCGGGCTCGTGGCGCGAGGGGCGCGGGGCGGCGCCGCTCGCCTCGCGCATGAACGCCTTGACGCGGCGGTCTTCGAGGGAATGAAAGGCGATCACCGCAAGCCGCCCGGGCGGGCGGAGCAGGGGCAGAGCGGCGGCGAGCGCGCGGTCGAGCTCGCCGAGCTCGTCATTGACCGCAATACGCAGCGCCTGGAAACTCCGTGTCGCGGGATCGATGGCGGCCTCGCCGCGCCCGCCCGCCACGGCGCGGATGAGGGCGGCGAGGTCCTCGGTCGTGGTGAACGGCGCCTCGCGGCGACGGGCGACGATGGCGCGGGCGATGCGGCGGGCCAGCCGCTCCTCGCCATATTCGTGCAGGATGCGGGCAAGCTCCGCCTCATCGGCGTGGTTGACGAGATCAGCAGCACTCGGCCCCGTCTTTTCCATGCGCATGTCGAGCGGCCCATTGAAGCGGAAGGAAAAGCCGCGCGCCGGATCGTCGAGCTGAAAACTCGACACCCCGAGATCGAGCAGGATGCCATCGACCGAGGCGGGACCGAGCTCTTCCGCGAGGGAAGCGAGCACCGCGCTCGCCCGCCCCTCGCGCAAGGAAAGCCGCCCCCCAAAACGCGCAGCGAGTGCGGCGCCGCGGGCCACCGCCTCCGGGTCGCGGTCGGCGGCGATGACGCGGCAAGGGGCGGCTTCGAGCAAAGCCGCACTATGCCCACCCCCGCCGAAGGTGAGATCGAGAAAAAGCTTGCCGGGGGCGGGGGCGAGGACGTCGCGCACCGCCGCGCAGAGGACGGGAACGTGGCGGAGCTCAGCCATGACCGCCCTCCGCAACGGGACGGGACGTGGCGGCAGGAGCGGGGGCGAGGCCGGGCAAAGTGAGGCCGCGGGCGCGGGCCCGGGCGCGTGCCTCCTCCCGCCGCCGCGCCGCCGCTTCCGGCTCCCAGATCTGGAAGATGCGCCCCAATCCCATGAACACCACGCTTTCGGATAGCCCGGCATGGGCGATCAGCGCATCGGGCAGCACGATCCGCCCCTCGCGATCCGCCTCCACCGGGTAGGCATCGGCATAGAGGGCGGCGGCGAGATCGTCATGCGCCTCGCTGAAGAGATCGAGCCGGTCGAGCGACTGGGTGAGGCTCTGGAAGAGCGGCGCGGGCCAGGCCTCGATGCAGGGATGGGTGTGCGAGGGGCGGAGGATGAGACCGCCCCCGGCCTCTCCCTCGCCCAGGCTGCGCAGGGCGGCGCGGAACGCGGCGGGGACGGAGACGCGCCCCTTGGCGTCCAGCTTGTTCTGATGGGTGCCCAGAAAATGGGTCATCCGCCTCTGCCTGCCCCTCTTCCCAACCGGCGGCGTTCATGCGCTCCGCGGAGGCGGCGGGACCGCGACCTCTGGTTGCAGACAGGGTGGCCGCGCGCCGCCCCCTTGGGAATTCATGGGATACTATGGGACGGCATGGGCGTCAATGGAAAAATGTCACTTCATTGACGTTCGAAAAATTTTCCTCTGCGTTATCACTTCATTTACTATTCCGCGGAAAGATTGATGGTTTTTTTTACTTCACCCTCACGTTTTCGTTCTTTGTTCTCAAGAACATCACGAGAACTCGATCGCTGACCGAACGTTCAACCCATAGTTGATCGCCGTCCCTCCCGCCAGAGCCGCGCCTCGGCCAGCCCCAGCCCGAGCTGCACGAAGAAAAACCCCGAAAGCGGCATCGCCGAAAATGAACTGGTCGAGGCAACCGGCCACAGGAACAGCACCGCCATCACGAAAAGCCCGACGCGGAGCGGGTCGGGCTCCCGCCACAGCCCCCGTCCCAGGGTGACGAGCCAGGCCACCGCCATCGCCGCGAACAGGCCGAGCCCGACCAGCCCGCCATTGACCGCCGCCTCCAGATAGATGTTGTGCGGGTGCTGCTGACAGCCCGCCGGACCGCCCCCGTCATCGGTGGGATCCTTGGGCCAGCGCCAGCCGTGGAAATAGGCGGGATCGCCGCAATAATTGCGAAACCCGTCATGGCCGAGCCCCATCACCGGATGGGCCATCACCATCGCGCGCGCCCGGGCGAAGATCACCCCATAGGGGCTCTCCCGGAAATCGCTGAGCTGATGCGAGTATTTGGTGACCAGCCGGTAGAAGGTGGGGGGCGAGATCACCGAGGAGGCGCCGACCAGCACCACCGCGGCGAGCGCTCCCGCGGCGAGATAGGGCCGGAGCGGGCGGAGGAAGGCCGCCGTGACAAAAAGCCCGAAGAAGGTGAGGGTGAAGGGCATGCGCTGGCCGATCAGGACGATGAGGGCAAGTCCCAGAAGCCCAAGCGCCGCCCCTGCCAGCCGGAGCGGCCAGGGATTGTCCCGCCCCAGAAGCCGCGCCACGGGGGGAAGCAGCACCGGGTAGAACAGCATCTCGACCTGGCCCCCGGCGCGCGGCTTGTCATAGGGACCGGTGAGCTCGCCATCCGGCCAGCGCCCATGGCCAAACCAGTTCTTGCCGGTGAAGAACTGGGTCGCCGCCTGCAGGCCGATATAGAGGAGGGCGAGCGAAAGCGTGGCGCGAAGCCCCCGCCGCGCCGCGGGTGGCGCGAGCGCCCAGGGCTCGGCCGCGGCGAGGAAAAGGAGATAACGCAGCATCACCACCGCTTCGAGGAGCGGCATCACCCCGCCCCGGCCCGGAAGCGGCACCGAGCAGGCGACCACCCAGGCCCACCAGAGGAGCCCGATCACCAGCCAGGGCCGGCGCAGCGCGGCGAAATCCCGCAGAACCACCACCCGCACCGCCCAAGCGAGGCCCACCAGTGCCATCAGCGCATCGGCGATCAGCCGCCCATGCACCAGGAACACCGGGACCAGCACCACCGCCCAGGGCGCGGCGCGGTCGAGCCCGCCGAGCCAACGCGGACCAGAAGGGGGTGTCGGGCTATTCGCGTCCAAGCTCATGCGTCTTTCCGCTCCTTCGGCTCTTCATTCCTCGCGCCGTTCCCGCCCGGCGTGGCGGTCCCTTTCTTCGCGGAGCGCGCGCATTTTGGCAAAAAACCGCCGCCACTCCCCGAGCACCGCGCCTTCGGTGAACTCGGCAAGGAAACGTGTCCGCCCCGCTGCGCCGAGCCGCGCCGCCAGAGCGGGGTCGGCGAGCAGCGCGGCGAGCGCACCGGCGAGGGCTTCGGGGTCTTCGGGCGGCACGAGGAGCCCGTCCTCCCCCTCCCGGATGAGCTCGGCCGGCCCGCTCACCCGGCTCGCCACCACCGCCCGCCCCGCCGACCAGGCCTCGGGGATGACATTGCCGAGCGGCTCGACCCGCGAGGGGCAGACGAGGAAGGCGGAGGCGGCGAGCAGCGCCGCCACATCCTCGCGCCAGCCGGCGAAGATCACCCGCCCGGCGATCCCGAGCTCTCCAGCAAGCCGGATCAGGGCGCTGCGCTCCGGGCCCTCGCCCGCGATGAGAAGCCGCACCCCCTCCCCTTCGCCGCGCGCGGTGAGACGGGCAAAAGCGCGGAGCAGAATGTCGAAGCCTTTTTCCTCATGGAGCCGGCCGAGGGCAAGGATGAGCCTTCCCGCGCCGGCGAGATCGGCGGCGGGTGCTGCTCCACCATGATCCCTCACGAAATTGGGCAGGTAATGGGTGCGCGAGGCCTCCCAGCCCTGGGCGCGGAGCCAGGCGAGCAGGCTTTGGGAATTGGCCACCAGATGATCGCAATGGCGGAAATGGCGGAGATTGTAGAAGCCGCCGAGCCGGCCTACCAACACATAGGGCCCGCGTGGGGTGTGCTCGCTCGCCCGGCTCATCCAGCTCATCACCACGTCGGGACGGAAAGCACGGAGCAGCCGGCCAAGCCGCCGCCGCGTCGTCCAATCGGCGAAAGCACCGAAGCGAAGCTCGGCGATCGCCGCGGCGTGGTTCTCGAGCCGCGCCCGCCGGTCGGGATTGCGCTTGATCACGGCGAGGATCTCATCGCCCGCCCCCGCTTGCGCGGCGATGATCCGTTCGAAAAACGCCTCTGCCCCGCCATGCGGCGCCCCGGCCATGACATGGGCGAGCCGGAAGGGCTTGAGCCTTTCGCTGCTCATTCTGCGGCGAGTTCCGCCCAGCCGAGCAGCGCCCCGGCCGCCGCCACCACCGCCTCGACCGAAATCGCCGCCATCGCGGGCTCGGGCGCGATCACGGCGCGTGCCTTGGGACCCGCCGGCGCGTAGATGGCAGCCGGAGTGGGGCCGAAGAGGCCGATGGTGGGCGCCCCGCTTGCCGCGGCGAGATGCATCAGCCCCGAATCATTGCCGATGAAAAGGGCCGCCCGCTTGAGACAGGCCGCCGCCTCGTAGAGTTCGAGCGTCCCGGTGAGATCGATCGCCTCCGGAAGCAGGGCGCGGAGCGGGGCGGCGCGCGCCGCCTCCTCCTCCCCGGGCCCCGCGAAGATCACCGCCCGCGCCCCGGGCAGAAACCGGGCGGCGATCCGCTCGAAGGCGCGGGCGAAACGCTCGGCGGGCCAGATCTTGCCCGGCCAGTTGGCGGTGGGGGCGAGCGCCACGTAAGGGCCCGGGGGCGGAAGCAGCGCCTCGGCTTTCGCCTCGTCTTCGGGCGCGGTCCAGATGGTGGGCAGGGGCGGCGGGTCGAGCCCGAGGATGGCCCCGATCTCGGCGATCTTGGGGCCGGGGCGGCGGACGAGGCGCGCGCGGCGGCGCGCGGCGAGGAAATGGCCGATCAGCGAGCCGCGATTGTCCACCACGAGATCCCAGCGCTTTGCGACGAGGCGCCCCCAGAGGGCGAGCCAATGCAGGCCGAAGCGGCGCTTGTCGAAGGCGATCAGTCGCTCGAGCCGAGGAGTGCGGGCGAACAGCGGGGCAGCGAGCGGCCCGCAGGCGATGGTGAGCCGCGCCGACGGGTAGGCGTCGAGCAGATGGGCCACCAGCCCGGTCGAGAGCACCGCATCGCCGATGCGGTTCGAGGTGACGAAGAGGATCCGCATGGCGCCCGCTTAGCATGACTTGGTTGAAGGCGCACAACCCCGATATAACGGAGGAGAACAGAGGGGATGGGCCGATGTGCGGGATTGGCGGGATCTGGATGAAGGCGGGGCGGCCGGTCGATGAAAGGAAGCTCGCGGCGCTCGCCGCCCGCCTCGTCCATCGCGGCCCCGATGCCGAGGGGCGTTTCCTCACCCCAAGCCTCGGCCTCGTCCATCGCAGGCTTTCCATCGTCGATCTCGAGACCGGCGATCAGCCGCTCTACGGGCCGGAGGGCACGGTTCTCGTCGCCAATGGCGAGATCTACAACGATCCGCAGCTCCGCGCCGAGCTCGCCCCGGCGCCGTTCCGCACCCGTTCCGACTGCGAGCCGATCCTTTTCCTCTACGCGCGCGAGGGCGTTCATTTTGCGCCCTGTCTGCGCGGGATGTATGCGCTCGCCCTCTTCGATCCGGTCCGCCAGCGCTTCATCCTCGCCCGCGATCCCTTCGGCATCAAGCCACTCTACTACGTCGAAGCGCCGGGCTTTTTCGCCTTCGCCTCCGAAGC
>KN173899.1:3515-4600 GCA_000759655.1 Acidicaldus organivorans | reverse complement strand
AATCGACCCTGCGCGGCGCGATGAGCTGCTCTCGCTCAAATTCACCACCGGCCGGGAGACGGTCTTTCCCGCGATCAAGCGGGTGCTGCCCGGCGAGACGCTGGTGATCGAGGCGGGCGAGATCCGCGCCCGCCATTTCCATGACCCGCTCGCCGCTTTAGGCGAGAGCCGCTCCGATCCGGCCCGGCTCGATGAGGTGCTCACCGAAAGTGTCGCCCTTCATCTCCGTTCCGACGTGCCTTACGGCCTCTTCCTCTCGGGCGGGATCGATTCCTCGTCCCTGCTCTGGCTGATGCACCGGCTTTCCGCGACCCCGGTGGTGGCGCTCACCATCGGCTATGACGGTGCGGATGCGAGCGATGAGAGCGAGGCGGCGCTCGCCGTGGCACGCGCGGTCGGCGCCCGATGCGAACGCCTCCGCATGACGGAGGCCGATTTCTGGCGCTACGCGCCGCGCATCGCCGCCGCCCTCGACGATCCGACCACCGATGCCGCCGCCCTTCCCACCTGGCTTCTGGGCAAAGGGGCGCGCGAGGCGCTCGGGCTCAAGGTGGTGCTCTGCGGCGAGGGGGGCGATGAGATGTTCGGGGGCTATGGCCGCTACCGCCGCCTCCTCTGGCCCTGGCGCTGGGTGCAGCGCCCGGCGAGGAGCCGCGGCGTCTTCGACGGGCTTCCCGGCTTCCGGCTCGGGCCGTGGCGGGCGGGGCTCGATGCAGCCGAAGGGGAGGTGGCGGCGCGGCGCGGCCTCACCCCGCTGCAACGCGCCCAGTTGGTCGATTGCCGCGAGTGGCTCCCCAATGACCTCCTCATCAAGCTCGACCGCTGCCTGATGGGCCACGGCGTGGAGGGCCGCACCCCGCTGGTCGATCCGGTGGTGGCGGCCTATGCGCTGGCCTTGCCCGACCGCGAGCGGGTGGGGATGCGGCGGGGCAAGCTCATCCTCCGCCGCTGGCTCGCCGAGCGTCTGCCCGAGGCCCGCCCCTTCGCCCGCAAGAAAGGCTTCAAACCGCCGATGGGGCGCTGGATCGGCGCCAAGCGCGACGCACTCCTGCCGCTGCTCGCCCGCAACCCCGCCCTCGCCCCTT
>KN173899.1:0-3439 GCA_000759655.1 Acidicaldus organivorans | reverse complement strand
GGGCGAGCGCGGAGGGAATCGCCGCGGCCCTCACCCATGACGACGGCCAGACCGGCTGGAGCCTGCTTTTTTACGCGCTCTGGCACGCCCGCCACATCCAGGGGCTGGATGCGGAGGGCGACGTGCTCGGCGTGCTCGCTGCAGCAGCCGAGCGGAGCCCCCGTTCCGGCGCCGGCCGTGAGGCGGCGGGAGATGGCCATCTCGCGGGAGAGGCGCCGAATGAGCCGAAAAAAGAGGCGGCCCGGGCTACGCCAGAGACCGCCTGAGGTGGCGGCGGCATCTCCGGAGAGACCCGCCGCGTTTGGGAGGAAACGTGAAGCCGCGAAACTCTTGGCCTCGTCTTCAACCATACGGGGAAATGGTTAACAAGTGGTATAGATCCCGCGCCCAATCAGCAATTTTTTTGATGGCGCTACCGCTCGCCGCCTGCGCCGGTTCGTCCCGCCCCGTCGCCACCGCCCCTTCCACCGCGCTCTCCCGCCCCTCGCCCCGCGAATGCGCTCCCTTCGCCCGCGACCTCACCCAGGTCGCGCTGCGCGGCCCCGCCTATACGTGGTGGCGCGAATCGGAAGGCCTCTACCGGCACAGCCAGCGCCCCGAGGTCGGCGCGATCCTCGTCTTCAAGCGAACCCGGCACATGCCGGAAGGCCATGTCGCGGTGGTCTCGGCGGTCCTCTCGAATCGCGAGATCCTGGTGAGCCAGGCCAACTGGGTGCGCCACCGCGCTCAGTTCGACCAGCCGGCGCTCGACGTCTCGCCGCGCAATGATTGGACCGAGGTGCGGGTCTGGTGGGAGCCCTCCGGCACGTTCGGGCGCGACACCTACGCCACTTACGGCTTCATCCTGCCGCCCTCGCCCCCGCCGCGGCGGGGAAGGTGGCGAGCAGCACCTGCCGCGGCGCGCGATTAGCAGGGTAGCGCGGAGGAGCGGGCGCAATTTTCGTCACGCAAGAGTGGAAAAGCGGCCCGCTTCTGCCTAAGCTTGAAAAAGGGAGGGCCTGAGGCCGCTCCCGCTTACAGAAAGAAAGGGGTCAACGCCCATGAGCCTCGAATCCAGACTGGCCGCGCTCAAGCGGCGTCATGCGGAACTCGAGCAGAAGATCCTCGAAGAGGATCATCGCCCCTTGCCGGACAGCGACACGCTGCACCGGCTCAAACGCGAAAAACTCCATCTCAAGGAAGAGATCGCCCGGCTCGAAGAGGAACAGGCAGCCGCCAGCGCGGCCTGAACTTTCGCGCAACCGGGACTACGAGCGCTCCCCGCACCGGGAGGGCATGAGGGAGGCGGGAGTTCAGTATCCCTCGTCCCCGCCTTCGGTCTCGGCGAGCGCCGGGGCGGGGGCGCTCTGCCCCTCCCGTTCGAGCCGGGCGCGGGCCTCGGCGACCGCCGCGTTGAGGTCNCCCCGCACCGGGAGGGCATGAGGGAGGCGGGAGCAAGCCGCCTGCCTCTCTCGTCGTGGGATTTCCGGCTGCAGGCGGGAGTTCAGTATCCCTCGTCCCCGCCTTCGGTCTCGGCGAGCGCCGGGGCGGGGGCGCTCTGCCCCTCCCGTTCGAGCCGGGCGCGGGCCTCGGCGACCGCCGCGTTGAGGTCGCTCTGCGTGCAGAGCCCGAGCAGCACCGGATCGCGCGGCTTGATGTTGGCGCTGTTCCAGTGGGTGCGATCGCGCACCTTCTGGATCGTCTCCTTGGTGGTGCCGAGCAGCTTGGCGATCTGCGCGTCCGAGAGCTCCGGATGATGGCGGAGCAGATAGGCGATGCCATCCGGCCGGTCATTGCGCTTGGAGACCGGCGTGTAGCGGGTCTTGCGCACCGTCTTCTTCACCTGAAGATGCGGCGAGACGTTGAGGCGGAGCCGCGCGTTGGGATCGGCCTCGCAGCGGCGGATCTCCTCCAGCGTGAGCTGGTTGCTCGCGATCGGGTCATAGCCCACGATTCCCTGCGCCACCTCGCCATCGGCGATCGCCTGCACCTCAAGCGGGTGCATGCCACAGAACTCGGCAATCTGTTCGAACGTCAGGGCAGTCTTTTCGATCAGCCACACGGCGGTGGCTTTCGGCATCACCGGTAATGTCATGGCATCACTCTTCCTTTCCCGTCCAGGGCGCGACACCTCGTCCGCCGTGGCGGAAGGTTCTCATCGAAACTCTCGATCGCGACCGATATGACGACCGGTCACGGGAAGGTCAAGCCCGGACGGACGCCATCCTCCCTTTCGCGGATCGCGGCCCCCGACGTAAGATATCCCGATGCAGATATCCCGGTGCAAGACACCCCTCCGGGATCACGACCCCCCGCTGGAGGCGCCATGACCGAACCCGCCCCCCTCCTGCCGCCCGATGAGGATCAGCTCGCCGCACTCGCCGAAGAGGCGCTCGCCGCCATCCCGGCCCGCCTCGCCCGCCACCTCGCCGGCGTAGGGATCATGATCGAGGATTTCCCCGACGCGGTGACCTGCGAGGAGATGGCGCTCGAGTCGGAATGGGATCTCACCGGCCTCTACCGGGGCACCCCGATCGGCCAGAAGAGCATGGAGGATCCAGCCCGGCCACCCGATACGATCCATCTCTACCGCATGCCGATCCTGCTCGAGTGGATCGAGACCGGGGCCGATCTCCGCGCCCTGGTGCGCAATGTGGTGATGCACGAGATCGCCCATCATTTCGGCTTCTCGGACGCAGAGATCGCCGCCCTGGAAGCGGAGATGGAGGAAAACGCCCCGCGCGGCGGGACCGGCGAGCGGGAGGGGGGAGGGGCCGCCCTCCCCGCCTCCCCTCGCCCCCCAGCCGGTAGGCGACGTTGATGCGGATCTCGGGAAGGCCATCGAGCACGTCGAGCTTGGTGAGGGCGATGCCGTGGATGCCGCCGAGCTTCACCGCCTGGCGCACCAGCACCGCGTCGAACCAGCCGCAGCGCCGCCGCCGCCCGGTCACCGTGCCGAACTCGTGCCCCCGCTCCCCCAAGAGCCGGCCCGTCTCGTCGTGAAGCTCGGTCGGGAACGGCCCCGCCCCCACCCGGGTGCTGTAGGCCTTGGCGATGCCGAGCACGAAGCCGATCGCCGAAGGTCCGAGCCCGCTCCCCGAGGCCGCGGTCGCCGCCACCGTGTTGCTCGACGTGACGAAGGGGTAAGTGCCGTGATCGACGTCGAGCATCACCGCCTGCGCCCCTTCGAAGAGAATGCGCCGCCCCTCGCGGCGGGCGCGGTCGAGCCGCTCCCACACCGGCTCGGCATAGGCGAGCACCGGCTCGGCCACCGCTTTCAGCCCTTCGAGCAGCGCCTCCTTGGTGAAGGTCTCGGCGCCGAGCCCGGCGAGCAGCGTGTTGTGATGGAGGAGGAGTTCGTCGAGCTTGGCCGAAAGCGTCTCTGGCTCGGCGAGATCGGCGACCCGGATGGCGCGGCGGGCCACTTTGTCCTCATAGGCCGGGCCGATGCCGCGCCCGG
>KN173898.1:2054-16919 GCA_000759655.1 Acidicaldus organivorans | reverse complement strand
GCGCGGCGCATCGGCCGGGCGATCGCGCTTGCGCTCGCCGAGGCCGGGTTCGATGTTGCCATCCATTTCCGGGAAAGCCGCGCCGAGGCGGAAACGCTGGCCGAGGCGATCGAAGGGCGCGGGGCCAAGGCGGCGCTGGTTCAGGCCGATCTCGCCGAAGAGGCGCGGCTCGTCCCCCTCCTCGAGGAGGCCGCCGCCGCGCTCGGCCCGCTCGGCGTGCTGGTCAACAACGCCTCGCTCTTCGAGCGCGACGAATGGTATGACGCCACGCGCGAGAGCTGGACGCAGCACATGGAGGTCAATCTCCGCGTCCCCTTCGTCCTGGCGCAGGGCTTCGCCAAGGCGCTGCCCGCGGCGAAGCCCTGCGCCAGGACGAAGGGGACGCGGAGATTGACCTCCATGTGCTGCGTCCAGCTCTCGCGCGTGGCGTCATACCATTCGTCGCGCTCGGCCCGCTCGGCGTGCTGGTCAACAACGCCTCGCTCTTCGAGCGCGACGAATGGTATGACGCCACGCGCGAGAGCTGGACGCAGCACATGGAGGTCAATCTCCGCGTCCCCTTCGTCCTGGCGCAGGGCTTCGCCAAGGCGCTGCCCGCGGCGAAGGAGGGGGTGATCGTCAATCTGCTCGACCAGCGCGTCTTCGCCCCTACCGGGCATTTCATCTCCTACACCCTCTCCAAGGCCGGGCTCTGGACGCTCACCCAGACGCTGGCGCTCGCGCTCGCCCCGCGCATCCGCGTCTTCGGGATCGGCCCCGGCCCCACCCTGCCCAGCCCGCGCCAGAGCCCCGATCATTTCGCCGCCCAGGTGGCGAGCCTTCCCCTCAAGCGCCCGGCCCGACCGGAAGAGGTGGCGAGCGCGGTGCTGATGGGCCTCATGCTCCCCTCCTTCACCGGCCAGATGATCGCCCTCGATGGCGGCCAGCATCTGATGCCCGGCCCCGCCGTTTCCATTCCGGAATGAACGTGACGGCGGCGTCCGGCCGCGCGTTCAGTCGGGCGTGCCGCCCGGGAGAAGCCGCGGATAGGGGACGGGGAGCAGGGCGCGGATGGGAAGCTTCACCGCCCCGTGCTCGGCATGGGGGACGATGACCAGCGCCTCCGGGTCGAAATCATAGATCATCTCCCGGCACGCCCCGCAGGGGGCGACGAGCGCGGGCTCGCGCTCCGCTTCACCGGGTTTCGGCGCGCGCAACGCGGCGATCACCGCAATCCGCCCATCCCCCTCCATGATGGCGCGGCCCAAAGCCACCGCCTCGGCGCAGACCGAAAGCCGCCCGATGGTGGCCCCGATATGGATGCCGGTGGCGATCCGCCCGTCGCGGCCGCGGATGGCGGCGGCGAGCCGGTGCCAGGGCGGGCGGTGGAACTTGGCAAGCGTGGCGCGCGCCGCGGCGATCAGCTCGTGATCGGCCGGCTCCAGCGCGAGCCCGAGGGGGGCCGGCGGGGCGCTAGTCAGGAAGCTCCTCCCCCTCGGCGGCGAGCATGGAATGGGCGAGCAGCCCCGCCTCCTCACGCAGGCGGCGCTCGATCGCTGCCGCCACGTCCGGGTGCTCGCGCAGGAACTGCTTGGCGTTCTCCCGGCCCTGGCCGATGCGCTGGCCGTCATAGCTGAACCAGGCGCCCGATTTCTCGACGATCCCCGCCTTGACGCCGAGATCGACCAGTTCGCCCATCTTGCTGATCCCCTCGCCATACATGATGTCGAACTCGACCTGGCGGAACGGGGGGGCGAGCTTGTTCTTGACGATCTTGACCCGCGTCTGGTTGCCGATCACGTGCTCGCGGTCCTTGATCTGGCCGATGCGGCGGATCTCCATCCGCACCGAGGCGTAGAACTTGAGCGCGTTGCCGCCGGTGGTGGTCTCCGGATTGCCGAACATTACCCCGATCTTGAGGCGGATCTGGTTGAGGAAGATAAGGAGCGTGTTGGAGCGGAAGATCGAGCCGGTGAGCTTGCGCAGCGCCTGGCTCATCAGGCGGGCCTGCAGCCCGACATGCGAATCCCCCATCTCGCCCTCGAGTTCGGCGCGCGGCACCAGGGCGGCGACGCTGTCGATGACGAGTACGTCGATCGCGCCGGAGCGGACCAGGGTGTCGGCGATCTCGAGCGCCTGCTCGCCGGTATCGGGCTGGCTGATGAGGAGGTCATCGACATTGACCCCGAGCTTCCTCGCATAGACCGGATCGAGGGCGTGCTCGGCGTCGATGAAGGCGGCGACCCCCCCCTGCTTCTGCGCCTCCGCGATGGCGTGCAGGGCGAGCGTGGTCTTGCCCGAGCTTTCCGGCCCGTAGATCTCGACGATCCGCCCGCGCGGCAGGCCGCCGATGCCGAGCGCGAGATCAAGCCCGAGCGAGCCCGAGGAGATCGTCTCGATCTTCTCCTCGGCCTTGTCATCGCCCATGCGCATGATCGCGCCTTTGCCGAAATTCCGCTCGATCTGGCCGATCGCTGCCTCGAGTGCCCGCGTCTTGTCCATCGCCAACGCTCCTGTTGCCCGGATTTTGCCTAGCCTCTCTCGCTGGCCAGGGCAAGGTGGACCCGCGCCGCTCTGTTTGCAAAGTAGGGATAACGGAGGCCGATCTCGTGAAGCCGCCCCGAGCGGTCGGGGATCCTCACCCGGGCTTCGGGGTCGAAGCGCACTTTTTTCTGGTTGGCGAGATGGACGATGCCGATCCGCTCATAGGGCGGCTGGCAGAGGGTGAGCGCCATCGCCTCCGGGTCGAACAGCCAGCGGTCGGCGGCGTTGCAGGTGGCGGGAAGCAGGGCGAGGGGGAGGCCGTCGGCGTAGGCGGCGAGCGCCATGGCGAGCCCGTCGGTGGTGAAGGGCTTGCCGCCGCGGCGGAGGATCTCGCTCTGCCAGAAGCGAAGACGCGGCCAGTAGCGGCTTTCGCGGCGGAGCGCGTAAACCCCGGCATTGAGATCGGGGCTTGGGTCGAGGCGGCGGCGGAGGGCGCGGGGGAGGCGGGCGTGGCGGCCGTTCTTGCGGTTGAAGGTGCGGAGTTCGGGGAAAAGCCCGAGCCACCAGCGCACCGGGATGGTGAGGTCCTGGGCGACGAGCAGGGAGGGGACGACGGCGAGCGCTCCCGTTGCTGCCGCATCCGCAATCAGGGCGAGCACCGCCCCCTCCTGCACCCAGCAATCGGCATCGATGAAGAGGAGGGTCGCGAATTCGGGGAAGAGCTCATCGAGCCAGAGCTTGGCGAAATTCACCGCCAAGGCCGGGCGGCGGGCGAGCGCCCGCGCCTGCTCCCGGCTCCGCGGAGCGAAGGGGCGGATGATCGCGCCCTCGCGCTCGAGCGCGCGCCGTTGATGGGCGTCGAGCCCCGCGTCGATCACCCCGACCGGAAGGCCGGGGGCCGCGTCGTGGAGAGAGGCGATGAGTTCGGCGAGCAACGGAAAATAGGCGGCATCCGCCCCGCTCACCACGCCCACCCCCGGCCCGATCCCGGCACCTCCCGCGCCCTTG
Source organism: Acidicaldus organivorans (assembly GCA_000759655.1). Classification (GTDB taxonomy): domain Bacteria; phylum Pseudomonadota; class Alphaproteobacteria; order Acetobacterales; family Acetobacteraceae; genus Acidicaldus; species Acidicaldus organivorans. Next base: position 13,448 of record KN173898.1, on the reverse strand, counting down.
CCTTCCATGGCCCCGTTATAGGGGCAGAGCGCCTCCCCGTCACCCCACCGCCGCCCGAGGGACACCCCCTCGCCTCAGCGCGGGCCCCGCTCAGCCGTCATGGGCGGCGAAGTGACGGGCGAGGAGCGGAGCGATCTTCTGCGGCGCTTCGAGATGGGGCATGTGCCCGGAGGCGGCGATGCGCTCGAAGACCACGCCGGCAGGCAGACTCTCCGGCGGGGGGAGCAGACGGTCTTCCGCGCCCCACAGCACGAGGGCGGGGGCGTGCGGGGCGGCGAACAGCGCAGCAAGGCGTGGATCGGGCGCCTTGAGCGTGGCCTCGGCGATCCGCCCGAGCGCCTCGCGCGCCCCATCGACGCGAAGCGCCTTGAGCACGCTCTCGACCATCGAGGTCGAGACCGCCTCCGGATCGGCCAAAAGCCGGCCGAGCACGGTCTTCATCTCCCGCCTGCGGCTCGCGGCGAGGAAGGCCTCGAGATAGTCGGCAGGCACCGCCGGGCCCGCGCCGAAGGGCGCGATGAGGGCGAGGCTCGCCACCCGTGCCTTCTGCCGCTCGGCGAGGGCCAGCGCGAGCGCCCCTCCCAGCGAATGGCCGAGCAGGTGAAAGCGCGAAAGCTCGAGCCCCTCGAGCGCTGCTTCGAGCAGAAGGGCGAGTTCGTCGAGATCGCCGCGGGCGAGCGCTTTGGTCGAGGCGCCGTGTCCGGGAAGATCAAGCACGTAGAGCGGGCGGTCTGCGGCGAGCGGCTCGAGGAGAAAGAGGAAGTTCTCCCCATCCCCGCCGAAGCCGTGGAGGAGCACCGCGGGAAGCCCCGCGCCCCCGCCCTCGCGGCGGTAGGCGAGCGGCCCGGCCGGCGTATGCACCGTGCCGCTCTCGGGTTCGGCCGCGGCGGCGGGCTCGGCAGGGACGGCGGCGCGTTCGGCGGCGAACGCCTCGATCACCGCCCGGTCGGTGCCGGGCGGGGCGATGATGCCGAGCACGCCCCCCACCGGCACCACCTGGCCCACCTCGACCAGCGGATGGAAAACGCCGGCGCCGGGGCTTTCCACCACATTGGCGATTTTCGCCGTCTCGATCTCGGCGAGCGGCTGGCCCTCGGTGACCTCCGCCTCCGGCTCGGCGAGCCAGGCGGTGAGGGTGCCCTCGGTCATGGCGAGGCCCCATTTCGGCATGGTGAGGAGATGAAGCCGCCCGCTCTCCATCGCCGCCCCCTCCCCCGTGGTCTCGGCCATCCGTCCCTCCCTCTCAGGCCCGCATCAGGCTTCGCACCATCTCCTCGAGCCGCGCCGCCGAGGGGAGATAGGCATCCTCGAGCGCCGGCGAGAACGGCACCGGCGTGTGCGGCGCGGTGAGGGTGCGGATGGGCGCCTTGAGATCGTCGAAGGCCTGCTCGGCCACCAGCCGGGCGATGTCGGCCGCCATCGAACAGCGCGGATGCGCCTCATCGACGATCACCACCCGCCCGGTCTCCGCCACCGCATCGAGGATGGTCTCCTCATCGAGCGGCGAGGTGGTGCGCGGATCAACCACCGTCACCCCGATCTTGTCGCGCCGCAGCCGGTCGGCGACCTCGTTGGCGAGATGCACCATCCGGCCGAAGGCGACGATGGTGACGTCCTTCCCCTCGCGGGTGATCGACGCCTCGCCGAACGGCACGGTGTAGGCCTCATCCGGCACCTCGCCAGGAAGGTCATAGAGCGCCTTGTGTTCGAAGAAGATCACCGGATCGTCATCGCGGATCGCCTGGATCATCAGCCCCTTGGCGTCATAGGGGGTGGCGGGCAGCGCCACCTTGAGGCCGGGGATGTGGGTGAAGAGCGGATAGAGGCACTGGCTGTGCTGCGAGGCGGCGCGCAGGCCCCCGCCATACATGGTGCGGATCACCACCGGGGTCTTGGCCCGGCCGCCGAACATGTAGCGGAACTTGGCGGCCTGGTTGAAGATCTGGTCGAAACACACGCCCATGAAATCGACGAACATCAATTCAGCGACCGGGCGCAGCCCCATCACCGCCGCGCCCACCGCCGCGCCGATGAAGGCGCTTTCCGAGATCGGCGTATCGAGCACCCGCTCGCGGCCGAATTCGGGCATCAACCCCTTGGTCACGCCCATCACCCCGCCCCAGGCATCGTCCTCGCCGGGCGCGCCCATGCCGCCCGCATTGTCCTCGCCCATGACGATGACGGTGGGATCGCGCCGCATCTCGAGCCGGAGCGCCTCATTCAGCGCCTCGCGATAGGTCTTGCGTGCCATGGCGCCCTCCCCTCAATAGCTCACATAAACATCGGTGAGCACCGCCTCGGGCGGTGGCATCGCGTCTTCCTCGGCCGCCGCCACCGCCGCCTCGATCTCGTCGGCGATTTCTCTCTCGAGCGCGGCGAATTCCCCCTCCTCGATGAGGCCGGAGGCGGCGACCCGCTTGCGGAAGCGGGCGAGGCAATCCTGTTCGGCGCGCAGCCGCTCGATCTCGCCCGGCGCGCGATAGGTCATCGCATCGCCCTCGAAATGGCCGAAATAGCGGGCGAGTTTGACGTGGAGGAGGCTCGGCCCGCCGCCGGCGCGGGCCCGTCCGATCGCCTCGCGGGCTGCGTCATAGACGGCGAAGAAGTCGAACCCATCGACCTCGCGCGCCGGCATGCCGAAGCCCGCCGCCCGCCCCACCTGGCTTCCCGCCACCGACCAGGCGGAGGCGGTCGATTCGGCATAGCCATTGTCCTCGATGACGAAAATCACCGGCAGATTCCAGACCTTGGCGAGATTGTAGGATTCGAGCGTGGTGCCCTGGTTGGAGCCGCCATCGCCGACGAAGGCGACCGCGACCCCTCCCGTCTTCAGCGTCTTGGCGGCAAGCGCCGCCCCGCAGGCGAGCGGCGGTCCGCCGCCCACGATACCGTTGGCCCCGAGCATGCCCTTATCGACATCGGCGATGTGCATCGACCCGCCCTTACCGGCGCAGAGCCCGCCCGCCTTGCCATAGAGCTCCTTCATCATGCCGGTGACGTCGCAGCCCTTGGCGATGCAGTGGCCGTGGCCGCGATGGGTCGAGGTGATGGCGTCCCGCTCGTCGAGCTGGCTGCAGATCCCGACCGCCGAGGCTTCCTCCCCGGCATAGAGATGAACGAAGCCCGGGAGCTTGCCCGCGGCGAAAAGCTCGTGCACCCGCTCCTCGAAGCGGCGGATGGTGGCCATCCGGCGATAGGCTTCGAGCAGGAAGTCGCGGCTGTGCTGCAGAGGCGTCTCGGCGTCCGGCATGGCGTTTCCTCCAAGGGTTTTTCGTTATCCGAAACATCTACTTTTCCGAAGGGCACGCGCCCTTCGGGGATCTCCCCTCATTAGATCGCGGGCAATGGGGAAAGTTCAAGCGTTTTCGGCAGGACGCGAACGGGGGCCCAAGGCGAGGTGGGTGGCAAGCTCCGGGCTTTCGAGGAGTTGGGCCGCTTCGCCCTCGCGCAGGATGCGGCCCTTTTCCATCACATAACCGCGATCGGCGAGGGCGAGGGCGAACCGCGCATTCTGCTCGGCCATCAGAATCGCGAGCCCCTCGGCGCGCATGCCGCGGATCCAGCCGCCGAGCTCACGCACCACGACGGGGGCGAGCCCCTCGGTCGGCTCATCGAGGAGCAGGAGCCGGGGCTGGGAGAGAAGGGCGCGGGCGATCTTCAGCATCTGCTGCTCGCCCCCGGAGAGGAAGGCCGCACGCCGCGGGGCGAGCAGCAGATGCTGAAGATCGCCCGCGCCCTTCGCTCCCAGCCCCGGCTCCTGCGCCTCGATGAGCCGACCGAGGGGCTCGCCCCCGGAGAGGAAGGCCGCACGCCGCGGGGCGAGCTCGGCGAGCTTGGGGAAAAGCCCGAGCACGCGCGCGCGCGTGCACGGCCCGCCCGGGCGGTCGGCGAGGGCGAGGGGCTCGGCGACGGTGAGACCGCCGAAGTGCCGCCGCCTGCTCGGGACAAGCCCGAGCACGCGCGCGCGCGTCCACGGCCCGCCCGGGCGTTCGGCGAGGGCGAGGTTCTCGGCGACGGTGAGATCGCCGAAGAGCCGCCGCCCGCTCGGGGCAAGCCCGAGCCCGGCGCGGACGATGGTATGCGGCGGGGCCCCGCTGATCGTTCTTCCCTCGAAACGGATTACGCCGCGCCGGGGCGGGGTGAGACCCATGATGGCGCGGAACGTGGTGGTCTTCCCCGCCCCGTTGCGGCCGAGCAGCACCGCCACCTCGCCCGCCGTCACGGCGAGCGAGACGCCCTGCAGGATGTGGCTCGACCCGTAATAGACGTCGATCGCCGCGACCTCGAGCATCAGGCCGTACTCCCGAGATAGACCTCGGCCACCTCCGGGTCGGCCTGCACCCGCGCGGCGTCACCCTCGGCGATCACCCGCCCGCGATGGAGCACGGTGATGCGGTCCGAAATGCCGAAGACCACGTCCATGTCGTGTTCGGAAAAGAGCACGGTGAGGTTGCGGGCGCGGGCGAGGCGCTGGATCATCGCCACCATCCGCTCGGTCTCGAACGACGACATCCCCGCCGTGGGCTCATCGAGGAGAAGGAGCCGGGGCTCGGTGGCAAGCGCCAGGGCGACGTCGAGGGCGCGCTGATCGCCATGCGAGAGCGTCTCGGCCGGACGCTCTGCGGCCTCGCTGAGCCCCACTTCGGCCAGCAGCACCTCGGCCGCGGCGCGCACGCCCCGCCGGGTGAAGAGAGAAGGCGTGGCGGCGAGCATCCGCCAGGCCAGCCCGCTCTGGGCGGTGAGGGCGAATTCCACTTGCTCACGCACGCTGAGCTTGGGGAAGATAGTGGTGAGCTGAAAGGACTGGGCGAGGCCGAGGCAGGCGATGCGATGCGGGGCGAGCCCCGCGATGTCGCGCCCGGCGAGCCGGATACGTCCGGCGCTCGGCGCATGAAGGCCGGTGAGCAGCCGAAAGAGGGTGGTCTTGCCCGCCCCGTTGGGGCCGATCACCGCATGGATCGTCCCTTCCTCGATCGCGAAACTCACCCCATCCACCGCGGCGAAGCCGCCGAAGCGCTTGATCAGCCCCTCGACCTCGAGCAGCGCTGCCATGCTCAGCGCTCCTTTCGTTCGAGGAGGCTCGCCAGCCCCGCCGGACGGAAGAGGACGACGAGAAGGAGCAGGGCGCCCAGCACGAGCTGCCAGTCGCGGGTGAGGGTGACGAGCGCGTCATGGGCGATCTGGTAGAAGAGGGCGCCGACCAGAGGGCCGGCGAAGGTGGAGATGCCGCCGATCACCGCGACGATCACCGGCTCGCCCGATTTCACCCAGTCGAGGAGCTCGGGATAGGCGGTCTGGTCATGCACCACGTAGAGCGCGCCGGCCAGCCCGCAAAATGCCCCGGAAAGGGCGAAGGCGGCGAGCTCGTGGCGGGCCACGTCGAGCCCGAGCGCCTCCGCCCGCACGCGCCGTTCGCGGATCGCCCGCAGCGCAAGCCCGAAGGGGGAGTGGAAGATGCGATGGAGCACGAAGAGGGCCGCGGCGACGATGGCAAGCGTGAAGTAGAAGCCGTTGCGCGGGACGATCAGGATATCGGGCACCATCGCCCCGAAGATCCCGTTCGCGCCGTTGGTGATGTCATAGAGCTGTTCGGCGAGCACGTAGAAGAGCTCGGAGAAGGCAAGCGTGAGCAGGGCAAAATAGAGTTTGCGCGCCCGGAGCGCGATCGCGCCGGTCAGCCCCGCCACGAGCGCGGCGATCAGCGGGGCGGCGCAGAAGGCGAGCCAGAAGGGGGCGAGCCCATGCAGCCAGGCGAGCGCCACCGTATAGGCGCCGAGCCCATAGAACGCCGCCTGGCCGAAGGAGACGAGCCCGCTCCAGCCGACCAGGAGATTGGTCGCCACCGCAAAGAGCCCGAGCACCAACGCATTTTGCAGCACGAGGAGCCAGGGCGTGGGAAGGACGAAAGGGGCGATGAGGAGAAGGACGAGCGCACCTCCCCAAGTTGAGCGGCGGGAGAGCGCCATGCTCACCCCTCCCCGCCCCAGCCCTGCGCCGCCGCCCCGAGCAGGCCGGAGGGGCGGATGACCAGGACCACGATCATGGCGAGAAAGATGAAGGCCGGTGCCCAGGTGGGAAGCCAGAGCGTGCCCACCGCCTGGAAGAGGCCGATCACCGCCGCCCCGAGGGCGGCGCCGGCGATCGAGCCCAAGCCCCCGATCACAGTGACGATGAAGGCGGAGACCAGAATGGCGCTGTCCATCCCCGGTCCGATCGCCTGCAGAGGAGCCGCCGCCGCGCCGCCGAGCCCGGCGAGAAAGGCGCCGAGGGCGAAGACGGCGGTGAACAGCGCTGGCACGTTGCGCCCGCAGAGCGCGAGGCTTTCCGGATCCTCGACTGCGGCGCGGATCTCCCAGCCGAAGCGGGTGCGGCGAAGCAGCGCCCAGAGCCCGAGCCCCACCCCCGCGGCGAGCGCGATCACGAAGAGATCATAGAGCGGGAAAGTCGCGCCTCCCACGCTCAGCGCCCCGGCAAGCCAGGAAGGCGGGGGGACGGTGCGGCTGTCCGCTCCCCAGATGCGGAGCGCGAGATCGGCCAGCATCAGGGAGAGCGCATAGGAAAGAAGGAGCTGGATGAGGTGCTCGGCCTGATAGATGCGGCGGAAGAGGAGACGTTCGAGCACCGCGCCGAGCGCGGCCATGAGCAGGGGCGAGAGGATGAGGGCGGGCCAGAAGAGGTGTGAGGCCTGGCCGGGGCCGAGCAGGCTCGCCATCACCAGCGCCCCGATCATGTAGAAACTGCCGTGGGCGAGGTTGATGATGCGGAGCGCGCCGAAGACGAGCGAGAGCCCGGCGGCGATGATGAAGAGATTGGCCGCGGCGGTGAGCGCGCTCAATATTTCGATGGCGGTGGAGGCAAAATTCATCCCCGCGTCTCCCTCCCCCTCGCTCGCTGCCGTGTCGAACCCGGAATGTCGGCCATCCGGAATGGAGGACGCTCAGTGATGGGGCTGGAGTTTCTCGGCCTCCTCGCAGGTGAGCATGGTCTCCTCGCCGGGGATCGCCTTGACATCGGTGTAGGTTTGCTGGCCGTAGCGGGGATCGACCTCGGCCGAGATGCGCCCGACATACTCGGCGACATTGCCCTGGTGGTCACAGGCGCGGAGCGTGATCGGGCCGCGCATGGTCTGGACGGTAGCGCCCGAGAGCGCCGCCGCCACCTTGTCGCCATCGAAGGAGCCCGCCTTTTTCACCCCTGCCGCCCAGGTCTCGGCCGCGGTGTAGCCGAGGATCGCCCAGGCCGAGGGCCATTCATTGAAACGCTGGTGATAGTCCTCGTTGAAGCGCTTGATCCCCTCGCCCTCCATCGCCCAGAACGGGGCGCGGTCGAAGCCGATGGTGCCGGCGGGAACCTGGCCGGGAAGGGCGGTGAGCACCTGGCGCCCATACTGGCCGACCACGGTGGTCGCCTTGAACAGGCCGAAGCCGAGCGCCTGCTTGGTGAAGGTGACGAGATCGCCGCCATACTGGCCGACGAAAGTGTAATCGGCATGGGCGGAGACCAAAGGCGGAATGAAGGGCGTGTAGTCCGTCTCGCCGAGCTTGGGGAATTGCTGGGTGAGGACCTTGACGTCCACCCCGTCCGCCTTGAGGGCGGCGACGAAGGAATCGGCCGAGTCGCGGCCGAAACTGTAATTGGGAGTGATGATGGCGAGCGTGATCGGCTTCTTGCCGACGAGTTCGGCGAGGTAGCGCGCCGCAGCGCGCGGCTCCATCACCGTATTCGGCACCACCTGGAAGGCATAAGGCGTGAAGACCTGGGTGGTCATCCGCACGTCATTGGCGGTGAAGAGGAAATAGGGGACGTGGTATTGGGCGGCGAGCGTCTCCTCGGCCGCGCCCACCGCGCTCGAGACGGGGCCGAAGAGGGCCTTGATGTGATCGGAGAGGATCATCTGGCGGGCATTGGTGGTGCCGTTGGCCGGGGTCATGCCATCATCGGCCACCACCAGCCGCACCTTCTGGCCCAAGAGCCCGCCTTCGGCGTTGATCTTCTCGAGGGCCATTTCGAGGCCGCGCCGCCCGGTGAGGCCGAGCTGGGCGATCGAGCCCGAAAGCGAGGTGGACTGGCCGACGGTGATCTCATCGGCTTGGGCCACACCTCCCGCCCCCAGCGCCCCCATCCCGGTGAGGAGCGCGAGCAGCCCCATCCCGAGCCCGTTCAGGTTCTTGCCGCGCTGCGTTGCTTTCCGAGCGGTCATCGTCGCCTCCCTGTCTCTCGGTCCCGACCGGGTCTCCCCTCTTTCGGGCCTCTGCTCTTTTCCGACTTCCTACTCAAGCCCAGCCCGCCTCGCCCGGCAAGGGGGAGGGGCTTGAAAAATCAAAACGCCGTTCCCAATCCGCTAGTTGCAGGATGCCCGCTTGGGGTCCTGCCGCGGATCGCCTCCTTCCCTCCGGGACGGAGGCCACCGCGCGGGACGTCTCACGTTCCTGTCATGTCTCATATCCATGTTGCTCGAAAGGAGGGTGTGGCTATGAGGATGGTTGAATTTCCTGCCAATCTCGGTCCTCTCGGCCGGCTTCTCATCGGCTTCGACCGGCTGTTCGAGGACGCGCTCCGCTTCGAGAGCGAAGACAACTATCCGCCTTACAACATCGCAAAGACCGGCGAGGACAGCTACCGGCTGACCTTCGCGGTGGCGGGCTTCACGCCTGAGGAGCTCTCCGTCACCTGGCAGCCCAACGTGCTCATCGTCGCCGGCCGCAAAGCCGAGAAGAACGGGGGTCATTACCTCCATCGTGGCATCGCGGCGCGGGCCTTCGAAAAACAGTTCAGCCTCGCCGATCACGTCGAGGTGAAGGAGGCCCGGCTCGAGAACGGCATGCTGGTGATCGAGTTGGTGCGCAACGTCCCCGAGGCGCTCAAGCCGCGGCGGATCGAGATCAGAGCCCCTGCCACCCAGCCGCCGCAGCTCGAGGCGAGCGGCGTGCGGGAGGCGGCCTGAGGCCCGGCCTCCCTTCCCGCCGCGCCCCTTGAACGGGAAGGCGGGCCTCACGATATCGTGTGCGGAGGCTCCCTCCTCGGGACGCGACGGGGCATCCCTCTCGGCACTGATGTCCATTGACGCAAAGAAAGAGGAGGATGACGATGGCACTCGTTCCCTTTGGCCGGCGTCGGGGGCTCGCCCGGTTCGACGATCATCCGGCGGCAGCCTTCCAGCGCGAGATGAACCGGCTTCTCGACGAGATGTTCGGTGATCTCGTCCCCGGTTTCACTGCCGTTCCCGCCGTGGCGGGGGCCAATCTCTGGCCGCGGCTTGAAATCAAGGACGAAGAGAAGCAAGTCGTGGTGAGCGCCGATCTCCCCGGCCTCAGCCCGGAAGACGTCAAGCTCGAGGTGAAGGACGGCATCCTCACCCTGAGCGGTGAGAAGAAGGGCTCGCGCGAGGACAAGACCTACAGCGAGCGCTGGTATGGCGCCTTCAGCCGGGCGATCGAGGTGGGCGACGTCGATGTCGAGAAGGCGACCGCCGAGTTCAAGAACGGCGTGCTCACCATCACCCTGCCCAAAAAGGCCGAAGCCGCCGATTCCGTCAAGCGGATCGAGATCAAGGCGGCCTGAGACGAAATACCCTGCCCGTTCGAGCCAGACGGGCGGGGAGCATGGGCTCTGTCCACCTGAAAGCGGGGCGCCTGCCCCGCTTTCTTCGTTTCGATTCCAGTTTGGTGTCCTTTTTTGCGATCGGGGGATGGGAGAACGCCGAGCCGGGCCTCAGCCACTCCCCGCCGCCATCTCGCGCCCAGCCCGCCCGGGCGGATGGACATAGAGCGCCTCGCGCGGCGGCGGGTCGGAGGGCGGCAACGGCACCTCGTAGCGCACCTCCCGCGCATGGTCGGCAAGCAGCGCCTCCCTGGAGTAAATCTTGCGGAAATTGAACATGGCACGGAGGAAATTGGTCTGGCCGCGCAAGGCGAGCCGCGCGAAAGCGCCCGCCGCGCCAAGCACGGTGCGCAGGCCAAGATGTTTTCGGTTGAGCACCGCCTGGGTGCGGGTGAGCTCGTCATAGAAATCAGCAAGCGGCAGTCGGGTGGGAAGCACCGCGTGCTGGATGTCGAAGAGTCGGTAGTCGCGGCTGGTGAGCGCCGTAGCGAGTTCGGCCCAGGTTTCGGTCCCCGGATAGGGCGTGTTCACGGTGAGATTGACCACTTCCGGGATCTCCTCGCAAAAGGCGCGCACCGCGGCGAACCGCTCCCGGTCCCAGGACGGATCGACGATGAGGTTGATCGCCACCGTGATCCCGAGCTGGCGGGCAAGCGCGAGCGCCTCGAAATTGCGCGAAAGCGAGACGCGCTTGCGGTAAAGCTTGAGCCCCTCCTCGTCGATCGCCTCCAGTCCCATGAACATCATGGCAAGCCCAAGCCGCTGCCAACGACGGAAGACCTCCGGGTGACGGAGCAGCACGTCGGCGCGGGTTTCGAGATAGTAACGTTTGCGGAGGCCCCGCCGCTCGATGGCATCCGCGATCGCCATTCCGTCCTCGGGATGGATGAAGGCGACGTCATCGACGATGAAGATTCCCTCGGCCGCAATGCGGGCGAGCTCCTCGGCGATCGCCTCCGCCTGCCGCCTGCGGTAGCTCCGCCCGTAGAAAGTCCAGGCCGAGCAGAACGCGCAGTCCCAGGGACAGCCGCGGGTGAACTCGATCGAGGCGGCGGGATCGAGGAGACCGATGAAATATTTGCGCGGATGACGGAGCAAATGGCGCGCCGGTAAAAGCGCGTCGAGATCGGCGACCAGCCGGGGCGGGGGCCCCTTGCCCGCCGCCGTCACTGCGCCCGGCACCGAGCTCAGGGCGCGCCCGGCGCCGAGGGCCGCGATCAGCTCAGGGATCGCCGTCTCCCCCTCGCCGCGCAGCACCACATCGATCGCGCCCTCACTCTGGGCAAGCAATGTTTCGGCGATGAAAGAGGCCGAATGCCCACCCACCGCTACCACCAGCCGGGGCAGCCGCGCCTTGGCGGCGGAGGCCAGGGCGAGGACCTCCGGCACATTGGCGAGATAATTGAGGGAAAAGGCGAGGAGGTCGGGCTGAAACCGCTCGAGGGCGCGGAAGAAAGCCCATTCCGGCTCGACCTGGAGATCAAGGAGCCGCGCCTCGACCCCCGCCCGCTCGGCCGCCGCGGCAGCGAGTTCGAGGCCGAGCGGCTCGAGCCGGAGGAAGACCTTGGTGTACATCAGCGGACCGGGATGGACGAAGAGCGCGCGCATCACCTCCTCCTCTCCACGAGTTCTATCGCCCTACGATGAGACTGCCGTCCTCCATCCCCGTCAAGCGTCCCTCTCCCCCCTTTGACCGGCGGGGCAGAGTTGCGCCATGATTGGGACGAGGGAGGCGTCCATGTCCACGGAGTTGAATGAGGGGCAAGAGAGCGCGGCCTATGCCGCCCGCCGCGG
>KN173898.1:178-1971 GCA_000759655.1 Acidicaldus organivorans | reverse complement strand
GATGCCGCGCGATGATCTGCCGGTTCTGGAAATGCGGGGCATCTCCAAGACCTTCGGCCCGGTCCGTGCCCTCGAAGACGTGAGCTTCACCGCCTGGGCGGGCGAGATCCATGCCCTGATGGGCGAGAACGGAGCCGGCAAATCGACGCTGATGAAGATCCTGGGCGGGATCCTCAAGCCCGATCGCGGGGGGGAGATCCGGCTCGGCGGAGCGCCGCTCCATCTCGAAGGCCCCAAGGCGGCCCACGCCGCGGGGATCGTCGTCATCCATCAGGAGCTCGCGCTCGCTCCCAACCTCACCGTGGCGGAAAACATCTTCCTCGGCGAGGAGATGCACCGCTTCGGCCGCATCGATCGCGCCGCGATGAACCGCGCCGCCCGTCCCCTGCTCGAGCGGCTCGGCGCCCCCTTCGCGCCGACCGACGTGGTGGGCCGCCTGCCGCTCGCCGCCCGCCAGATGGTCGAGATCGCCCGGGCGCTCGCCGCCCGCGCCCGCGTTCTGGTGATGGACGAACCCACCACCGCCCTTTCCGAACGTGAGACGGAAAAACTCTTCACCCTCATCGAGGGGCTGCGCGACGAGGGGCTCGCCATCATCTACATCAGCCACCGCATGGCCGAGATCGACCGGCTGGCCGATCGCGTCAGCGTGCTGCGCGATGGGCGCTATGTCGGCACGCTCACCCGGGCGGAAGCCGATCACGCCCGCATCGTGAGCCTGATGGTGGGGCGCGATGTGGCGAGTTTCTACAAGAAGGACCACGCCGCCAAACCGGCCCGCGCCGAGGTGCTGCTCGAGGTGCGGGATGTCGCCGATGGGGGGCGGGTGCGCGGCTGTTCCTTCACCGTCCATGCCGGCGAGGTGGTGGGGATCGCCGGACTGGTCGGGGCGGGGCGGTCCGAACTCGCCCGCGCCGTCTGCGGCATCAGCCGCCGCACCCGGGGCGAGGTGTGGCTCGAGGGAAGGCGCATCGATCCCGCCTCGCCGGCCGCGGCGATCGCCGCCGGCCTCGTCTATCTCACCGAAGACCGCAAGGCGGATGGCGTCCATCTCGACATGTCGATCCACGAGAACGTGGTGCTCGCCACTCTCTCCCGTCATGCCCGGCTCGGCGTGCGCGGGCTGGCCGCCGAGCGGGCGCGGGCGCGGGAGGCGATCGCGCGGCTCGCCATCCGCACCCCGCACGAGCGGCTCAAGGTGCGGGCGCTCTCGGGCGGCAACCAGCAGAAGGTGCTGCTCGCCCGCCTGCTCGAGACGCGGCCCCGCGTGCTTTTCCTCGATGAGCCGACGCGCGGCATCGATGTCGGCGCCAAGTCCGAGATCTACCGCCTGATCGACGCGCTTGCCGCGGAAGGGCTCGGCATCGTGGTGATTTCCTCGGAGCTTCCCGAGGTGATCGGCATTGCCGACCGCATCCTGGTGATGCGCGACGGCCGCATCGCGGGCGAGCTCCACGCCGGTCCCGGAGCCCCCGTCACCCAGGAGGCGATCATGGCGATCATCACCGGAACCGGAACGAAAGCCGAGGCCCACGCCGCTTGAGTCCGATCAGAGGACATTTCCCATGTTTCCCCAAAATGGTTTTGATCGTGCAACGAATTCGAGGTGAACGAGGCCATGTCCGCAACCCCCGCCCTTTCCACCCGCAATGCCTGGCGCGAACGGCTCGCCGTGATCGGCATGCTGCCGGTGCTGCTCATCATCGTCATCGGCTTTGAGCTCCTCACCCCGCGCCTCCTCACCTGGAACAACATCCTCATCGTCGCCCAGCAGGCCTCGATCAATCTCGTCC
>KN173898.1:0-106 GCA_000759655.1 Acidicaldus organivorans | reverse complement strand
TCGCCGCGGGCATGACCTTCGTCATCCTCACCGGCGGCATCGACCTCTCGGTGGGCTCCATCCTCGCTGCCGCGGCGATGATCGCGCTCCTTGCCTCCAAAGCGAC
>KN173897.1:569-2858 GCA_000759655.1 Acidicaldus organivorans | reverse complement strand
GGGCGGCACCAGGCGGGGGAGATGGCGGAGGGAGGGCAGAGGACGGGGATCTCGGCATCCAGGGATCGGTCTCTTCAGCGGAAAACTGGGACCTCCCCACCCCTTCCTTCAAGGGCCGCACCTTAAGGACGGGGCGCGGCGAGCGGGGCGTCGAGCGCCGCATCCGGGGCGGAAAGACCCTCGGCGGAAAGGGGAGAGGCATCACCTCCCTCTTCTCCCGCTCCCTCCGCGCTCCCTGCGGTCGGGCTCGCTGCCGGGAGGGGCGCGGATGGAAGGGGTGCGGGCGGGGCGTTCTCCTGCTCTGCCCCGCCGGCGGCGGCGGAGGCGGGCTCGGCGGTGATGCGGAGCACGTCTCCCGGACGGCGCAGGCGGAGGCTCTTGATGCGCCGCGCATCGGCGTCGGTGACGACGAATTCGAGCCCCGAGGGGTGGAGGATCACCTCGCCGCGGGCCGGCACCCGTTCGGCCAGCGTGAAGACGAGCCCCCCCACCGTCTCGATTCCCGCCGCGCGTTCCTCCTCGGTGAGGAAGGGGCCGATCGCCGCTTCCAGCGTCTCGAGCGGCACCCGCGCGTCGAGCACGAGCGTGCCGTCGGGGCGGGCCTCGAGCCGGGGCGGGGCGGAGGTGTCGTGTTCGTCGGCGATGTCCCCGACGATGGTCTCGATCAGGTCCTCGATGGTGAGCAGCCCGTCGATCCCGCCATATTCATCGACGACCAGGGCGAGATGCATCCGGCTCTGGCGCATCTGCAGGAGGAGATCGAGGACCGGGATCTGCGGGGCGACCAGGAGGGGGCGGCGGAGGATCCTCTCGAGCGAGAACGGCTCCTGCGCCCGGAGCGCGCCGTAGATGTCCTTGATGTGGACCATCCCCACCACGTCATCGAGCTGGTCGCGATAGACCGGAAAGCGCGAGTGCCGCTCCCGCCCGATCACGTCGAGCACTTCCTCGAGCCCCATGTCGAGGCCGAGCGCCACGATATCGGCGCGGGGGATCATCACGTCAGCCGCGGTGGTATCGCGCAGCCGGAGCACGTTGGCGATGAGGAGCCGCTCCTGGCGGTCGAGCTCCTCGGCAGCCGGGGTCGTGGCGTCGGGGGTGGGGGCGGCTTCCGCTTCCTGGACGAGTTCGGCGATCGATTCGCGGAGCGAAGGCTCTGCCTCGCGGCGGAAAAGGCGGCGGAAGAGACGGAAGAACGGGGCTTCGGTCATCTTCAGAACACCCCCCGCCAGGGATTGGCGAAGCCCGCCCGGCGCAACAGCCGCGCCTCGAGCCGCTCCATCCGCCGCGCCGCGGCGGGATGGTGGTGATCATGGCCCGCGACGTGCAGGGCGCCGTGGAGGATGAGATGGGCGAGATGATCGCCGAGCCGCTTGCCTTGGGCGGCGGCCTCGCGGCGCAGGACGCCCAAGGCGAGCAATACCTCTCCCGAGGCGCCGCCCGGGTCGGGGAAGCTCAGCACGTTGGTCGGCGCGTCATGGCCGAAATAGCGGCGCTTGAGCGCGCGCAGCACGCGGTCCTCGGTGAGGATGAGGCGGATCTCGGCGGGAAGCAGGGGGTCGAGGCGGCGGAGCAGGCGATCGAGGCCGGGGAGGTGGCGCCGCCACGGCCCCTCGATCCGCTCAAGGCGTAATCGCCCCCCCCGCGCGCGGCGCGGGGCGCGGCGGCGGGCGCGGCCGGAGCGGGAGAGGGTGCGGTTCATGGCGGCCTCCGCTCCCCGCTCACCCGGCCCCGCCGCGCCGGCGGCCCTCGAGGGGGGATGCCGGACGGGGATGGTCCTTTTCGTAGGCCTCATAGGCGGCGGCGATGCGGGCGACCAGCGGATGGCGGGCGACGTCGGCGGTGGTGAGCTCGGCGAAGGCGATCCCCTCCACCCCGCGCAGCACCTCCATCGCCTCGATCAGCCCCGATTTCTGGCCGGGCGGCAGGTCGATCTGGCTCGGGTCGCCGGTGATCACCATTCGCGTGCCCTCGCCCATGCGGGTGAGGAACATCTTCATCTGCATCGGCGTGGTGTTCTGCGCCTCATCGAGGATGGCGAAGGCGTGCGACAGCGTGCGCCCGCGCATGAAGGCGAGCGGGGCGACCTCGATCTCGCCCGAGGCGAGGCGGCGCGCCACCTGCTCGGCCGGCATCATCTCGTGGAGCGCGTCATAGAGCGGGCGGAGATAGGGATCGACCTTCTCCCGCATGTCGCCGGGGAGGAAGCCGAGCCGCTCCCCTGCCTCCACCGCCGGGCGGGAGAGGACGATGCGATCGACCAGGCCCTTCTGCAGCATGGCGACCGCC
>KN173897.1:0-464 GCA_000759655.1 Acidicaldus organivorans | reverse complement strand
TGGGCCACGGCGAGGAAGGTCTTGCCAGTGCCGGCGGGGCCGATGGCGAAGACCGCCTCGTGGCTGGCGAGCAGCTCCATGTAGCGGAGCTGGCCCGCCCCGCGCGGGCCGAGCGTGCCGCGCCGGGTGCGGATGGCGGGGAGATCGCCGAGCGGAAGCCGGGGCGCGATCTCGGGAAGGGCGAGACGGAGCATGGCCTCGACCTCGGAGGGCCCCACCGCCTCGCCCTGTTCGAGCCGGTTGTAGAGGGCGTTCAGGGTGTGGGCGGCGAGTTCGACGTCGCCCCGCTCGCCGCTGATCGCCACCCGGTTGCCGCGGCAGGTGAGGCGGACATTGAGCTGCTGCTCGATCCGGAGCAGGTGGCGGTCATGCTCGCCGTAGAGGAGCGGCAGGAGGGCGTTGTCGGCGAATTCGAGGGTGAGGGGCGGAGCGGAGGGGGAGGGTTTCTGGGCCAGCGTCGGGGG
>KN173896.1:2190-2342 GCA_000759655.1 Acidicaldus organivorans | reverse complement strand
GAGCGAGGGGGGCGGCGATGGCGGTGATGGAGGCGGGCGAGGCTTCGGATTTCGATCTGCGGCGCCTGCCGCCCGCATTCTATGACGATCCCTATCCGACCTACGCCGCGCTCCGCGCCCGCGCCCCAATCCTCGAGCTTCCCGATGGCACC
>KN173896.1:0-2133 GCA_000759655.1 Acidicaldus organivorans | reverse complement strand
CCAGCACCACACCACGAGCCTCGTGTTCAGCGACCCGCCGCGCCATACCAAGGTCCGCCGCCTGCTCGCCGGCGCGCTCACCCAGCGGGTGATCAGCGAGACCGAGGTGGAGGTCGAAACCCTCGTCGCCCATCTCCTCAACCGGATGGCAGAGAAGGAGAGCATCTGCCTGATCGCCGATTTCGCCGCCCTCATCCCTGTGGAGGTGATCGGCAATCTGCTCGCCATTCCGCATGCGGAACGGGGCCCGCTGCGCGATTGGTCGCTGGCCATCCTCGGCGCGCTGGAGCCCGCGCCCACGCCCGCCATGCTCGCCCGCGGCAACCAGGCCATCGTCGAGTTCATCGACTTCCTCCGCGTGCTGATCGCCGAGCGCCGGCGCCATCCGCGCGATCCGGAGCGCGACATCCTCACCCGCTTTCTGCAAGGCGAGGGTGGGGAGAGGCTCGATGAGGACGAGCTCCACCACAACTGCATCTTCCTCCTCAATGCCGGGCACGAGACCACCACCAACCTGATCGGAAACGCGCTCTTTCTCCTCGAGCGTCACCGAGACGCCCGCGCCCGGCTCCTCGCCGAGCCCGCCCTCATGCCGAGCGCGATCGAGGAATTCCTCCGCTTCGAAAGCCCGGTGCAGCTCGGCAACCGCCGCGCCCTGGGCCCGGCCGAGATCGGGGGGACGAGCCTTCCCGCAGGGGCGCTGATCACGCTCTGCATCGGCGCGGCCAACCGCGACCCGCGCGTCTTCACCGAGCCCGACCGTCTCGACCTCGCCCGCCATCCCAACCGCCACCTCGCCTTCGGCTTTGGCATCCACCAATGCGCCGGGCTCAACGTGGCGCGGATGGAAGCGCGCGTCGCCCTCTCGCGCTTCCTCGAACGCTTCCCCGATTACCGGCTGAAGGAAGGCCTGGTGCACGGGGGCCGCGCCCGCTTCCGCGGCTTCCTCGCCCTGCCCGCGGAGCTCGCGCCATGATCCGCCGCCGCGCCCTGCTCGGGGCGGGAGGCGCGGGCCTGCTCCTCCCCGCCGCCGCCCGCATCGCCCGCGCCGCCCCCTCCCTCAAGATCGGCGTGCTCAACGACCAAAGCGGGCCTTACGCCGATATCGGCGGGCCGGGCTCGGTGCTCGCCGCACGCATGGCGGCGGCTGATCTCGGCATAACGGACGCGGTCGAGATCCTCGCCGCGGACAGCCAGAACAAGCCCGATACCGCCGCCGCCATCGCCGCGCGCTGGTATGACCGCGAGGGGGTGGGGGCGATCGTCGATCTGCCGGTCACACCGGTCGCGCTCGCCGTGCTGGAGGTGGCGCGGCAGCGGACGAAGACGGTGATGATCACCGCCGCCGCCACCTCCGACATCACCGCCCGCTACTGCACCCCCGTCCTCACCCATTGGGCCGATGACACCCATGCGCTGACCGCGGGACCGGCGGCGGCGGTGGTCGATGCGGGAGCGAAACGGTGGTTCTTCATCACCGTCGATCACACCTTCGGCCTTGCCCTGCAACGCGACGCAAGCGCCGTGATCACCGGAAAAGGGGGCGAGATCGTGGGCGCGGTGAGCCATCCGATCGGGGCGACCGACTACGCCCCCTACCTGCTCGCCGCACAAGGCGCGCGGCCGGATGCGGTGGGGCTCGCCTCGGTGGGGGGCGATCTTGACAACCTGCTCAAGCAGGCGGCCGAATTCGGCCTCCTGCGGCCGGGCGGACCGCGCTTCGTCACCTTCCTTACCTACATCTCCGACATCCACGCGCTCGGGCTCAAAACGGTGGGCGGGCTCGTCTTCGCCTCGGGCTTCTACTGGGACCAGAGCGCGGCGGCGCGCCGTTTCGCCGAACGTTTCTTCGCCGAACGGAAAATGATGCCGACCAAGAACCACGCCGCGGTCTACTGGGCGGTCAGGCGCTATCTGGAGGCGGCGCGCGCCACGGACGGGACGCCGCTTGCGATCGCCCGCGCCATGCGGGAGGGCTCCTTCGACTTCTTCGGCCGCCCGGCGCGCATCCGCGAGGATGGGCGCGTGCTCTACGATCTCACCCTCTACCGGGTCAAGACGCCCGCCGAAAGCCACGCGCCGTGGGACTATTACACGCCGCTTGCCCCCATCCCCGCCGATGGGGCCTTCCTT
>KN173895.1:6853-7334 GCA_000759655.1 Acidicaldus organivorans | reverse complement strand
GGTCTCCTCCGCCCCCGCCACCACCGCGGCCGCAGGCCCCACGGGCTGATAGCGCATCACGCCCCCAGCGATCCCGAGCGAGCCCACCCGCTTGCCGCCCATCTCGCGGCCGGCGGTGACGACGTGCAGGGTAAGCGTGGCGTCATGGCGGCGGAGTTCGAGATCGAGCGGCGCATCGGGATGGGGCAGCACGGCGCGCTGGATATCGGTGAAATCGTGAACTGGCTGCCCGGCCACAGCGAGGATCTCATCCCCCGGCGCGATCCCCGCCTTTTCCGCGGGTGAGCCCGCCATCACCTGGGTGACGACGGGAGCGACTACTGGCTTGCCCACCGCGGCGAAGAGCAGGGTGAAAAGAACGAAGGCGAGCACGAAATTGGCAATGGGCCCCGCCGCCACCACCGCCATCCGCACCCCGACCGGGCGCGCGAAGAACGCGCCCTCCTCTGCGGCGGCGGCAGGAGGCGTGCCCTCCTCGGGC
>KN173895.1:4371-6768 GCA_000759655.1 Acidicaldus organivorans | reverse complement strand
GAAGGCGAGCACGAAATTGGCAATGGGCCCCGCCGCCACCACCGCCATCCGCACCCCGACCGGGCGCGCGAAGAACGCGCCCTCCTCTGCGGCGGCGGCAGGAGGCGTGCCCTCCTCGGGCGGCTCCTGGCCGTGGAGCTTGACATAGCCACCCAGCGGCAGGAGCCCCACCCGCCATTCAGTGCCGCGCCGGTCACGCCAGCCAAAGAGCCTGCGCCCGAAGCCGATCGAGAACGCCTCGACGAACACCCCGCCCCAGCGCGCGGCGAGATAGTGGCCGAATTCGTGGACCGAGACGAGCACGCCGAGGACCACGACGAAGGCGCCCAGGGTGCGGAACGTAGCTGGAAGGACGAAACTTGCCATCATCGCCGGGCGATCACCTCTTCAGCGCGCCGCCGTGCCTCGCGATCGAGCGCCATGACGGTGGGAAGATCGGGCAGCGCCGGCGCTCCCATCTCGTCCAGCACGGCCCCGACCACGGCCGGGATATCGAGAAAGCCGATCCTTCCCGCGAGAAAGGCCGCCACCGCCACCTCGTTCGCCGCATTGAGCAGGGTAGGCGCCGCCCCACCCGCCCGCAACGCCGCGCGCGCCAGGCGCAAGGCGGGGAAACGGACCTCATCCGGGGGGTAGAACTCGAGCCGGCCGAGAGCGGCGAGATCGAGCCTCGGGGCCGGGGTGGTCATGCGCGCCGGCCAGGCCAGGGTATGGGCGATCGGCACCCGCATGTCGGGCGGGCCGAGCTGGGCGAGCACGCTCCCGTCGCGGAAATGGACCATGCCGTGGATCACCGACTGGGGGTGGATGAGGACGTCGATCTCTTCTTCGGCGAGCCCGAAGAGGCGTGCCGCCTCGATCACCTCGAGCCCCTTGTTCATCAGGGTGGCGGAATCGATGGTGATCTTCGGCCCCATCGCCCAAACCGGGTGCTTGAGCGCCGCCTCGGGGCGCGCGGCGCGCATCTCTTCGAGACTCGTGGTGCGGAAGGGGCCGCCCGAGGCGGTGAGGGGGATCTTTTCGAGATGGGCCCGCGCCCCGAGGCGGCGCGCGGCGCGCATCTCTTCGAGACTCGTGGTGCGGAAGGGGCCGCCCGAGGCGGTGAGGGTGATCTTTTCGAGATGGGCCCGCGCCCCGTCGGCCAGCGCCTGAAAAATCGCATTGTGCTCGGAATCGACCGGCAGCAGCGTCGTCCCCGCCCGCGCCACCGCCTCCAGCATGAGGTCTCCGGCGCAAACCAGCGCCTCCTTGTTGGCGAGCGCCACCGTCCGACCGCCCTCGATGGCGCGCAGCGTGGGCGCAAGCCCCGCCGCCCCGGTGATCGCCGCCATCGTCCAGTCGGCGGGAAGAGCTGCCGCCGCCTCCACCGCTTCGCGCCCCCCAGCCACCTCGATCCCGGTGCCGGCGAGCGCGGCGCGGAGGTCGGGATAGGCCGCCTCGTCCTCGATCACCACCAGTTCGGGGCGGAAGCGGCGCGCCTGTTCGGCGAGCAGCGCGGCGTTGCGCCCGGCGACGAGGACACGGACGACGAAGCGCCCCGGCTCTTCGAGGAGCGAGAGGGTCTGCCGCCCGATACTGCCGGTGCTGCCCAAGACGCTCACGGTGCGGGGGGGAGGGGCCGCGCCATCGGGCCGTAAGGTCTCAAGGGGATGGGAGCGGGAACTCAAATCCACAGAAGCGTCCTCCTCCCGAGGATCAGGGCAAAGAGCGCCGCCGCCGGCGCCGCGGCGAGCAGGCCGTCGAGCCGGTCGAGCAGACCGCCATGACCGGGGATGAGACGCCCCGAGTCCTTCTTGCCGAAACGCCGCTTGAGGGCACTTTCGGCGAGATCGCCGCCCTGGGCGATCAGGGCCAGCAGAGCCCCGAGCAGCCCCGCCCGGAGCACGCCGGACCCCTCCGGCATGGGTGAGGCCAAGGCCGCGAAGGTCACGCCGATGAGGAATGCCGCGCCCACCCCACCGGCGAGCCCCGCCCAGGTTTTCGAGGGAGAGAGGCGGGGGGCGAGTTTCGGCCCTCCGATCAGCCTGCCGGCGAGATAGGCGCCGCTATCGGTGGCCCAGACGGCGAACAGCAGGAAAAACACCTCCACCCGCCCCGACCCCGGCCTTTCGCGCAGCCAAAAGAGGGTGAGCGCCGCGCAGCCGACATAGAGCAGCCCGCTCGCGAAACGCCGCGGCGGAAAGAGCGGAAGGCTCGCCAGAGCCGCCGCGAGGAGCAAAAGGGCGCTCCAGCCGACCCCGGCCCGTGCTGCGGTGAGCGTCATGACCACGAGGGCGATCCCTCCGTAGAGTTGGGCGGGGCGGGCTTTCTCGCCGAGGGTGATCCCCGCCCATTCCCAGATGAGCCCGGCGCCGAGCAGAGTAATGAGCCCGGTAAAGAGCACCCCGCCCCACCATA
>KN173895.1:0-4279 GCA_000759655.1 Acidicaldus organivorans | reverse complement strand
CCGCGAACAGGGCCACCGGCACCATCACCGCCGCCGAGGCAAGCCGGAGCCCAAGGTCGCGGAAACGCCCCGGCCGGTCGGCGGCGGCCGGCGCTCTGGGCTCAGCCGGGGCGGGCGCCAAAGCGTCGTTCCCGGCGGGCAAAGTCGGCAAGCGCCGCGGCGAAGTGACAGGCATCGAAATCGGGCCAGAGAACGTCGAGAAAGACGAGCTCGGCATAGGCGGCTTGCCAGAGCAGGAAATTGGAAAGGCGCCGCTCGCCGCTGGTGCGGATGATGAGATCGGGATCGGGCATCTCCCCGGTGAAGAGGAACTGCCCGAACGTCTCCTCATCGATCGCTTCCGGGGCGAGCTCGCCGGCGCGGACGAGTTCGGCGGCGCGCCGCACCGCGGCAAGGATCTCCCCGCGCCCGCCATAGGAGAGGGCAATGGTGAGGTTGAGGCGATGGTTGCGGCGCGTCCGCTCGATGGCCTCGGCGATCAGCGCCTGCACGTCGGGGGGGAAACGATGCGCCTCGCCGATCACCCTGAGCCGGACGCCATTGGCGGCGAGCTCCTTGATCTCGTTGCGCAAGTAGTGGCGCAAGAGGCCGGTGAGGTCGGTGACCTCCTCCGCCGGACGGCGCCAGTTCTCGGAAGAGAACGCATAGAGGGTGAGCCACGGCACCCCGTGCTCGAGCGCCTGCTCGATGGTCCGCCGCGCCGCCTGCGCCCCTGCCCGGTGCCCGGCGATGCGAGGCAGGCCGCGCGCCTCGGCCCAGCGTCCGTTGCCATCCATGATGATGGCGACATGGGCCGGGCGGCGAGAAGGCGCGGCGGCGAGCGGCGCGGCAGGGGGGGCGAGAGGGGCGATGACGGACATCCGGGCTCAGACCTGACGGATCTCTTTTTCCTTCTCGGCGAGCATCTCGTCGATCCGCTTGATGTAGTGGTCGGTGAGTTTCTGGATCTCGTCCGACCAGTGCTCGAGCTCGTCCTCGCTCATTTCGTGCTTCTTGCCGAGCGCCTTGACCTGATCCATCCCGTCGCGGCGCACGGCGCGCACCGCGACCCGCGCCCCTTCCGCGTACCGGCCAGCCGCCTTGGCGAGCTCGGCGCGCCGCTCGGCGGTGAGCTGCGGGATCGGCACCCGCACCAGCTGGCCATCGACCGCGGGGTTGAGGCCGAGCCCCGCGTCACGGATGGCCTTTTCGACCGCCCCGACCAGCGACTTGTCCCACACCTGCACGGTGATCATGCGCGGCTCGGGGACGTTGATGGTGGCCACCTGGTTGATCGGCATTACCGCGCCATAGGCCTCGACCCGCACCGGCTCGAGCAGGGCCGGATTGGCCCGTCCGGTGCGCAGACCAGCAAACTCGCGCCGCAGCGTCTCGATCGCACCGTCCATGCGGCGGGTGAGATCCTGTTTTCGAGCATTCCAGTCGGCCGACACGTCGCCCCTCCTCGATGGTTCCTGCCGTGGTTCATGCCGTCTCCGCCGTCTCGCCGATGCGGGTGAAGCGCCCCTCGCCGCGCACCACGCGGGCGAAGGCCCCGGGCGTGTGGATGTTGAAGATGACGATGGGAAGACCGTTCTCGCGCGCCAGGCTGATCGCCGCCGCATCCATCACCCCGAGATCGCGCGAGAGCACCTCGAGATAGTGGAGCTCATCATAGCGTTCGGCATCCGCCACCTTGCGCGGATCGGCGGAATAGACCCCATCGACCTGGGTGCCCTTGAGCAGGGCGTCGCAGCCCATCTCGGCAGCGCGCAAGGCGGCGGCGGTATCGGTGGTGAAGAACGGATTGCCGGTGCCCGCGGCGAAGATCACCACCCGGCCCTTCTCCATATGCCGCTGGGCGCGGCGGCGGATATAGGGCTCGCAGACGCTCGCCATCGGGATCGCCGACTGCACCCGGGTGGCGAGCCCCCGTTTCTCCAGCGCGCTCTGGAGGGCCAGCGCGTTGATGACGGTGGCGAGCATGCCCATGTAGTCGGCCTGGGCGCGGTCCATGCCGGAGGCCGCCCCCGAGACACCGCGGAAGATGTTGCCGCCGCCGATCACTAGGCAGACCTCGACCCCCATCCTCACCACTTCCTCGATATCGGCGGCGATGCGGTGCACGGTCTCCGCATCGAGACCGTAGTCGCGGCTGCCCATCAGGGCCTCGCCCGAGACCTTGAGCAATACGCGCCGATACAGGGGAGAGCCGGACATACTGGGTCTCCGTCTCAGTTCCGGGTGAGGACGGAGCCTAACCCGCTCCGCCCTCCCGGACAAGGCCGCCTCACCTTTTCAAGCGAGGCCCGACATCTTGGCGACTTCGGAGGCGAAGTCGCTGGCCTCCTCACGGGCGATGCCTTCACCCACCTGGAAGCGGGCAAACCCTTGCGCCTTCGCCTTGGCCCGCTCGAGCACCTGCTTGACCCGGCTTTCTCCGTCATGCACCCAGACCTGCTCGAGCTGCACCACGTCCTCGTAATATTTGCGCACCCGCCCCTCCACCATCTTCTCGATGATGGCCTCGGGCTTGCCGGAGGCGCGCGCCTGCTCGGAGAGGATCGCCTTCTCGCGGGCGAGCGCCGCCGGATCGACGCTCGCCACATCGAGCGCCTCGGGCCGGCTCGCCGCGATGTGCATGGCAACCTGCCGCCCCAGCGCTTCGAGCGCGGCCTGATCCCCCTCGCCAGTGAGCGCCACCGCCACTCCGATGCGCCCCAGACCGGGCCGCAGCGCACTGTGCACGTAGCCCGCGACCACCCCGCCCGCCGGGGCGGTGATGAGACGGACGCGGCGCAGCGTCATGTTCTCGCCGATGGTGGCGATGAGATGGGCGAGCTCCTCGGCAACACTCCGCCCGCTCCCGGGATAGGGCGCGGCGCGCAGCGCCTCGATGTCCTCCTCACCGCGCTCCAGGGCCAGCGCGGCGAGCGTGGCGACGAAATTCTGGAAGAGTTCGTTGCGGGCGACGAAATCGGTCTCGGCATTGACCTCGACCAGAGCCGCCCGGCCCGGCCCGGTGGCGAGCCCGACGAGACCCTCCGCCGCAGTCCGCCCCGACTTCTTCGCCGCCGCGGCGAGCCCCTTCTTGCGGAGCCAGTCCACCGCCGCCTCGAGGTCGCCGCCGGTCTCGGCGAGCGCCTTCTTGCAGTCCATCATCCCCGCGCCGGTCTTCTCGCGGAGCTCCTTGACCAATGCCGCCGTGATCTCTGCCATGATCCTCTACTCCCTCGCCCCGCTCACGCCTCGCCTGCCGCGCCCTGCTCAGCCGCCCCGGCCGCTTCCGGAGCCCGAACCTCAGCCGGCATGAAGTCGCTCGGCACCGCCTCGGCCTCGCCGATATCGGCCCCCGAGGCCGCCATCTCGGCGCTGATGCCCTCGAGCGCCGCCGCCACCACCAGATCGCAATAGAGGGTGATGGCGCGGACCGCGTCGTCATTGCCGGGGATCGGATAGGCGATGCCGTCCGGGTCGGAATTGCTGTCGAGAATCGCCACCACCGGGATGCCGAGCTTGCGCGCCTCCTCGACGGCGAGCTTCTCCTTCATCGTGTCGATGATGAAGAGGATGTCAGGAAGCCCGCCCATCTCCTTGATGCCGCCGAGCGCCCGCTCCAGCCGGTCGCGAATGCGGGTAAGCCGCAGCACTTCCTTCTTGGTGAGGCCCTGGGTGTCCCCGGCGAGCCGCTCCTCGAGCTCACGCAGGCGCTTGATCGAGGCGGTGATGGTCCGCCAGTTGGTGAGCGTGCCGCCGAGCCAGCGGTGGTTGATGTAATACTGGCCGCAACGCTTGGCGGCATCGGCGACGATGTCGGCCGCGGCGCGCTTGGTGCCGACGAAGAGCACCCGTCCGCCGCCCGCCACCACGTCGCGGATGGCCCTGAGCGCGCGTTCGAGCAGCGGCAAGGTCTGCTCGAGATCGATGATGTGGACATTGTTGCGGACCCCGAAGAGATAGGGTTTCATCTTCGGGTTCCAGCGCCGCTTGTGGTGGCCGAAATGGACACCCGCCTCGACCAGCTGGCGCAACGTCACCTGGGGCAAAGCCATGTTTCTACTCCTTTCCACCGTCCGGTTGGGCCTCCGCAGGGGATAGACCTTCCGGTCCACCGGACCCCGGCTCAGCCGGGAAAGGGTCCCTGCGTGTGAAATACCGGCATCGCGCCGGCGCGAGCCCTATGGCCGAAATCCGCCCCTCGCGCAAGGCCCTTCACCTCGGGCCCTTCGCCGCAAAGGGCGCCTTGCCGCCGCTGCCGCGCGCTTGGGCGAGAGGGGAGCCAACATGGCGGGGGGGAGGG
>KN173894.1:7297-8905 GCA_000759655.1 Acidicaldus organivorans | reverse complement strand
CGTCAGGTCCAGAGGGGATCGATCGGCGGGCGGCCGGCGAGCACCGCGGCGATGTTGTCGAGGGCGCGGAAGCCCATGGCGTTGCGCGTCTCGACGGTGGCGCTCCCCATGTGCGGGGTGAGGAAGACGTTGGGGAGTTCGGCGAATCGGGTGTCGAAATCGGGCTCGTTCTGGAAGACGTCGAGCCCGGCGGCGAAGAGATGGCCCGATCGGAGGGCGGCGAGCAACGCCTCCTCATCGACGAGCGAGCCGCGCGCCGCATTGACCAGCACCGCGCCCTTGGGAAGCAGGGCGAGGGTCTCGGCGTTGATGATCTTGCGCGTCGCCTCGCCGCCCGGGGCGTGCAGGGTGAGGATGTCGCAATGGGGGAGCATCGCCTTGAGATCGGCGAAGTATTCCGCGCCTTCCTCGAGGTCGGGGGGAAGGCGGGCGATGTCGTGATAGAGGATGCGCATCCCGAACCCTCTGGCGCGGCGGGCCACGGCGCGGCCGATGCGCCCCATGCCCAGGATGCCGAGCCGCTTGCCGCTCACCCGGATCCCCAGCATGTCGCCGAGCCCGAAGCGCCTGCGCCAGCCCGCGCGCATGATCGCATCATATTCGTGGGCGCGGCGGCAGGCGGCGAGGATGAGGAGCATCGCCATGTCGGCGGTGCAATCGGTGAGCACGTCGGGGGTGTTGGTCACGATCAGCCCGCGCGCCTTGCAGGCGGCGACGTCGATGTGATCGAAGCCCACGCTGCAGGAGGCGGCGATTTTCACCTCGCGCGGCAGGGCCTCGAGGAAGGCCCCGCGCAGGGGAAGCGAGGAGGTGAAGAAGAGCGCCTCCGCCCGATGGCGGCGGAGCTGCTCGAGGATGGTCTCGGGCGGCAGGGTGGGATCGTCGTTGATGAGCGCATCGAACTCCGCCCGCGCCCGCGCCGCCACCGCCTCCGGCACCGGCCTTGCCACCACCAGCCGAGGTTTCATCGCATCCCCTCCCCACCTTGGTCCGAGCGCAGGCGCGGCATGGCCGTCCCCCTGCGCCGTCCCGCTGCTTTCCTGCCCAGCCATCTTGCCTCACCCCGCTTCGGCCGGAAAGGGGCGGTCCAATATCCTGTGGAGGTCCAATACCCTATTGGCCCTGTGGCGCTTTCCGGTTTCTAATCCTCCCATTCCCGGCCGGATCATCCCGCCTCGGGGTGTGCCCGCCGGGGCGCGTGACCCCTGCGCGGCGTGAGGGGCGAGGAGGGAGCGGATGGCGGCGGAGACGCGCGGGACGGAAAAACCTTGGCACGAAGGCGTGCGGCTTGCTGTCGATATCGGCGGCACCTTCACCGATCTCGTCCTCGAAACACCGGCGCGGCGCGTCACCGCCAAGGTGCTCACCACGCCCGAGGCTCCCGAACGCGGCGTATTGCAGGGCATCGCGGCGATCCTCGGCGAGGCGGGCGTGGCGCCGGAGGCGGTCAGCATGGTCATCCACGGCACCACGCTGGCCACCAATGCGCTGATCGAACGCAAGGGGGCGCGCACCGCGCTTCTCACCACCGAGGGCTTCCGCGACGTGCTCGCCATGCGCGATGAGAGCCGCTACGACCAGTATGACCTCGATCTGGTGCTGCCCGAG
>KN173894.1:4370-7224 GCA_000759655.1 Acidicaldus organivorans | reverse complement strand
CCTCTGGTGCCGCGGCGCTGGCGCTTCGTGGTGCGCGAGCGGCTCGACAATGAGGGCCGCGTGCTCCGCCCGCTCGATGAAGACGGGGTGGCGGCCCTCATCCCCCGCCTGCGCGCCGAGGAGATCGAGAGCCTCGCCATCGGCTTCCTGCACGCCTACGTCAATCCCGCCCACGAGCAGCGGGCGCGCGAGATCATCGGAAGCATTTGGCCCGAGCTTCCCGTCTCGCTCTCCTCCGAGGTCGCCCCCGAGATGCGCGAATGGGAGCGGTTTTCCACCGCCGCGGCCAATGCCTATGTCCAGCCCCTCATCGCCCGCTACCTCACCGCGCTCGCCGAGGGGCTTGCCGGGCTCGGCCTTACTGCGCCGCTCTTTCTCATGCTCTCCGGCGGGGGGCTCACCACGCTCGAGACGGCCCGGCGCTTTCCGATCCGCCTCGTCGAAAGCGGACCCGCGGGCGGGGCGATCTTCGCCGCGGCGCTGGCTGAAGCCCAAGGCGCGCGCGCGGTGGTCTCCTTCGACATGGGGGGCACCACCGCCAAGATCTGCCTGATCGATGACTTCACCCCGCAGACGGCGCGGCGCTTCGAAGTGGCGCGGGTCGGGCGGTTCAAGAAGGGCTCCGGCCTGCCGCTCCGCATTCCGGTGATCGAGATGGTGGAGATCGGAGCGGGGGGCGGGTCGATCGCGCGGGTCGATGCGCTCGGGCGGATCCAGGTGGGCCCGGAAAGCGCCGGGGCGGATCCGGGTCCCGCCTGTTACGGGCGGGGCGGGGAGGCGCCCACGGTGACCGATGCCAATCTCCTTCTCGGCCGCTATGAGGCGGCGCGTTTCGCGGGCGGGCGTCTGCCGCTCGATGAAGCGCGGGCCCGCGCCGCGATCGGCCGCGCCATCGCCGGGCCGCTCGCGCTTCCGCTCGAGGCGGCGGCGCTCGGCATCGTCGAGATCGTCGATGAGGCGATGGCCAATGCCGCGCTGCGCCACGCCGTCGAATCGGGCAAGGACCTCGCCTCCCGCACCCTGATCGCCTTCGGCGGAGGCGGGCCGGTGCATGCGGCGCGGCTTGCCGCCAAGCTCGGCATCCGCCGCGTCCTCGTCCCGGCCGGGGCGGGGGTGGGCTCGGCGATCGGCTTCCTCGCCGCCCCCATCGCCTATGAGGTGGTGCAGAGCCACTATCAGCGGCTTTCCGCGTGGAACGCCGCGGCGGCGCGCGCCGTGCTCGCCGCGATGACGGCGGAGGCCGAACGGGTGATCGGGGCGGTGCCGGGGCTCGGCCCGCTCAGCCGCGAACTCCGCGCCTTTGCCCGCTACGTGGGCCAGGGGCATGAGGTGGCGGTGCCCCTTCCCGCGTCATTCGGGCCGGACTGGGGGAGCGAGGCGTTGCGCGCGGCGTTCGAGGCCGCCTATCGCGCCGCCTATGGGCGCACCGTGCCCGGCTCGGACATCGAGGTGCTGAGCTACGCGCTCCGCCTCTCGAGCGCCGCTCCGCCCTGGCGGGCCGGGGAGGCGCAGCCCGGTGATCCCCTCCCGCGGACCAAGCGTTTGGTGCTCGATCCCGCCTCGGGGGCGTGGCAGGAGACGGCGATCGTGCCGCGCGCCGGGCTCGGCCTCGATGAGGCGGTGGTGGGGCCTGCGATCATCACCGAGGCCGAGACCAGCACCCTCGTCCCCTCGGGCTGGC
This sequence comes from Acidicaldus organivorans, assembly GCA_000759655.1. Taxonomy (GTDB): domain Bacteria; phylum Pseudomonadota; class Alphaproteobacteria; order Acetobacterales; family Acetobacteraceae; genus Acidicaldus; species Acidicaldus organivorans. The sequence continues at coordinate 5,543 of KN173894.1, read as the reverse complement.
GCTGCCGAAGGCTTGCCGGCGACGTGCTCGAACTCATCCGCCTGGAGGATGGCCCATGACCGAACGGGAGGCGCTTTCACGCATTCGTGAGCAGGTGATGTGGGACCGGCTCATCGCCGTGGTCGAGGAACAGGCGGAGACGATGATCCGCACCGCCTTCAGCACCACGGTGCGCGAGGCGGGCGATCTCTCGGCGGGGATCTTCACCCCCGACGGACGGATGATCGCCCAGGCGGTGACCGGCACGCCGGGGCATGTCAACTCGATGGCGGAAAGCGTCCGCCACTTCCTCCGCGCCTATCCCGCCGAGACGATGCGCGAGGGGGATCACTTCATCACCAACGACCCCTGGCTCGCCACCGGCCATCTCCACGACCTCACCATGGTGAGCCCCGCCTTTCATGAGGGCCGCCTCGTCGCCCTCTTCGCCAACACGGCGCACGTCATCGACATCGGCGGGCTCGGCATGGGGCCCGAGGGGCGCTCGGTGTTCGAGGAGGGGCTCTTCATCCCGATCCTCCGCTGTTTCGCCCAAGGGGCGCGGGATGAGACGTTCTTCGCCTTCCTCCGCGCCAATTCGCGCCGGCCGGCCGAACTCGAGGGCGACGTCCACTCGCTCGCCGCCTGCAACGAGGCGGGGATCGCGCGGCTTGCCCAGATGCTCCGCGAGTTCCGCCTCGGGGATCTCGAAGGCTTGGCCGAGAGCATCTTCTCCGCCTCGCGCCGGGCGACCGAGGCGGCGATCGCGGCCCTCCCGCGCGGGGTTTATGAGGCCGAGATCTTTTCCGATGGCTATGACGCGCCGATCCGGCTCGCCGCCCGGATGGAGATCCGCGGGGGGGAGATCGCGGTCGATTTCCCCGGCCCGTCGGGGCTTGAGCGGCGCGGGATCAACGTCCCGCCCGCCTATACGCGGGCCTATGCGTCTTACGGGATCAAGGTGGTGGTGGCCCCGGAGATTCCCAACAACTGGGCGAGCCTCGCCCCGTTCCGCTTCCACATCCCGGAGGGAACGATTCTCAACGCGCCGCGCCCGTGGCCGGTCTCGGCCCGCCATGTGATCGGCCAGCTCCTTCCCGACCTGATGATGGGCTGTCTCGCCCAGGCGGTGCCGGAGCGGGTGATCGCCGAGAGTTTTTCGGCGCTGTGGAATCCGCCACTGCGCGGCGGGCC
>KN173894.1:3950-4296 GCA_000759655.1 Acidicaldus organivorans | reverse complement strand
GATGGTGAGCGGGAGACCGGGACGGAATATGCCCGCGATCGAGGATTTCGAGATCATCACTTTCAATTCCGGCGGCATGGGAGCGCGGGCGGGGCGCGATGGGCTCGATGCCACCGCCTTTCCCTCCGGCGTGCGCACCATGCCGGTCGAGGCGACCGAGAATGCCGCGCCGCTCGTCATCTGGCGCAAGGAGCTCCGCCCCGATTCGGGGGGCGCGGGGCGCAGCCGCGGCGGGCTCGGCCAGATCATGGAGATCGGCGTCAAGGACGAGAGCGCCTTTTTGTGCAATGCGATCTTCGACCGCGTCCATCATCCGCCGCGCGGCAGGCTGGGGGGCCATGACGGG
>KN173894.1:0-3844 GCA_000759655.1 Acidicaldus organivorans | reverse complement strand
GCGGCGGGCCGCGTGCGGCTCTCCGATGGCACCTTGCTTCGCCCCAAAGGGCTGCAGACGATCCCCGAGGGGACACATCTCATCCTCGAGCTCCCGGGCGGGGGCGGGATGGGCGATCCGTTCGGAAGGCCCGCCGCGGAGGTCGCCCGTGACGTCATCGAGGGCCTGGTCTCGGCGGCGGCGGCGCGCGCCCTCTATGGCGTGGCGGTCGATGAGCGGGGGGAGATCGACCAGGCAGAGACGGCGCGGCTGCGCGCCGAACGCCGGCCAGCTGCGGGGTCGCGCCCGCTTTAAAAGAAATTATAATTTCACCGCCTGGGCCCTTGCGCTAAGAGGGGCGGGCCAGGCTTTCCCCCCGCTCGGGGAGGAGGCGTGGCCTGCGGGCATCCCCGCCCGGTGGGGCGGTTGAGCGAAAGAGGCGAGTTGGCGCGATGTGGATCGTTCAAACGGCGCTGCGGCGCCCTTATACCTTCGTCGTTCTGGCGATCCTGATTTTTCTCTTCGGCACGCTGGCCTCACTCCGCACGCCGAAGGACATCTTCCCTTCGATCGACATCCCCGTGGTTGCAGTCGTCTTCAACTACAATGGCATGCTGCCGCAGGACGTCTCGGGGCGGTTCGTTTACTTCTTCGAACGCACGGTGACGGCGACCACCAATGATATCGAGCACATCGAGTCGAACTCGATGATCGACTACGGCATCGTCAAGATCTTCTTCGACAACCACGTCAACGTTGCCGCCGCCCTTTCTCTCGTCACCTCGACCGCCCAGGTGGTCCTCAAATTCTTCCCGCGCGGCTCGGTGCCGCCTTACGTGCTCTTCTACAATGCGACGAGTGTGCCGGTCATCGAGATGACCGCCTCGAGCAACACGGTGCCCGAGACCATCCTTTTCGACTATTCGAACAACGTCATCCGCCCGGCGCTCGCCTCCGTCCAAGGCTCGGCGGTGCTCACGCCTTACGGCGGCAAGTACCGGATGGTGATCGCCGACCTCAATCCGGAGGCGATGGAGGCCAACGCGCTCTCGCCGCAGGACGTGGTCGATCAGATCAACCAGCAGAACCTCATCCTGCCCACCGGCACCATCAAGATGGGGAAATATGAATGGGACGTGGCGCTCACCGACCAGCCGCGCAGCATCCCGGAGATGAACTTCTTCCCCATCAAGAAGGCGAACGGCACCCTCATCTACCTCAAGGACATTGCCTATGTGCATGACGGCGCCATCCCGCAGACCAACATGGTGCGGGTGAACGGTAACCGCGCCGTCCTCATGCCGATCGTCAAGGCGGGCGACGTCTCCACCCTCGACATCGTGCAGGGGGTGAAGGACCGCATGCCGCTGATCGAGGAGACCGTGCCCAAGGGGATGAAGCTCGATCTGGTCAATGACCAGTCGGTCTTCGTCAAGGCGGCGATCGAGGGGGTGGTGCGCGAGGCGGCGATCGCCGCGGTGCTCACCGCACTGATGATCCTCCTCTTCCTCGGCTCGCTGCGCTCGACCTTCATCATCGCCATCTCGATCCCGCTCTCGGTGCTGACCTCGATCATCGTCCTGTCGATGATCGGCCAGACCATCAACACCCTGACGCTGGGCGGGCTGGCGCTCGCGGTCGGCATGCTGGTCGATGAGGCCACCGTGACGATCGAAAACTTCAACTACCACATGGAGATGGGCAAGGACATCGAGACGGCGATCCTCGATGGCGCCCAGCAGATCGTCATTCCGGCGCTGCTCTCGCTCCTCTCGATCAGCATCGTGTTCGCGCCGATGTGGCTGCTCACCGGCGTCTCCTTCTATCTCTTCACCCCGCTCGCCGAGGCGGTGGTCTTCGCCATGACCGCCTCCTTCATCCTCTCGCGCACGCTGGTGCCGACTTTGGCCGTCTATCTCCTGCGCAACACGGTGCATCAACATGGGCACGGGCATGAGCTGCCGCCCACCCGCAATCCCTTCGTCCGCTTCCAGCGCGCCTTCGAGCGGGGGTTTGCGCGGATGCGCGCCCGCTACCGGGACACGCTCGCCGCCATCCTTTCGGTGCGCGGCCTCTTCGTCTCCGTCTTCCTCGCCTTCACCGTGCTCTCGGTGGTTCTGCTCGGGCCGTGGCTCGGCCAGATCTTCTTTCCCAGTGTCGATGCCGGCGTGATGTACATGCACATCCGCGCCCAGACCGGCACCCGCATCGAGGAGACGGCGCGGCTCTGCCAGGAAGTCGAGGACTATATCCGCACCGTCATCCCGCGTGACGAGATCAAGAGTTTCGTGGACAACATCGACCTCCCCGTCGCCGGCATCCCGCTCGCCTATCTCAGCACCGGCTCGTTCGGGCCTGAGGATGCGGACGTGCTGATCACGCTCGATCCGGACAAGCACGGCCCCACCGCGAAATACGTCGCCTTTCTCCGCCGCGAGCTGCCGCGGCACTTCCCCGGCACCACCTTCTATTTCATGCCGGCGGACATGAACACGCAGATCCTCAATTTCGGCCGTCCCTCGCCGATCGACATCCAGGTCACCGGGCCCGATCTCGACACCGACTACCAGTTCGCGCTTCGCCTCTATCGCGACCTCGTCCATGTGCCGGGACTGGTGGACGTTCATCTCGCCCAGCCCTTCAACTATCCCACGCTGCAGGTGGACGTGGACCGATCTTATGCGATGATGGTCGGGCTCACCGAGGCGGACGTCACCAACTCGATGCTCACCTCGCTCTATTCCAACATTCAGGTGAGCCCCAATTTCTACCTCAACTATAAAACCGGCATCACCTACTTCCTGGTTGGCCAGACGCCGCAGTATCGCATCGATACGATGAACGACTTCATCAACATGCCGATCTCGGCGCCCGGCACCTTCCAGACGGCGGGCCGCACCGCGCAGATCCTGGGCGCGCTCTCCTCGATCAAGATCGTGGGCCGTCCCGGGATGGTCTCGCACTACAACGTGCAACCGATGGAGGAGATCTTCGCCGCGGTGCAGGGGCGTGATCTCGGCTCGGTGGCGCGCGACATCCGCCGGGTGGTGGCAGAGAACCTGAAGCACCGCCCGCCGGGGGTGGCGGTGGCGATCCGCGGCCAGATCGACACCATGACGGCGGCCTATGGCCAGCTGTTCTTCGGCCTGTTTGGCTCAATCGTGCTGATCTACCTGCTGCTCGTGGTCAATTTCCAGTCCTGGCTCGATCCTTTCATCATCATCACCGCCCTTCCCGCGGCGATCGCCGGGATCGTCTGGATGCTCTTCGTCACCCACACGCCGCTTTCGGTGCCGGCGCTCACGGGGGCGATCATGTGCATGGGGGTGGCGACCGCCAACTCGATCCTGGTCGTCTCCTTCGCCCGCGAACTCCTCGCCGAGGGGCGCAATTCCAACGAGGCGGCGCTGGAGGCGGGGTTCGTGCGGCTGCGGCCGGTGCTGATGACGGCCTCTGCCATGATCATCGGGATGATCCCGATGTCGCTCGGGCTGGGCGATGGCGGGGAGATGAACGCGCCGCTGGGGCGGGCGGTGATCGGCGGGCTGCTCTTCGCCACCTTCTCCACCCTCGTCTTCGTCCCCTCCGTCTTCGCCATCCTGCACCGCAAGGACAATGCAGGCGCCGTCTCCGCGGCTCCCGATGCGCCCGCGGGGGCGCCATGCCCCCCCGCCCCGGCCCATTGAGGGCAGCGCCAAGGGAGATCGAGGGCGCCGCATTTCGTGGTTGCCGCCAGCGTGGGCCGGGCGTTAAGCTCGGCCCATGGCGCGTCATGACCTGATCATCCGCTCCGCCCTGCTCTATGACGGAAGCGGGGCCGCTCCGTGGCGGGGGGATCTCGCCATCGAGGGCTCGCGCATCGCCG
>KN173893.1:16175-17346 GCA_000759655.1 Acidicaldus organivorans | reverse complement strand
CGGCGAGCGCCTTGAAGCCGGGGATCGAGATCATCGGTGTGGAGGTCGCCGCCTATCCGGCCCTCGTCCAGCGCCTCGCGGGCGAGCCGGTGGAGGTGGGCGGAGCGACCATCGCCGAGGGGATCGCGGTGCGCGACATCGGCGAGTTTCCGCTTTCCATCATCCGCGATCTGGTCTCCGACGTGGTGATCGTGCCCGAACGGGCCATCGAGCAGGCGATCGCCATGCTCGCCGAGGGGGCGAAGGTGATCGCCGAAGGGGCGGGCGCGGCGGCGCTCGCCGCCGTGCTCACCTATCGCGAGCGCTTCCAAGGTCGGCGGGTGGGCGTGCCGGTCTGCGGCGGCAATATCGACTCCCGCATCCTCGCCAATGTCCTCTTGCGCAACCTGCTCCGCGACGGCAGGCTTCTCCGCCTCCGGCTCGAGATCCCTGACCGGCCCGGCGTGCTCGCCGATATCGCCGGCATCATCGGCGGGGCGGGGGGCAACATCATCGATGTCTCGCACCACCGCCTATTCGCCGCGCCCAGCGTGCAGTCGGCGGGGCTCGAACTGATGATCGAGGCGCGCGATACAGCGCATGGCGATGCGATCGTGAGCGCGCTGGCGGCGCGTTATACGGTGCGCCGCCTCGCCGGCGAGAAATCTGGCGTCGATTGAGCGGCGCGCCCCGCCCCCTCCGGTTCGGCGGGGGGCGGCGGCGGGCTCAGCGCGGCGAGCCGCCCGAGGCGGGCATCCGCCAGCACCAGCTTGCGCCGCGCCGCAGGCCGCACCGTCACCCCGGCATAGACGTCCTTCACCGCCTCGGCGAGCGCGACGCCGGCGAAGCGCGGCAGGAAGCGCCGCCCGCCTGCTTCGAAGAGCGGGGCGAGGCGGAGCAGGGGGCGGACATTGAAGGGCGGCAGGTAAAGCGCGCTCTCCCGCCGCTCGACGCGGAACAGCGACTGGCGGAGGAGCCGCTCGATCTGCCCCGGCGAATAGGGCTCGCCCTGACCAAAGGGGGTGGTCTCGACATGGGCCCAGAGCCCGACCCGGTTCGCGGCAATGACGAGGAGCCGCCCATCATCGCGCAGCACCCGCCACACCTCGCGCAGGAGGCGCCGCGCATTGCCCGCCGTCTCCAGCCCATGCACGATCAGGATGCGGTCGAAGCTGAGATCGGGGAAGGGGAG
>KN173893.1:7606-15938 GCA_000759655.1 Acidicaldus organivorans | reverse complement strand
CGGCGTGGATGCAGCGCGCCGCCTGGTCGCGCCAGAGGCGCAGATAGGGAGCGGCGAAACCGAGTCCGAGAATGGAAAGACCCCCGCCGCTTTCGGGGCAGAGTGCGGCGAGGCGCTGGCGGAGGAGCCGGGCCACCACCGCCCCTTGCGCGCTGGCGTAGAATGCGTTGAGCGCCGGGACATCGAGCGCCATTGCCGGGTCTCCCTCTTCGCGCCCTAAAGCTTTCATTCTCAGGCGAGCCGCCCGCATGGCAAGCCTCCCAATCTCTCGCCCTTCCCTGACCCGTCCCTCATGTGAGGTGTGGGAGGCCGCTTGCCAAGGCGGAGCGCGGAGAGCCGGTCTTGTCCGCCCTCCATCCCGTGCTATGCTGCAAGGGATGGGTCCGGCAAAGATGGTCTCGGCAACACCCCTACCGATCCTCAAGGACAATTACGCCTGGCTCCTCGTCGATGCGGCGAGCGGGGCGGTGGGGCTCGTCGATCCGGCCGAGGAAGGGCCGCTGATCGCGGCGATCGAGGCGCGCGGCGGAAGGCTCGATACCATCTTCCTCACCCACCATCACGCCGATCACGTTGCCGCGACCGAGGTGCTGAAGGGACGCTACGGGGCGCAGGTGGTGGGAGCGGCGATCGACATCGCCCGTCTGCCCCGTCTCGACCTCGCGGTGAACGAGGGGGACCGGGTGCCGTTCGGCGCTAGCCATGCCGAGGTGTTGTTCGTGCCCGGGCACACGCGAGGGCATGCCGCGTACTACTTCCCTGCGGGCGGGGTGCTCGCCTGCGGCGATACGCTCTTTTCGCTGGGCTGCGGACGCCTCTTCGAGGGCACGGCGGAAGAGATGTTCGCCTCGCTGCGGAAACTCGCCGCCCTTCCCGACGAGACGCTGGTCTGCTGCGGCCATGAATATACCGAGTCCAATCTCCGCTTCGCCTTGAGCGTCGATCCCGACAATCCCGCCCTCCAGCGCCGGGCCGAGGAGGTGAGGGCGGTGCGGGCGGCGGGGCGCCCTACCGTGCCCTCGCGGCTTGGTGAGGAAAAAGCCTGCAATCCCTTCCTGCGTGCGCGCGATGCCGCCCATTTCGCCGAGCTCCGTGCCCGCAAGGACCGTTTCTGAAACGCCCGTCCGGCAAGGGACGGGCCTGATCGAAGCAACATCGAGAAAGCGGAGGCCGTCCCCGTGAAACTTTTCTACTCTCCGACCAGCCCCTATGTGCGCAAGGTGATGGCCGCGGCGATCCATCGCGGCCTTGCCGGACGGATCGAAAAAGTCACCACCAATCCTCACCAGTCGCCGCCCGAACTTCTCGCCGCCAATCCGCTCTCCAAAGTGCCCTGCCTCGTCACTGATGACGGGTTTGCGCTGTTCGACAGTCCGGTGATCTGCGAGTATCTCGACAGTCTCGGCGAGGCCCCCCCGCTCTTTCCGCCGCCCAATTCGGCCCATCGCTGGCATGCGCTCCGGATGCAGGCGCTGGCCGATGGCATTCTCGATGCCGCGGTGCTGCGGCGGATGGAGAAAGGGCGCCCGCGCGAGGCGGCGCGCGATGCGGTGATGGAACGCCAGCGCCAGGCGATCGAGCGGGGGCTTGCTTTCCTCGAACGCGACCTGCCCGGCAAGGTGCTCGATATCGGCGAAGCGGAAATCGAGATAGCCGAGTGCGCAGGCCACCGCCTCGCCGCCGATATCGAGCGGGGGCTTGCTTTCCTCGAACGCGACCTGCCCGGCAAGGTGCTCGATATCGGCGGCGTGGCGGTGGCCTGCGCGCTCGGCTATCTCGATTTCCGCTTCGCCGATGAACCCTGGCGTGCGTCGTGTCCGAAACTCGCCGCCTGGTATGCCGAAGTCTCCGCCCTGCCCGCCTTCGCCGAAACCGCACCGAGCGAGTGACGCTGCGACCTCCTCCTATTCCTGAGGAAGGCGAAGAGGGGTCGGGCGCGGGATGGGAAGCACAGGCATTGACCTGCCCCGCAGCGCTTCGAGGACGAGCCCTGCCACATTGACCCCGAGCGCCTTGGAGAGCGCGGCATAGGGGGTGGTGAAGCGCGGGTTGATCTCAAGCACCACGGGGCCCGAGGGGGTCGCGATTAGATCGACCCCGACATAGCCGAAGAGGCCGGGGAACAGGGAGGGCAGAGCGCGGGTAAGGGGGAGGACGGCGGCGCGCTGGTCCTCGGCCCCCCCCACCACCCAGGAGCGGTAATGGAAAGCGCCTCCCTCCCGCACCGTCTCCTGCGCGTTGCAGGAGAGGAGATGCGCCTCGCCGCCCGCAACCAGCAGCGAGAGGCTGAAGGGCGCCCCGGGCATATAGGGTTGGAGGAGAAGCGTCTCGTCCGCGGGGAGATCCTCGGCGCGCGCGATGAACCGCACCCCCTCCGCGCCCACGCCATCATCCGGCTTGACCACGTAGCCGGAAGGGGAGGGCGGGACCGGCGGGCGGTTCGGCCAGCAGGGGACGTGGGGTACGCCCGCCGCGGCGAGGCGGGCGAGCGTGGCCCGTTTGCTCGCTGCGAGCGCGACCGCGTCCGGGGCGGAAAGGCAGAGCCTCACCCCTTGCGCGAGGCCGAGCCGGGCAAGCCGTTCCAGCACGCCGCCCGTCTCCGGGGCGATCGGCCAGAACGTATCAACCTCGCCCAGGGCTTCGGCCCAGCGTGACCAGGGGTCGTCCCCAGCCTCGATCAGAAGCAGGCGGAGACGTGATCCGGTATCGAGGGGCGGGGCGAGGCGGGCGTCGAGGGCGAGCACCACCTCGATGTCGGGAAGGGCGCGGAGATCACGGAGCAGCGCATCGCGCATCAGCGCCCCTTCGGCGGCGAGGCCGGCGGGGAGCGCCTCTCCGGCAAGCCCCCCGCCGGTGATGTATTCGAGGACGAAGACCCGCCTCACGGGTCCTCCCCGTTCAGAACGCCGCTTCGGGCAGCGCCATCATCGACTCCTTGCCGCTCTTGATGGTGAGGTAGAGCCCGGCGGTCTGCGGCAGGATCCGCTCCATGAAGAAACGGGCGGTGGTGAGCTTCGCCTGATAGAAGAGCGCTTCCTCCGGCCCTGGCTTGCGGGCGAGCGCGCCGAGCGCCGCCTCGGCCATACGCATCCACATATAGCCGAGCGCGGTGAGGCCGAAGAGGCGGAGATAGTCGGAGGCCGCCGCCCCCGCTTCTTCCGCATCGCGCAGCCCTTTCTCGGCGATGAAGGCCGAGGCGAGCTGGAGCGCGCCCACCGCTTTTTCGAGAGCGCCCGCCATCTTGCCGAGCTCGCGATGGGTCTTGCGCTCGGCGATGTAGGCGGTCACCGGATGGAAGAAGCGGCGGAGATAGCGGCCCTGATGGGCGGGGAGCTTCCGCCCGACCAGATCGAGCGCCTGGATCCCGTTCGTCCCCTCGTAGATCTGGGCGATGCGGGCGTCGCGCACATATTGCTCGACCCCGTGATCCTTGATGTAGCCGTGCCCGCCATAGACCTGCACGGCGAGATTGGCCGCTTCGAAGCCGAGATCGGTGAAGAGCGCCTTGACGATCGGGGTCATCAGCGCGGTGAAATCAGCCGCCTGCTCCCTGGCCGCGCCCTCGCCGCGTTCGGACTGGTCGATCGCTGCGGCCACCCACAGCGAGAGCGCCCGGCACCCCTCGGTATAGGCGCGCATGGTGAGCAGCATGCGCCGCACATCGGGATGGACGAGGATGGGATCGGCGGGCTTGTCGGGATGCTTGGCCCCGGAGAGGGCGCGGCCCTGCAGCCGCTCCTTGGCGTAGGCGACTGCGCTCTGATAGGCCGCCTCGGCGATGGCGAGCCCCTGGATACCGACCGAGAGCCGCTCCGAGTTCATCATGGTGAACATGGCGGGCAGGCCACGATGGGGCGCGCCGATCAGCCAGCCCTTGGCGTCCTCGAAGGTGAGCTGGCAGGTGGCCGAGCCGTTGATCCCCATCTTGTGCTCGATCGCGGTGCAGAGCACGCCGTTGCGCGCGCCGGGCCGCCCATCGGGCGTGGGCAGGAATTTGGGGACGAGGAAGAGGCTGATCCCCTTGGTGCCGGGCGGCGCGTCGGGGAGCTTGGCCAGCACGAAATGGATGATGTTCTCGGTGAGATCGTGCTCCCCGGCCGAGATGAAGATCTTGCTGCCGGTGAGCCGGTAGGCGCCCTCGCCGTCGGGGACGGCGCGGGTGCGGATCAGGCCGAGATCGGTGCCGCAATGGGCCTCAGTGAGGCACATCGTCCCGCTCCAGGTGCCATCGACCAGATGCGGCAGGTAGAGCGACTTGAGCTCCTCGGTGCCATGCTCGTGGAGCAGCTGATACGCGCCGCGGGAGAGGCCGGGATAGAGGCTGAAGGCGAGATTGGCCGAGCAGATCATCTCCTCGACCAGTTTGTTGACGATCTCGGGAAGCCCCTGCCCGCCATAGGCCGGATCGCAGGAAAATGCCGTCCAGCCGCCCTCGCGGAACTGGCGGTAGGCCTCGCGGAAGCCCTCCGGGGTGCGCACCACGCCATTTTCGAAATGACACCCCTCGGCGTCGCCTTTGGCGTTCAGGGGAAGCAGCACATCGTGAGTGAATTTCGCCGCCTCCTCGAGGATGGAATCGACGAGGTCACGGTCGAGCGCCTCGCCGGTCTGGGTGAGGAGGGCGGTATCGCCATGGAGTTCGTGCAGCACGAACCGCATGTCGCGAAGGGGAGCCTGATAGACTTGCATGCGGGAACGCTCCGGTCAGTTGCGCAGCGGCTTGCCGGTGGCGAGCGTGTGCTCGATGCGGGCAAGCGTGGCTTCGGTCTTGAGGAGGCGGAGGAAGGCCTGGCGCTCGAGCAGGAGCAGCGCCTCCTCGGTGAGCGGTTCGGTGGGATCGGCCTCCGGCCCGCCGCTCAGGATCTCGGCGAGCGCCTCGGCCACCACCAGGTCATGCGCCGTGGCGAGCCCCTGACGGCGGAAGTTTTCGGCCGCCATCATCAGGGCGAGCTTGCCGGAGGGGCCAGGGAGGTAGAAGAGCGGCGCCTCGGGCGGGTGGTAGTCGCGCGCCATTTCGAGCGCCACCTCCTTGGCCCGCGCCAGCACCCGGTCGCGGTTCATCACCACCACGTCGCGCGGACGGAGGATGCCCATCTCGCGCGCCTCTTCGGCCGATTTCGAGACTTTCGCGGTGCTGATCATCTCGAAGGCGGCGGCGACCGCCGGCATCGGCCCCTTGGGGCGGTTCGGATCACTGGCAAGACGCGCGAGCATCTCCTTGGTGCCGCCCCAGCCAGGGACGAGACCCACGCCGCATTCGACCAGGCCGGTATAGGTCTCGGCGTGGGCCACGATCGCATCCGCATGGAGCAGGATCTCGCAGCCCCCGCCGAGCGCCATCCCCGCCGGGGCGGCCACCACCGGGAAGGGCGCGTATTTGAGGGCGAGCATCGCCTTCTGCCCGCGCGCGAGCGTGGTCTCGATCTCGCCCCAAGCCGCAATGTTGGCGGCGAACAGGGCGAGGCCGAGATTGGCGCCGAGCGAGAAGGGCTCTCCTTCATTGTGGAAGACGAGCGCCTTGAACTGCTCGCGCACCAAAGGCAGGGCCTGTTCGATGAGGGCGAGCGTGTCGGGCTCGAGCGTGCCCATCTTCGAGGTAAGCTCGATCCCTGCCACCCCGTCGCCGAGATCCCACAGCGCCGCCGCCGAGGTCTTGCGCAGCGGCTTGGCGGCGGCCTTGACGTCGCCGAGCAGCAGCACGCCGGGCGGGCGAGCGAGCGGGCGGAAATCGCCGCTGCGGTCGAGATAGGCGAGATGCGCCCCTTCACGCCGGTAGAAGCCGCCTTTCTCCTCGGCGAGCGCGAGCAGGGGGGGCGGGGTGAGACCCTCGGCAGCGCAGAGGCGCACCACCTCCTTCACCCCGATGCGGTCGATGAGCTCGAAGGGGCCCCATTTCCAGTTATAGCCGAGCCGCATCGCCGCATCGATCGCGGTGATGTCATCGGCGGCTTCGGGAACGAGACGCGCGGCGTAGCAGAACGTCTGCGCGAGCACCCGCCGCGCATAGGCGCCGAGCCGGTCCTCGAGGGCGAGCAAGGCGCGAGGATCGCGCGCCGCCGCCTCGGGAAGGCTCGCCTCGCGCTCGGCGCGGTAGGTACCGGAGGCGAGATCGAGCGCCTCGCGGATGCGCTTCTCGCCTTCGCGGCGGAGGCGGTAGAAGCCGCCCTTGCCCTTGCGCCCCGTATAGCCTTCGGCGATCAGCTTGCGGATCAGCGGGAAGTCGCGGTTGAAGGCGTGGAATGGGTCCTCCTTGGGCAAGAGGGCGGCGAGCGAGGCATTCACGTTCGGCATCAGATCGAGGCCGATGAGGTCGAGCAGCCCGAACACGCCGGTGCGCGGAATGCCGAGCGGGCGGCCCATCACCGCGTCCGCCTCCTCGACGCTGAGCCCGAGCTCGAGTGCTTCGACCACCGCGACCTGCAGCCAGAAGACGCCGAGCCGGTTGGCGATGAAGCCGGGCGTGTCCTTGCAGGGGACGATGGTCTTGCCGAGCCCTTCGTCACAGAAACGGGCGATGCGTTCGGCCTGGGCGGGATCGCTGGCCGGGCCGGTGACGAGTTCGAGGAGCCGCATATAGCGCGGCGGGTTGAAGAAGTGGGTGATGAGGAAGTCGCGGGCGAAGGCGGGGCTCGCCTCCTCGATCAGTTTGGCGAGCGGAATGGTCGAGGTGTTGGAGGAGATCACCGAACCCGGCTTGCGCACAGCTTCGAGGCGCCGGTAGAGGGCGCGCTTGACCTCGAGCTTCTCCACCACCGCCTCGATGATCCAGTCACAGGCGGCGAGTTTGGGGAGATCGTCCTCGATGTTGCCGGGGCGGATGCGGCGCGCCGCGGCGCTGCTCATCAAAGGCGCGGGCTCGGCCCGGCTCATCCGCTCGATCGCGGCCTCGGCGATGGCGTTGCGGTTCGTCGCCCCTTCGGGGACGATGTCGAGCAGCCACACCTCGTGGCCGGCATTGGCGATCTGTGCGGCGATGCCGGAGCCCATCACCCCGGCGCCGATCACGGCAAAGGACTTCAACGCACTCATCAGATCTTCTCCAGAAGGGTGGCAATCCCCTGGCCGCCGCCGATGCACTGGGTGGCGAGCGCATAGCGCCCGCCTTCACGGGCGAGCAGCGCGGCGGCCTTGCCGGTGATGCGCGCCCCGGTCGCGCCGAGCGGGTGGCCGAGCGCGATCGCGCCCCCGTCGATGTTGACCTTGGCGCCATCGAGGCCGAGTTCGTCGATGCAGGCGAGCGCCTGGCTCGCGAAGGCCTCGTTGAGTTCGACCACGTCCAGCGCCTTGATATCGATTCCGGCGCGGCTCAGCACCTTGCGGGTCGCCGCCACCGGCCCAATCCCCATGATCTCGGGGGCGCAGCCGGCGACCGAGATGGCGCGGATGCGGGCGAGCGGGGTGAGGTTGTGGCGTTCGGCGAAGGAGGCCGAGCAGACGAAGACCGCTGCCGCGCCATCGGTGAGCGGCGAGGAGGTGCCCGCGGTCACCGTGCCGTCGGCGAGGAAGGCGGGCTTGAGCCCGGCGAGCGCCTCGAGCGTGGTGTCAGGGCGGATGCAGCCATCCTCGGCGACCTCGCCGGCGCGGGTCGGGACCGGCACGATCTCGTCGCGGAACCGGCCTGCCTGCTGCGCGGCATGCGCCCGCCGGTGGCTCTCGAGCGCGAACTCTTCCTGCCGCCGCCTTGGGATGTCGTAGCGGCGGGCGACGTTCTCGGCGGTCTCGCCCATGCTCATGTAGGCGGCGGGCATTTTCTTCATCAGGGTGGGATTGGGCATCGGGTTGAAGCCCATCATCGGCACGCGGGTCATGCTCTCGACACCGGCGCAGATGAAGGCCTCGCCCGCGCCGAGCGGGATCCTGCCTGCCGCGATGTGCACCGCTTCCATCGAGGAGCCGCAGAAGCGGTTCACCGTCATCCCTGCGACCGTAATGGGGAGGTCGGCGAGCAGCCCGGCGAGGCGGCCGATATTGAGGCCCTGTTCACCCTCCGGCATGGCGCAGCCCATGACGACGTCCTCGATCAGGGCGGGATCAAGGCCGAGGCGGGTGACGAGACCGCGGATCACCGCGGCGGCGAGATCATCGGGGCGGGTTCGGGCGAGCGCCCCCTTGCGCGCCAGGGTGAAGGGGGAGCGGACGAAGCCAGCGATGACCGGGGCATCGAGGGCGGAGGCATTCATGGGAAGGCTCTTCTCCTTGACTATACGAACGGTGATTTTTCAGCCGGAAACTCTGGTGAGGGCAGCCTCTGCATATCAAACCGCAACGGCCCGGCCCGAACGGGTGGGACGCGGCGGCGTGGCGGAAAGAAGTGCTCAGGCCGATGCGGCGT
>KN173893.1:4306-7499 GCA_000759655.1 Acidicaldus organivorans | reverse complement strand
GGCCGCCGAGCTTCCGCTCCAGCGCCTCATCGGCCTGGCGCTCGATTTCGCGCAGCTCGGCGAGCGTCTCCTCGAGGGCGCGTTTCTGCTCTTCGAGGGCGGCGATGCGCTTCACGGCGATGGCGCGCAGCACGCGGAGCTGGGTGATCTGGGTGCGGTCCATATCATAGAGGTCGAGATACTCCTTGATCTGACGCAACGAAAATCCGAGCTTCTTGCCGCGCAGGACGATGATCATGCGCGCCCGGTCGCGATGGGTATAGACGCGGGTGTTCCCGGCCCGCTTGGGCGAGATCAGCCCCTTCGTCTCGTAGAAACGGAGCGCGCGCGGGGTAAGCCCGAGCTCGGCGGCGAGTTCGGTGACCGTGTAGAGCCGCTCATCGGGGAGCGGGGCCGGGCTTTCGGCTGGTTTCTCGCCAGCAGCCATCGGAGCGACCTGATCGCTGCGGCGGGAAGGAGAGCGGGAGGACGCGGAGGGCGCATCAGCCATGGGAGGCGGTTTCCTTCTCGGGTTGGGAGGCGAGGCTCTCTTGCCGCATCAAGCGCTTGTTGATCTTGCCGATCGCCGTCTTGGGAAGATCGGTGCGGAACTCGAACAGTTTCGGCATCTCGAGGGGAGAGATCTCGCGGCCGAGGAATTCGCGGAGCTCGTCCTCGCTCACCGTCATGCCTGGCTTGAGGGCGATCACCGCCTTGGGGATCTCGCCGCGATAGCGATCGGGCACGCCGATCACCGCCGCCTCGGCCACCGCCGGATGTTTGTATAGCACTTCCTCGATCAGGCGCGGATAGATGTTGTAGCCGCCCGAGATGATCAGATCCTTGAGGCGATCGACCAGGAAGAGATAGCCTTCCTCGTCGAGATAGCCGACATCGCCGGTGCGGAGCGCCCCCTCGATGAAGACGCGCGCCGTCT
This sequence comes from Acidicaldus organivorans, assembly GCA_000759655.1. Classification (GTDB taxonomy): domain Bacteria; phylum Pseudomonadota; class Alphaproteobacteria; order Acetobacterales; family Acetobacteraceae; genus Acidicaldus; species Acidicaldus organivorans. The sequence goes on along the minus strand of KN173893.1, from coordinate 6,583 downwards.
CTTCCGGGCGGTTCCAGTAGCCCATCATCACCTGCGGGCCGCGGATGCACACTTCGCCCTTTTCGCCGGGTCCGAAGAGGCGGGAGGGATCGTCGGGATCGCGGATCTCGACCACCGTGTCGCGGGCGGGCATGCCCACCGAGTTGATCTTCTTCTTCCCCCGCGCCGGATTGGCGGTGGCGATGCCGGAGGTTTCGGTAAGCCCGTAGCCCTCGACGATTTCGCAGCCGGTGAGGGACTGGAATTCGGCGAGCACCTCGGCGGGAAGCGGCGCGGCGCCCGAGAAACAGGTATGGACCGAGGAGAGATCGATCCCCCGCTCGCGCGCTGCACGGCTCACCGCGGCGCAAATGGTGGGAACGAGGGGGAAGATGGTGGGCCGGCCGCGGGCGATGGTCTTCATCAGCGCATCGATCTCGAACCGCGGCAGGAGGAGGAGTTCGGCTCCCACCGCGACCGCCGTATTCATCACCACCGACATCCCGAGCACGTGAAAGAGCGGAAGAAGGGCGAGCACCCGCTCTTTTCCCGGCGTGAGATAGGGGGCGGCGGCGAGCGCCTGGCGCACATTGGCGACGAGATTGGCGTGGCTCAGCATCGCCGCCTTGGGGATTCCTGTGGTCCCGCCCGTGTATTGGAGGAGCGCGAGCGCGGCGGGATCGGGCCGGGGCAGGGTCTCTTTCCTTTCGCCTCCCGCGGCGCGCAGCGTGGCGTAGGGGATGAAGGCGGGATGGCGGGTGCGGGTCTGCTCGCGGCGCTTGAAGAGGCGGAAGAGGAGGGCGGAGAGGGGCGGCAGGATGCCGGTGAGCGGGCAGAGGATGATGCGTTCGGCCTTGGCGGCGATGAGTTCGTCGGTGAGGCGGCGGAGGTCGAGGGAGACCATGAACCGCACCCCCGCATCCTCCATCTGGCGGGCGATCTCGTGGGCGACGTAGAGCGGGTTGAAATTGACCACCACCCCGCCCGCGGCGAGCACCGCGTAATAGAAGACGACGAAATAGGGCGAGTTGGGGAGGAAGAGGCCGACCCGATCGCCGGGCTCGAGGCCGAGCGCGCGCAATCCCCGCGCGGTGCGTTCGACCTCGAGGGCGAAGTCGCGATAGGTCCAGCTCCGCCCGGCGAACCAGAGAGCGGGCCTCTCGCCATGCTCGCCTGCCACGCGGGCGAGCAACTCGGGCAGTGTCTGTTCCGGAAACTGATCGATCGCGCTTTGCATCGTCAGGACGAACCCTCCTGACGCGCACTCTACCCCTCTCCTGACGTTAACGTCAAGTCCCTATCTCAATGGGAATGCGCGGCATCGTCCAGGCAGGCTCGGCGGAGAGCGCAGCGCGGACCCGCTCGATCACAACGTCCCATTTGCGGCTCTCGTCCTGGCGGAAGAGACGGAGCGAGGGATACCAGGGGGTGGTCTCGCTGTTCAGCCCCCAGCGCCAATCGGGCGCATAGGGGAGGAGGAGCCAGGTGGGCCGGCCCATCGCCCCGGCGAGATGGATCACCGAGGTATCGACCGCGATCAAAAGATCGAGATTGGCGAGCACCGCCGCGGTATCGGCGAAGCTCTCGAGCTCGGGGCCGAGCGAGACGAGGGGGGCGCGGCCCAGCCAGTTGCCCACCGCGCGCGCACCATCCCCTTTTTGCAGCGAAACGAACACCGTATCCGCCACCTCGCCGAGCGGAGCGAGCGTCTCGAAGGCGATCGAGCGGGCGTGATCGTTGACGTGGCGCGGCTGGCCCGCCCAGACGAGGCCGACACGGCGGTAGCCTGCCGGGAGGAGGCGCGAGAGCCGCTCGTCCCAGCGCGCCATCCGTTCGGCCTCGGCGGTGATGTAAGGGCGGAAGGAGGGGAAATTCTCCAAAGTGAGCCCCGAGAGGTGGGGAAGGCTCGCCAGCGCGGCATAGGCATCAAAAGGCGGAAGCTGGCCCCACTCGTCATAGACGCCCGCAAGTTCCGGCCAGCCGGTGAAAAGCGGCTTGATCTCGCGGCTCGCGGCGAGCACCACCTCGCCCGCCCGCGCCCGCGCCCAGGGAATGAAGCGGGAGAACTGGATGGCGTCGCCAAATCCCTGATCGGCGACGAGGAGGAGACGGCCCGCGGGAAGCGGCGTTCCGTCCCAGAGCGGTTTGTCGGTGGGTGAGGGGAGCAGGGGTTTGGCCTCGGGGAGCTTCACCCGCCACTCATATTCGGGAAACCCTTCCTTGTACCGCCCCGCCATGAGCAACGCCTCGGCACGCAGGAAATGGGCGGGGGGATGCTCCGGGTTGAGGGCAAGCGCC
>KN173893.1:0-4234 GCA_000759655.1 Acidicaldus organivorans | reverse complement strand
CGCTCGGCCACGGCGAGGGTTTCTTCGATCTCGAGGCGGTGCAGATGCACCACGCCGAGATTGCAGAGGGCGATGATGTCGTTGGGGGCGAGTTCCACCGACCGGGCCGGCGAGCGTAATGCCGCCTCGTAAAGCCAAAGCCGGCGATAGACCTCGCAGAGATTGCGCGGATAGAGCGGCACCTGCGGCGCGAGCGACACGGAGAGCTCCATGTGGTGGCGGGCGCGGTGAAAATCCTTTTGGCGGAAGGCGACAATGCCGCGGATATGGTGGCCATGGGGATGGTCGGGAGCGGCGGCGAGCACGCGATCGAGTTTCTCGCGCGCCTGGTCGTAGGCCCCTTGGGTTTCCTCGCGCACCGCTGCCTGGAGCAGGTTTTCGATCTCGGCCGGGTTGAGAGCGGACGCTGCCTCGGCCTCGCCGTCCCGCCGGACGAAGGGGGAGGGGAAAGTGGGAACGGGTTTTTCCGGGGCCTTCTCGTAGCCGAGACGGACGATCCAGTCGGCAAGCGCCTCACGCACCGGGGCGAGATGGGAAGCGTAGTGGCGATGGCGGAAGACCGAGCGGTCATAGAGCGGCTCGGTGACCTGGGCATAGCTCGCGGTGCGGGCGTGGCGGCGATTCTCGTGGAAAGCGAGACAGGCGGGATCGAAATCGACGCCAACGAAGCTCAGGATCCGCCGCACCTCGCCTTCCGGATCGGCGATGACGTCCTCGTAACGGACCGGGAGGTAGCGGAGCGTCATCTGGCCCCGGTAATGGGCGACGAGGTCCATCACCAGCCGGTAATGAGCAGCGATGGTTTCCAGTTCGGATGCGCAATAAAATCCGTGGGTGAGATGGTTGGAGAAGACAGAGAGGACGACGTCGAGCGGATGGCGGATGAGGTGGATGATCGGGGCGTCGGGAAAGAGGAGGCCGATCAGCCCGAGATGCATCTCGTTGAGCGGCATCTTGTCGGTGATGAAGCGTACCCCTTTCTTGCGCGGGAGCCCGGCCCGGCGCACCGCGCGGAGGTAATGATCGCGCAGGAGCTCGAGATCGTCACGGTGGTCGGCCATCCAGGTCTCGCTCAGCGCCTCCGGATAGGCAAGCGGGCTTCCGAGCAGTCGCGGGGCGTTGTCGGCGAGATCGGTGATGAAGGGAAGCTCATCGCCGCCATCGATGTCGGGGTGCGAGGAGAGGATCTGCTCGATCAGCGTGGTTCCAGACCGGGGAAAGCCCACGATGAAAATCGGGCTTGGTGAGTCGAGGGCGACGGGGGGGCGGGGGCGGGGGATGAGAGAGAGCCGGTCGGCGGTGAAGAACTGGGCGAGGCGACGGGCGAGGTTTTCTGCCTCCGCCTTCATGTAGCGGCGCCCACCCTGCTCGAGGGCGCGCGCCTTGCCGGCGCGGAAATGGGCAAAGGCCTCGTCGAACCGTCCGAGTCGGTCGAGGATCCGGCCCTTGAGCGAGAGCTCGAGCGGGCCGAGCGGTGACTCGGCCACCCCCTCGTCCAGGACGGCGAGCGCCTCTTCGTCGCGGCCGAGCCGGTTGAGCGCCGTGGCGCGGGAGAGGCGGAGCGCAACGGGCGAAGCGCCGGTCGCCTTGGCCGCCTGATCGAGGAGTTCGAGCGAACGGGCGGCATTACGGTCCGCCTCCTCGAGCGCGGCATAGCCGATCCAGGTGCGGAGCTCCTCGGGGCGGGCGCGCACCGCCTCCTCGTAGAGGGCGCGGGCCGCCTCCGGCTCTCCGGCGTTTTTCAGGCTCCAGGCGAGATTGGCGGCGAGGATGGGATCGCGTGCACCCCCGAGCTTGCGCGCCTGTTCGTAGTGATAGGCGCCGAGCCAGGGCCGGTTGAGCTCGGTGAGCACCATGCCGAGCAGATTATGCGACTGGGGATGGCGGGGGCGAGGCGGATGGCGAACCGCGCCATCCGTTCCGCCTCATGCATCTTGCCGCCGTTGAAAAGGACGAGGGCGAGGTCTTGGGTGGCCTGGACGTGGTTGGGGTCGATCTGCACGGCGCGGCGGAGCAGAGCTTCGGCCGGTTTCAGCCGCCCCGCCTCGCGGTGCAGGCGGGCGAGCAGGACGAGCGCATCCACCCGGCCGGGGGCGAGCTCGAGGACATCGACGAGCAGGCCCCGCGCCTTCTCCCGCTGGCCCTCCCCAAGCGCCTTCTGCGCCTCATTCAGCAGCGGATCGAGCCGCCAGGCAGCAGGAGAGGCGGCAAGCGCCGCAGCGGGGGCCTCGCAGCAGCGCTCGGCACTGAGACCACTTTCGCAGGAACAGAGACGGGCCATTTTTTCTTCCGGGGCAGGTTGAAACGTCAGGACGGAGGAGAGGATGGACGAAACCCGCTCACCATGGCAAGCGGCAGGCTCAAGCGGAAGGTGGTGCCGGACTCGTCGGTCTTGACCAGGACGAGTTCCCCGCCATGGGCACGGGCGAGGTCGCGGGCGATGGCGAGCCCCAGACCGCTTCCCCCCCGGCGGCTGGAGACGGCGAAGGGGCGGAAGAGATTGCGCCGCACCGCCTCGGGAAGGCCCGGCCCGTCATCGGCGATGTCGATCTCGAGGTCGTCTTCTCCCACCCGGGCGTTGATGATGACGCGCCGCGCCCCGGCCTCGAAAGCGTTGCGCAGGAGGTTGGTGAAGATGCGGAAAATCTGCTCGCGATCCGCCTCCAGGGTGAGGCCGGGAGGGAGGTCGGCGACGATGAGCGAGGCGGGCATGCCGGTCAGCGCCGTCTCGCGCAGCTCGTCGATGAGATGGGCGAGCGCGAAGGGCGCGCGCACCAAGGCCGGAGGGCCTTCCCGGGCGTAGTCGAGGGTGCGGCGGGCGATCTCGAGAGCGCGTTCGATGGAGCGCACCAGCACCTCGCCGGAGCGGCGGATGGCAGGATCCTCGCAGGCTGAGAGCCGGTCGGCGGCGAGCATCGCCGAAGAAAGGATGTTGCGGAGATCATGGCTCACCTGCGCCACCGCCGAGCCCAGCGCGGCGAGCCGGGCATTGCGCCACAGCGCCTCGCGCAGCTCCTGCTGCATATGGGCGAGCTCCCGTCCCGCCACCGCCATCTCGTCATCGCCGAGCAGGCTCACGCTTTCCGGATCGAGGGGCGGGACCTGCTCCGGGGCGGCGCGGAAGGCGATGATCGCATCGGTCAGGCGCTCGACCGGGCGGACGATGAAGAAAAGAAGCGCGACATAGACGAGCCCCCCTGCCATTCCGGCGATGACGAGCGAGACCGCCGCCCAGTCCCAGGCATAGGCGCGGAGCGCCTTGAGGAGCTCGCGCTCATGGGTGACGAGCTCGACCACGCTGCCTGGCCGGAGCGGCGAGACGCCGATCACGGCAACGAGGCGGTCCTCCTCGCGGAAGAGGGCGGCGAGCGCCCGGCCAGTGCTGGTCAAGGCATCCTCGCGGCGGAGATCATAGCGTACCCTGGCCTCTACCGGCGCGGGCGGAGAGAGGACGACCTCGACGCCCGAGGCGCGATGGAGACGGATCATTTCATCCCCTGAAAGCCGCAGGAGGTCGTCGCGGGTCGCCGGATCGAGGAGACCCTTGGGCGCGCCGACCACGGCGAGGGCGGCGATGTTGGCCTCGCGGATGTGACGCTCGAGCCAGGTCTTGCGCTCGTGGCCGAGGCTCGGGAGGAAGACGGCGAGTTCGGTGATCAGGATGACGCCGACGGTGAGCCATAGCACGCGCGCCGAAAGGCTCCGCCGCGCCACCGGGGCGGGCCGGGGCTCGGCCGGGCGCGATGCCCCCTTTATGGGTCGGGGCGCGGCGGCGGAAGCGCTTTCGCGCTCGTCCGCGCGAGGGGGCGGCAGGGTGATCCGGTCGATCGCGATGCTCCGTCTCCTTCCCTTCCGTCGGCGGGCGATACCCCAAGGGCGATATCTAAGGGGCGATACCCCGGGGGCGATACCCAAGGCTTCGAGTGCTCTGGAGCGCCGTCGCCTGCCGGCGAAAGGATATCGGGCTGCACTGTCCGCGTCCACGAAATTGTGAGGTCTTTGCTTCCGCCCGGCAAGAGCGAAGGCACGCCGTTTGCCTAAAACTGTCTTTAACAAATAGGGAGCGCTTTTTAAAATGCCTGGGCCTTAAAATGCCTGTGCCGTAAGTACCTGCGCCATCGGGAGGCGATTGCGTCCTGACGGGATCCATTGCGGCCGGGAGCATCCCGCCATGTTGCGACGCAGCAGGAAAGGGTACGTCGCCGATTGACGCCCCCCCCCCCCCCCCCCCCCC
>KN173892.1:10519-10924 GCA_000759655.1 Acidicaldus organivorans | reverse complement strand
CCCGCCCCATCGGTTGCGCGGGGCGGGGCGTTGCCGCGGGGCGTGGGAAGTGTGGGCCGGAGGGTCCGGATGAGGGTGGCGAGTTCCGCCGCCGTCGCCTCGCCCAGCGCGCGGAGTTCGCCGAGCCCGGCCCCGAGCGCTGCGAGTTCCGCCTCGACCTCCGCCCCCAGCGCGAGGTTGAGGGTGAAGGCCGCCCCCTCTTCGCCAAATCCGCCCTCGCCAAATCCGCCCCCGCCCAATCCCTCCGCGCCGCTCGCGCCGGGCCCGGAGGGGGACGCGCCAAATGCGCCGTCCTTCATCACCTGCTCTCCCCTTCGCGCCCGGTGAAATCAAGTTCGGCGAAACCAACTCCAGCCCGCCGGAGGGCGGCGAGGAGCCGCGCCCCATAGGCCCGTGCCATGCGGG
>KN173892.1:1858-10444 GCA_000759655.1 Acidicaldus organivorans | reverse complement strand
TGGGGATCCCGCTCGGCGCCTCGCTCAGTCCGCCCGCGGCAAGCCGGGCGAGCGCGCCGCTGAACCCGACCGCGATCTGCCCCCCTTCCCCGCGCAGCACGAGCCCTGCGGGCGGGGCGGGGAGGCGAAGCGACAGGGCGCCGTCTTTCCGCGCCCGTCGGGGGGGCGAAAGGCGGGAGAGGTTTTCCGGCATTCTCATCATCCATCCTCCCAGGCAAGCCTGGACCAGTCGAAGCGGCGGCCGGCCAGCGTGCCGAGGATCACCACGAAGGCGAGACGTTCCGCAGACGAAAGAGAAAAGGCAACATCGAACGGCACCCCGGAGCGCACCAGATAGAGACAGTCGATGAGCTCGGGGTGCCCGCTCATTTTTTTGCCAAAGCCACCGTCTCCGCCTCGTCCTCCTCCTTGAGCGCCGCCGCCACCGCGGCAAGCCCCGCCTCGCCGAGCCGATCGACGATCATTTCGATCTGCGCCTCGGAGGTCGGGACAGGAAGCGGGACGTCGTCGATCGCCGCCGCGGAATAGGCGAGCAGCGCCACGCCGAGATAGGCCTCGTTCTGGGCAAGCACCGGTCCCACCGCCTTGAGCAGGCGGAGCTTCTCGAGCGCGCCCACCCGGCGCAGCCGGATGCGCCGCCCGCGCCCGTCCGTCACCTCGCGCGGGCTCTCGCTCATACGCGCACCCGCTGCGAGGCGAAGAACTCGAGCCGCTGGCGCACCGGCGCATCACCCCGCCAGGACCCGGCATTGGCCAGCCGGAAGACGACCCCGGTGTATTGATAGGTCGAGGTCGAGCCGTCCGGTTCGTTGATGTATTGGTAGAGCGTCGCGGCGGGAAGCTCGGCGTTCTGGTAATAGGCGCTTTCGAGGCTTGCGATGAAATCCTCGGCCTCGGAGGAGCCCCGCTCGAGATCGAAGCTTCCCTCCCAGCCCGCGGGAAGATCGGCCGCCATCACCACGCCGTCGAGCCGGTCGATGCGGATCGGCCGGGTGACCTGACGGGCCTCGAAGCCGGTGACGTAGGAAAGGTCGATCTGCCCCGAGGGGCCGATGATGACGAGCGTGCAATCGCTGCCGATCGAAAACTGGCTCGCTGGCACGGTTTACACTCCTTGCGGGGTCGGAAGGATCAGGACCCGATCTGCCCGGAGGGCAGCGTCTGGTGCTGGATGGTAACGGTCTGCCCGCCATCGACATTGACGATGAACTTCTCGTTGATCGCCATGTATTGCACCTGCACGTCAGCCTGCACATAGCCGAGCGCGGTGCGCGAGGCGGGGTTGTTCGAGGTATCGCACACCACCTGGAAGGGAACGCCCCCCGAGGTGGTCGAGCCCAGCATGCCCTGGCTCAGCATCGCCTGAAGGAAGGAGAGCAGGGTGGCGCGGATCTGGGCGAAGAGCTGGGCGTTGATCGGCTGGCCGACATACTGGCCCATCCCCGCCTCGAGGGTGGCGGCGATGTAGTTGGTCAACCGCGTGTAATTGTCGCCCTGGGTGCCCGGATTGCTCGAGGTGTTGTGCCCGGCCCGCACCCCCCAATAGGCCCCGCCCGGCTGCGGATTACAGATCACGTCGATCCCGGCCGAAAAGAGCGCGGAGAGGTCGGCGGTGGTATAGACGTTCTGCATCGGCGCCCCGGGCGCGCCCGATTTCTGGCTGCCCAGGATGCCATAGAGCGGCTTATTGAGGCTCGACTGTTCGGGGGAGAGATTGGCAAGCCGTCCCGCGACAAAGCCCTGCGGCGAGACCAGCCGGATCTGGTTGTTGGTCTGGTCGTTCCAGTAAAGCCAGTCGCCGAACATGAGCTTGGCGGCATAGGTGTCGAGCCCCACGCCCTGGATGGTGTTCACCGCATTGGCGATCGTATCGCCGGCCGGGCCGGTGAGGATCATGTACATCCCCTCGGCAAGGCCAAACGCCGCCTGCGTCGTCCAGGTGGTGGAATCGCTGGTATCGGCGAGCACGCCGATCGAACAGCCCTGCCCCGAGAGCGCATACATCCCGGTCCGCGGCGTGCCGTTCTGGCCGACCAGGGTGTGCGCGTTCACGCCGGTCACCCCGTCGGTGCCGGGCGTGCCGTAGCTAAAGGCAAACGGGCCCGCGGTCGGGGTGATGGTGAAGGTGTTGCCAAGCGAGGCCACGACGAGCTGCGAGGGGCCGCGCAGCGGGCCCTGGCCCTGGTTGATGGCGTTGACCACGTTCTGCCAGAACGTCTCGCCGGTGCCGCCGATATTGGCGAACACTTCCGGCGTCTGGCCGGGAAGCGAGATCGTGACCGTCCAGGTCCCGGCCTGGCTTCCCGGCATGAAGGCGCCGGTGATCTGCGAGCCGTAAGAGCCGGTATAGAGCGCGGTGAGCACCAGCGGGCCCGAGGTGTTGGTGTAGAACACGCCGAGCTGGGCTGCGGTGTCGGTCCCATCCGTGACGCGCACGCAACGGAAATTCTGCGCCCCCTGCTGGATGGCGGTCGCCACCTGCGTTCCCATGTCATAGGTGCGCGGCATGACCGGGCCGAAGGCCGCGACATAATCGCTCATCGAGCCCACGATCACCGGCTCGTTGACCGGTCCCCACGACGCGGTGCCGACCACGCCGATGATGTCGGTCGGCACGCCGTTGAGAACGAGGTTCTGCGGCGGCACGATCTCGACATAGAGGTCGGGAACGGTGATCGCCGTGGTGTTGAGGCTGCCCTGGGTGACGATCGGCATGGCTTAAGACCTCGTCCCGGCGACGCGCACCACCTTGCTCGCGTGCTCGCTGGCAAGGATGCTGGCGATTTCCTTGGGATCGGTGATGATCGCGCCCTTGGCGTAGCTGCCAAAGGGCCGCACCACCACGAGGTGGTAGGTGAGGCTCGACATCGGGACCTCCTTGTGCGGGGAGTGGCTTTTTGGGGCTCAGACGGGAATGGGTCTGATCAAAGGGTGAGGGTGACGCCGATTGAGGCGGCGCTTCCCAGCGTGACATCGGCGAACAGCATGCCGGGGAGCGAGGTTGCGGCCAGCGTCGGATATTCGGCGGAATAGATCAGGTCGTGCCGGTAGAGGAAGGCCATCTCGTCCTGATCCGAACTCCGTGAGGCAACGAAACGAAGCCGCGCCGCACTTCCATCGGCAAGCGCGAGAAACGGGGTGGCGGCGAGCGCCTGATCGAGGGCGGGCATGAGCGTATCGCGGAGCTTGGGGCTCGGGCACCAGCCGGTGAGGCGGAATTTCTGGCGCTGGCGCTTGAGTTCCTGCGTCATCGGACAGGGGGCGGCGGTGCGGGCGATGAGACTGAGCGCGCCCGGCACCGTCACGCTTACCCCTTGCGCATAGGCCGGGCGCACTGCCATCACCTGCAAGGCGAGGGCGGCCGCCACCAGAGCGGGGGTGTCATTCGCCTGCGCGACATAGACGAAACTCGCCCCATCGACGAGGAGCCCGGCGAGCACGCCCGCGGCAACACTTCCCGAAAACGTCGCGGTCGTTCCGCTTACGCTCGCCACAAGTGGGGGGGTGAGGCGGGGGATGCGGCGCGCCGCGGGAAGATAGCGCGTGGTGTTGACCTCGCCTTCCGGTTCCGGAAAAATGCTGATCTGGGCGGCCCCGTTGCGGAGATCGGCGGCGAGCGTCTCGGGATCGGGCCAGCCGCGATAGAGCCTGACCGGCACGCCGGCGACCGAGGGCGCGGCAAGCCCGCCCGGATAGACGGCGCTTGCCGCGAGCGCGAGCAGCGCATTGGCGACATCGCTCTGATCGGCCATCAGCCCATCACCTCGCGCAAACCAAGCCGCACGCCTTCCGCTTCCACCGCGACACCCGCCACCGCGAACTGGCGCACCCGGCTTCCCGCCTCGGGCGCGGCGAAGACGAGATCGCTCGGCTGCGGAACGATCTCGGCATGGCGCGGCCAGAGCAGGGTGTAGGCGGCAAGCCGGCCTTCCATCGGGATCTCGCTCGCCCGCGGGCTCGGTAGCGGCGCGCCGAGCGAGAGATGGGCCGGCCAGTCCCGGGCCAGCACCGCAAGTTCGGGACGCGCCAAGCCGCCGTAAGCGCTCGCCCCGAAGCCCGCGCCGCCGCGGGGACGGGCGAGGGTGAAGCGGCCATTGGCGCGGATGAGGAGGGCGGGCTCGAGCGGAGGCAGCGCGCCGATGAAGAACGCCCCCTTACCCGTCCGCAGGAGATCGCCCACCCCGAGCCCCTCGCGGCCGAAATAGCCGAGAAAGGCCGCCTCGCCGAACTGGGGCGGCATGCGCCAGCCCTGCGGGGGAAGGATGAGGGCTTTGCGGCGGGCGAGGCGGTTTCCTGCGGCGAAAACCTCATCCCCGTTTTGGGGACGGAAGAAGTCCGCCCATTCGCCCGCCGCCTCCGCCATTTTGGCGAAGCCCAAGCCGATGCGCGAAGCAAGCCGCGCGCCGTCCATCACACCCTCATCCTCTCTTCCGAGAACCCGCGCTCAGATGATGAGCGCCCGCCCGAGCGCATCCCCGCCCAGCGCCGGGCCGGGCGGCAGGCCGAGAAAGCCGCAGAGCGCGAGCCGCCAGGTGCGGAACAGCGCCTTGCGCTCCTCAAGCTCCTTGGGGTTGCGCACCCATGGGCCCGCTTCTGCCGTATCAAGATCATTGGCGCTTGCCGGGATCTCGGCCTCGAGCGCGCGAAGGGCGGCGAGATAGACGGCGCGCGCCGTCGCATATTCCGCAGGCGCAAGATTGTTCATGCGGAACTCGAGCAGCCCATAGGCCTGAAAGAAGCGATAGCCCTGAAAGCCCGCCGGCCCCGCGCCATAGACCGGATAGCCGCAGAAACGGCGGATATCGACCTTTTCCGCATCGGTGAACGGCAGGGAGGCGGCGGATTGCGACATCAGTAAACCGTCCCCTCGCCGCGGATGAAGTAGACGGTGCCCGAGCCGGAAGCGAGCACACAGGCCACGGTACGGGCGAACTCCCCGGCATGGACCAGCATCCGCGCCCCGGGGGGAACGGGAAAGTCGATCGCTGGCGAGGCGCTCACCGTCATGTCGGCGCCGAAACGGATGAAGGCGATCGCCGAGGCGGCATTATAGACCAGCACCGCCTCCCCCGCCCCGGCGAGCGGGGCGGCGGTGGAGGTGGTGGTCGCCGCGATCGAGGGGGTCGCGGCGACGCGGAAGGGCTGGGTGGTGCCGGTGGCCATGGCTCACCCGATGTGCTCGATCATCACCGCCCGCTTGTAGGCCGAGTTGGTCGCGGTGGGGATGGTGGTGGGATTGGTGGTGATGTCGGTCGGCGCGCAGAACCCGCCGATCCAGTACCAGGACTGGGCGATGATCTGCTGCAGCCGGTCGATCGGCTCGCGGGTGACCATGGCGATGCCGTCGATGATGTGGATGATCGCATCGCGCGGCGCGATGTCCTCGTCCATCATCCCGGCATAATCACCCTCGATCAGGGCGCCGCGGCCGCAGACGATCGGCCGGCGCACATAAAGCCCGGGCAGGCCGGGCGCGGGCTGCACATAGGCTTCCGTGGTGGGCACGAAGCGCAGCCCGAGGAAGGGGCTCACCAGCTCGCCGCGGCGGAAGGTCTCGGTGTCATAGCCCATGGTGAACAGCTCTTTGAAATCGGGGTCGGCGAAGAGCTGGCGCGCCGAGGCCGGATCGAGATGGCAATGATAGACGCCGTCGATGTCGGGAACGTTGTTGAGGCGGAGCTTCGCCACCGCATCGAGCAGGCAGGACATGGTGAGCGTGTCGGTCGGCTGCAAAAGCGAGGTGTTGGTTCGCCCCGAGGGCCGGATGATCACCGCGGCATTGGCCGCCTGCACCGTATTGCCTGCCGTGCCGTCGGCGACGGAGACGTTGGTGGAGAAGGTGAGCTCGCCCGACATCCCGCCCGGCGCGGTGGAGACGTTGTTGGCATCCACATTGACGCCGACCAGCTGATAGACGTCCGACCCGACCGTCACGGTGAGCGGATTGGCGGTGCTCACCGGCGTCGGCACGCCATTGACCCAGACATTCTGGAAGCCGCGCACGTCATCGACGCTTATGGTCGGCCCCGGCGCGGAGAGGGTCTGCGTCACCCGGGTATTGCCGGAGAAATAGGCGTTGAAGAGGGCGTTGCGGGCGAGCTCGTCGAGCGAACGGCGCGCCTGCTCGCCGTTGATCTGCGCATTGAGCAGGAACTGCGAGGCGATCGCCACCCGGCTCGTCACCATGTTGAGATCGGTGGTGGCGCCGTAAAGATTGATCGAGAGCGTGTATTGCTCGACCGAGAAATATTCCGGCGTCAGACCGTTGTCGAGATTGGTGTTGGTCGAGGGCGAGAGCGGCGTGGTGACAGAAGGTTTGAGCCCGGCCCGCGTCTTGGTCAGCGTCTCACCGATGCCGACTGCGAAGATCTCGCGATCGGCGATGTCGCGGTAGCCGAGCCTGGAGTGCAGCGCCTGCTCGAATTCGCGCTCGAGATAGCCCTGCTGGATGATCGGCTGCAGGGCGGCGGGGAAATTGTTGATACCCATGTCGGTCTCCTCGGGAGGTGGATCAGAGGCGGCGGAGCAGTTCGGCCTTGGCCCGTTCGTATTCCTCGCGGGTCATTTCGCGGGCGTGCCGCGGCCGGGGCGGCTCCGGGGGGGGAGCGGGATGGTGCGGCGCGGTGGAGGGCGCGCCGAACAGCCAGGGTTTGCGCGCCCGAAGCGTCTCCATCGCGGCGGCGATCGCCTTGTCGCGGTCCTCCGCCTCGAGCAGCGGGGCGGGGTCGATGAGCTTCACCCCGTCGGGGTCGATCATGCCGGCGCTGAGGGCGGCGAGTTTGAGCGAGGCCTCGAGGCTTTCGCGCCGGTGACGCTCGGCCTCGGCGGCGAGCCGGGCGCGGGTCTCCTCGAGCTCCGCCCTGAGCCGGGAGAGTTCCTCGGCAGGATCGTTCGGTTGCGCAACGCTTAACTCGGGTTCACTCACTCTCATCCTCCGTAGGTTCAGGCTCTGGAAGTTCAGGCTCTCGCCAGGGGGTGGCAAAGGGGACGCGCTCCGGGAAATCCTCGCGATCCCCTCCCTCGCGGGGAAAAGTCAGCGGGCGCTTGGCTCGGGCGCGGCCCCGAGGGCTTCGAGTTCAGCAGAAAGGTCGGGGAGCGGCACGTGCGCGGCCGTGGCCGCCACCGCGCGCGGGCGCGAGATCAGCCCTGCCTGGTAGAGGCTGGTAAGGCGCGCGGCGGCGCGGGCGCGGTCCTCGCTCGAGGGCGGATACCAATTGGGCCAGGCAAGTTCGAGCGAGACCGGGCCGGGGCCCGGGCGGAGGATCTCGCCCCCCACAAGGAGCGGGACTTTCCGTGCCGCCTGCAAAACGAGACGGAGCAGGGGCAGAAGCNATCAGCCCTGCCTGGTAGAGGCTGGTAAGGCGCGCGGCGTCGCGGGCGCGGTCCTCGCTCGAGGGCGGATACCAATTGGGCCAGGCAAGTTCGAGCGAGACCGGGCCCCGGCCCGGTCTCGCTCGTACTTGCCGGGCCCAATTGGTATCCGCCCTCGCCGTAGGTGATGCGGAGATTGTCCGCAAGCCACACCAGGCCCTGGTTCATCATCTCGAGGGCGCGGCCCGAGGTGGTGGCGCTGAAACGATCAGCATTGGCGCGGTTGCCGTGGATCTGCTCGAGGGCGAGCTCGCGCAGCACCCGCACATAGGCGATCACCGCCTCGGCCGCGGTGCCGCCGATCTCGAGCAGTTTCGCATCCCCCTTTTCGGAGACGACCAGCGCATTGGCCGGGCTCTTGATGAACGGGCCCTCGGGGCTTGCCGGCTCCTTGATGAGAAGCGTGGGATCGGCCGAGTATTTGAGGCCCCGCCCGGCCTGCGAGAGCTGATAGTCGATCTCGATCTGGGTCTCGATCGCCGGGCGGAAGGTGGAGGCGCCGTCGCAGGGCGCGCCGGTCACCGAGGGGCCGGGGAGGTTGCGGATCCACACTAAGGGGACGAAGCCGAGCCCGTGGCGGAGCGAGCGCGCCGCATCGAGCCCGTGCGGGCCTTCCTCGCCGACCGGCCAGGGGAGCGCGCGCCATTCCCCTTCCGTATCGAAAATACGCTCGAACCAGTAGGTGCGGGCGGGGTCGATGTCCTCGAAGCCCTCGGCGGCGAGGGCGGCGCCGGAGACCTTGTAGCGTTCGCGCACTTCGATCAGCCGGTCGGGTTCGGCCGGATCGAAGCGGGGGGTGAGGTAGAGGGTGGGCAGCGCCTCGACGAAGAGGCGGCCCTTGAGGATGCGGAGATAGAGCGCGACCGAGCCTACCGAGCCCTTGATCGCCGCTTCCAGCATCACCTCGTTGAGGCGGGCCTCGGTGGCGAGCCGGGCGAGCGGGGCGGGGAGTTCGGCGGGATGGGCGATGATGTTGGGAAAGTGGCCCTCGGAGAAGACGAGGGCGGCGGCGTCCTCGACGACGAGGCGGGAGAGATTGTAGCGGACCGAGGGCTTGCGTTGCCGGAGCGGAATATACTCGCCCCCCGGTCCCCGCTCCTCGTGGAATTCGTAAGGCAGTCCGTCATACATCCGCCCCTCGAGCACCCGGGTGAGGAAGTCGAGCATGCGGGTGCGCGGCGGGAAATCGGGGTCGTGCGGGACGAGGCGGAAGAG
>KN173892.1:0-1752 GCA_000759655.1 Acidicaldus organivorans | reverse complement strand
CGTGTCGAACATGGAGCTTCCGTTGGGCTCCGCGCGATCCCCTCCCGTGCCGGAGCACGGGAGGGGGAGCGGAGGAGAGGGAAGGGAACGCCGGACCTTTGGGGGCGGGAGGGGCACCCCGCAAGGTGCGCCGACGATACCCGGGCTTATAGGTCAGGATGGGGCGTCGTCGGAAGGATTTTCCCAAGCCCCCCACAAAATTTTCGCGAAAGAAAAAGGGCGGCGTGAACGGCGGCAGGAACGGTGCGAGTCCGGAACGTCATCGTCTCCGGCGGCAAGGCCTCGCGCCGCCCGGCGCTCCTCACCGCCCCAGCAAGGGAATGTGCAGGCTGCGGGCGGGGGCGGGGGCGGTGGCGAGATGGGTGAAGGCGCGCACCGCGGCATCGACCTGGTCATCCTTGGGCCCGTCGGGAAAGAGGGCGAGCTCGTCGAGGAAGGGCGCGACGAAGGGCCCGGGGGCGATCGCGACATTGCCCGCGGCCACCTGCGCGGCAAACGGCCCGGCGCGCACCCATTTCGCGCCGCTCTCGGGGCTTGCCACCACCTGATAGCCGGCGAGCCGGCGCGCCAGATACTGCACCTGCGCCTTGCCCGCCTGGCCCGGATCCTGAGGCAGCAGCACCGGCACCTCGCGCCCGTCCCGCGCCGCGGTCTCGGCGATCAGCCGCTCGATGGCGAGCGCATCGCCTCGCACCCGCACGATGTCGTCGATGACGAAGCGCCCCTCGCCGCTCAGGCCCATGCGCACGCCCACCGTCCAGTCGGGATCGGCCCCTTCCGCCCGGCCGGCGGCGAGGTCCCAGGCGCGCACCCGGCTGGCAAGCGGGGGTGGGGCGGAGAGCCGCACGATCGCCCCGGTGCGGAACATCCCCCGCCCGGCGCGGGCGGCGGGGGCCTGCTGGTAGAGCGCGGCGAAGGCCGCCTCGCCGATCTCGAGGCGCCGGCGCTCGAGGGCGGCGCGGTCCTCCCACTCCGGCCACAGCGCCTCGCCCGGGGCGCGGCCGAGCGGGTCATCTTCCTCAGCGAGCGCGGGCAGCCGGATGACCCGCCAGGCGGGGTCTCCGAGCAGGCGGCCGGCGAGGTCGTCCTCGTGCCAGCGGGTGGTGATGAGCGCCACCGCCCCGCCCGGCTTGAGGCGGGAGAGGAGATCGTTGCGGTACCATTCCCAGAGCCGCTCCCGCACCCTGGCCGACTGCGCCTCGTCGAACCCGGCGAGCGGGTCGTCGATGAGCAGGAGATCGGCCCGCCGCCCGACGATCGCCGCGCCGCGGCCCACCGCGCGGTAGCGCCCGCCGCTGCTCAGGCGGAAATCCCCCGCCTCGCGTTCGAGGGGGGCGAGGCTCAAGCCCAGCCGCGCCCCTTCTTCGGCGATCAGCGCCCGCACCCGGCGCGCGAAGTGGAGGGCGAGCGCCTCGGTGTGGGTGGCGGCGATGATCTCGCCCGCGGGGTGGCGGGCGAACCACCAGGGCGGGAAGAGCACGCTCGCATAGGTGGATTTAGCCGCGCCGGGCGGCATCAGGACGAGGAGGCGCTTCGTTTCGCGCGCCGAAAGCCGGGCGAGTTCGTCGAGGAGGAGGAGGTGATGGCGGGCCGGGGCGCGGCCTTCGCGGGCGAGCACGTGGCGCGCCCAGAAGGTGAGCTCAGTCCGGATCTTCCTCCTCAGGCGCCATTCCGCCGCCAAGGCGCGCGAGTTCGCGGGCGAGCTGGTCATCGGGGAGGCGGGCGGGGTCAGGGCTTTGCTCGGGTCGGGCG
>KN173891.1:4400-6668 GCA_000759655.1 Acidicaldus organivorans | reverse complement strand
CCCACACCCCCCCGCCCCTCAACCGCGAGGCACCGGCGTTCGGCCGCAAGGCAGTGCTCTACGCGACCTGCTACGGCAATTACAACGGCCCCGAGGTCGGGCTCGCGCTACGCGCCGTGCTCGCCAAAAACGGGGTGGAGACCGAGGTGGTCTATCCCGCCTGCTGCGGCATGCCCAAACTGGAGCAGGGCGACATCGCCGGCGTCGCCCAGGCGGCCGAGACGGTCTCCGCGGCTCTCGGCCCCTGGATCGACAAGGAGTTCGACGTCATCGCCCTCGTCCCCTCCTGCGCCCTGATGCTGAAATTCGAGTGGCCGCTCATCCTGCCCGAAAACGCCGCAGTGAAGAAACTCGCCCAGGCCACCTACGACATCAGCGAATACATCGTCGATATCGCGAAGAAAGAGGGGCTCGCCCCCGGGCTTGCGCCCCTTTCCACCTCGGTCGCACTCCATCTCGCCTGCCACGCGCGGGCGCAGAACATGGGCCAGAAAGCGGCCGAAATGCTCCGCCTCATCCCCGGCCTCGATCTCGCCGTGATCGAGCGCTGCTCGGGCCATGGCGGCGCGTGGGGCTTCAAGAAGCCGCATTTCGACGTGGCCCTCAAGGTGGGCCGCCCCACCGCGCGGCAGATGAGGGAGTCGGGGAAGCAGGCGATCACCTCGGAGTGCCCGCTCGCCGGACTCCATCTCGCCCAGGCGATGACGATGCAGGACGGCGCCGCGCCGCCGCCCCGCCTATATACCCACCCGATCGAGCTCCTCGCCGAAGCCTATGGCCTCCACCCCGCGGCGGAGGCCCGCTGAGAGGGGCCCGTTTTTCGCTTCCGTCTCCCCCCGTGAGGACGCATCATGACGCTGAAGACCGAAATCACCCGCGCCGATATCCTTCCCCCCGAGGTCTATGCCCGGGAACGGGCCGAGCACCGCCGCGCCATCGTCGCCATCAAGCGCCATCGCCGCGTACCGGTCGGCCCCTTCATCACCTTCTATTTCGAGAACTACGCCACGATGTGGTTCCAGGTGCATGAGATGCTCCACATCGAGCAGGGGGGCGAGGCGCAGATCCCCGACGAGCTCGCCGCCTACAACCCGCTCATCCCCAAGGGCGAGGAACTCGTCGCCACCTTCATGGTGGAGATCGACGAACCCGAGCGGCGCAAGCGCACCCTGATGACGCTCGGCGGGATCGAGGAGACCGCCTTCCTCCGCTTCGGCCCCCACACCATTGCGGGCGTGCCCGAGCGCGATCCCGCCCGCCCCCCCGCCGAGGGCAAGGCCTCTTCGGTGCAGTTCGTGCACTTCCCCTTCACCCGCGAGCAAATCGCTCTCTTCCGCACGCCGGGGACCGAGGTCACGCTCGGTTTGCGCCATCCCCATTACAGCCACATGGCGATCCTGCCCGAGACGACGCGGGCAGCGCTCGCCGAGGATTTCGCCTGAGCCCCGGCCCCTGCTGCCAGTCCCCCCGCTCGCCCCGTCACTCCGGAGCGATTGGGATGAGGGGGATGCCGCTTACCGAGACCACCCCGCCGTGGAGGCCGAGCGGGATGTCGAGCACCGGCGGGGCGCCGGGGCTGCGGCGGGCGAGCAGGCCGGAGAGGGCATGAAGCGCCCGCCCCGCCTCCTCCGAGACCAGCCCCGTGGCGGTTGCCGCATCGACCGCGCGGGCGGGATCGACCAGATGCAGCGCGCCATCACCCTCCGGTAAAAGACGCGCATCGAGACCGAAACTCCCCTCCAGGCTGAGCGCGATGCCGCCCCAGTCCTCGAGGCGGAGCTTGAGCGCCGCCTTGCCCGAGGCATCGCGGAAGGCGCGCAACGCAGCGGCAGGATCGGCGAGATCGAGGCCGACGCGGGGAGTGAGGGCGACCTCGAGGCGGATCGTCCCGATCCGGCCGGGAAGGGGCGCGGTGAGCGCGGCGGGGAGGGCTACGCTGCGCGCCTCGCCAGTGAGGGAGAGTGAGGAAGGATCACCCGCGGGTTCGCTCACCGCGAGATCGAGCGCCTCGGCCCGCACCTCGCCCTCCTGCGGCGCCTCGCTCATGAACGCCGCGAGTTTCTGCGCCGAAAAGTGATAGGGCGCATGGGGGGCGAGGTCATGGGTGAGGCGGGCCTCCTCCGCCGTGAGGGAGAGGGACGGCACACCCTGAGCGGTGAAGGTGAGCGCGCCCGAGGGCCGCGCCTCCAGGGTGCGGGGAGAGGCAAGCCGGATCTCGAGGGTGAGGGCGGGGAGGCTCGCGCTCATCCCCCCAAGCGTGCCTTCCGC
>KN173891.1:987-4328 GCA_000759655.1 Acidicaldus organivorans | reverse complement strand
CGCGCCGGCGAGTTTGAGATCATGGATGACGAGCCGGGAAGCTGCCGGAAACCCGGCGCGCTCGAGCCGCCCCGCGCTCACCACGAGACCCTGGCTCGCCGCCTGAGCCGCCCAGCGGTTGAACCCATCGGCGAGTTTTTCGGTGGTGATCCGCCAGAGCAGCGCATCAAGTCCGAGCAGGACGAGGAGGCCGAACGCGGCCAGCGCCCCGAGGCGAAGCAGCGGCCGGCGGAGGGAAAAGGTGCGCTCCGTCATGCGAGCACCTCGGCGATCAGGGCGCGGAGCGCGGGAAGCAGGTCCTCGACGAACCACGGGTTGCGCCGTTCCCAGGCGGTGGTGCGCCAGGAAGGATGGGGAAGTGGGACGATCTCGGGCCAGTGCGCGCGGAAATCCCGCACCCGCGCCGTCATCTGCCCCGGTCCCAGCACGTGGGTCTGGGCGTAGGAGCCGACGAGGAGGGTAAGCCGGATCGCCGGCATCAGGGGACGGAGACGGGGAT
Organism: Acidicaldus organivorans; assembly: GCA_000759655.1. Classification (GTDB taxonomy): domain Bacteria; phylum Pseudomonadota; class Alphaproteobacteria; order Acetobacterales; family Acetobacteraceae; genus Acidicaldus; species Acidicaldus organivorans. The sequence goes on along the minus strand of KN173891.1, from coordinate 3,829 downwards.
GCCAGAGCGGGGCGCATTCGGGCCGCGGCGGGGCATCGCCGCCCCGGGGAAGCCGTCCCGGATAGCAGAGCCCGACCGGCAGGATCGCCACTCGTGAGACATCGTAGAACGTCGCCTCGTCCATGCCGAGCCAGGCGCGGAGCCGGCGTCCCGAGGCATCGTTGAAGGGAATGCCGGTCTCATGCACCCGTGTCCCCGGCGCCTGGCCGATGATGAGGAGCCGGGCGGTGGTGGAGACCCGGAAGACGGGGCGCGGGCCGAGCGGAAGATGGGGGGCGCAGAGGCGGCAGGCGCGCGCCTCGGCCGCCGCCGCGGCGAGCGCCGCTTCGGCCGCGCTTTCTTCCTCAGCCGAGGGCATACTCGGCTTCGGGTTCGTAATGGGCCTGTTCCTTGCCGAGCCGCGAGCTGTAGAGCGTGAAGCGCTCGACCGGGACGGGGGCGGAGCGGAAGAGATTGTGGGTCTGGATGTAGGCGACGAGCTTGTCTTCGGGGGCATTGTCGAGGCGGGCGAGCGAGACATGGGGGCTGAAGCGCCGCCGCTCCGGGGCGAGCCCCGCCCGCTGCAGCGCGGTCTCGATCTTGCTCTGCAGGTGATCGAGGGCGGGGTTGCGGTCCACGCCCACGTAGAGCGTGGCGGGGCGGCCGTTACGCGAGAAGGTGCCGATGCCGCTCAGCACCAGCGAAAAGGCGGGCGCGTGGAGGGCGGCGAGCGCGTGGTCGATCTCCTCGGCCTCGGGGGCGGCCACCTCGCCGATGAAGCGGAGCGTGAGGTGGTAGTTCTCAGGCGGAACCCAGCGCGCGCCGGGAAGGCCGCGCGCCATGAAGGCAAGCCTCGTGCGCAGCTCGTCAGGCAGGCCCAAGGCGACGAAGAGACGCATCATTCCTTCACCTCCGCGAGCAGTTTTTCGACGTAAGCAAGAATCGCCGCCACCACCCGCGCCTCTCCCGCCGCATTGGGGTGCATCCCGTCGGCCTGGTTGAGAGCAGGAGTGCCGGCCACGCCCTCGAGGAAGAAGGGCTCGAAGATAACTCCGGGACGGGCGGCGAGATGGAGATAGACGGCGCGAAACCTCTCGGCATAGGCGCTTCCCATGTTGGGCGGTGCATACATCCCGGCAAGCAGGACGGGAATGTGGGCGGCGGCGAGCCGATCGAGGATCGCGCCGAGATTGCGTTCGAGCACGGCGGGATCCTCGCCGCGCAGCCCGTCATTGGCGCCGAGCTCGACGAGTGCCGCCTTGGGATGCTCGGCCATGAGCCAGTCGAGCCGGGCAAGCCCGCCCGCCGCGGTATCGCCCGGCACCGCCCCGTCGATGATGCGCACGCGCTTGCCTTCGGCGGCCAGCGCCGCGGCGAGCCGTGCCTCGAAGCCGTCCGCTTCGGCCAGCCCATAGCCCGCGGCGAGCGAATCCCCGAGCACGAGGAGCCCGATCGGCTCATCCGGCGCGGCAGGGGCGGGGCGGGCAAGAAGAGCGAGGGGGGCGAGGAGACGCGCGAGATGAAGGCCGAGGCGGATCGCGCCTCGCCCGCGCCGGGCAGACCGCACGGCCCTCTCGCCACCGCTTCGCCGCATGCTAGACTTCCCCCATGCTCAATGCCCCGCATGCCGCCCCGCTCGCGGCGGACCCTGCCTTGTGCGCCCAGCCCGCCTCCACCGCCCCGCTTGTCGCGGCGCGCCACCTCGGTTTCGTCCATCACGGGCCGGGCGGGGCGCTCCGCATCTTGCAGGGCGTCGATCTCACGATCAAGGCGGGGGAGAAAGTGGCGGTGCTCGGCCCTTCAGGGTCGGGCAAGACGAGCCTCCTCATGCTGCTCGGCGGGCTCGAGGCCCCGAGCGAGGGGGAGGTGTGGCTCGGCGGGGTGAACCTCGGCGCGCTCGATGAGGAGGGACGGGCGCGGCTGCGGCGCGCCCAGATCGGGATCGTGTTTCAGGCGTTCCACCTCGTCCCGACCCTCGATGCCCGCGAAAACGTGGCACTCCCGCTCGAGCTCCAGGGCCACGCCCCCCGCGCCGCCCGCGCCGCCGCCGAGGAGATGCTGGCCGCGGTCGGGCTCGCCCATCGCGCCCGCCATCTTCCCGCCGCGCTCTCGGGCGGCGAGCAGCAGCGGGTGGCGATCGCCCGCGCCCTCGTCACCCGCCCCGCCCTGGTGCTCGCCGATGAGCCGACCGGCAATCTCGATGCGGAGACGGCCGAGACGGTGATGGCGGTCTTCTTCGAGCGCCTCGCCGAGGCCGGGGCCGCGCTTTGCCTCGTCACCCATGACCGGGCGCTCGCCGCCCGCACCGACCGCGTCTTGGCGCTGCGCCATGGCCGTCTCGAGCCTCTCTGAGCCGCTCGCACCGGAAGGAGGAGGCCGGGGTTCTGCCCGGCTCTGGCCCCGCCTCGTCCTGCGGCTTGCCTGGCAGCGGCGGGGGCTCGCCGGTTGGCGGCTTGCGCTGGCCGCCTTCACGCTCGGCCTCTTCGCCCTCGCCCTCATCCTCGAGCTCCAGGCGGCGCTGCAGGACGGGCTCGCGCGCGAGGCCCGCCGCCTGCTCGGCGGCGATCTCGAGGTGCTCACCGGCTCGGCTCCGCCCCCTACGGCGCTTCGCGCCCTGGCCGAAGACGCAGGCGCGCGGGTTGCGGAAGTGGTGACGTTCCGCTCCCTGATCCGCGCCCCCTCAGGCGAGGTGGCGCTGGTCGAGGTCAAGGCGGTCGATCCGGCCTACCCGCTTACGGGGAGGCTCATGACCACCCCCGCCGCCCCGCTCAGCACCCTGCTCGGGGTGAGGGACGGACACGGGCTCATCGCCGAGCGTGCGCTGGGGGACCGGCTCGGCGTGGGGCCCGGCGCGGACCTCGGG
>KN173891.1:522-697 GCA_000759655.1 Acidicaldus organivorans | reverse complement strand
GCCGGACGAGCTTGGCCGTCCGCTCTTCGGCCCCCGCCTCATCGTGCCGCTCGCCGTGCTGCCCGAAACCAATCTGCTCGGCCCCGGCGCGCTCGCCGAGCACGCGCTCCGCATCGCCTTTCCCCGCCCCGATCCCGCCCGCACCGCAGCACTGGCCCGTGCCATAGCCACCCGC
>KN173891.1:0-440 GCA_000759655.1 Acidicaldus organivorans | reverse complement strand
TTCCCCGAGGAGGGGTTTCGTATCCGCCGCCCCGAAGACGCCGAAGGACGGCTCGGCGATCTCACCGCGCGGCTTGGCCTTGCCTTGCGGCTTGCCGCGCTTTCCGCACTCACCTTAGGCGGTCTCGGCATCAGCCAGGGGCTCGGCGTGGCGCTTCGCCTACGCGCCCCGGTCTTCGCCCTGCTCCGCGCGCTGGGGGCGGGACGCGGGCTGATCATGGCGGTCGCGTCAGCCGAACTCGCGGGCGTGGTGGGGCTCGCTCTCGTGCTGGGGGCGGGGAGCGGAGCGCTCGCGGCTCGGTTCATCGCCCCCTGGCTCGGCGCCTATCTCCCCCTCGTCCCCGGCCCGCACCTGCGGGCGCTCACCGAGACCGCCGCTTTCGCCCTCACCCTGGCCCTCGCCCTGGCCCTGCCCCGCCTCGCCCACGAGCTCGACGCCTC
>KN173890.1:13570-17282 GCA_000759655.1 Acidicaldus organivorans | reverse complement strand
GGAGGGGGTGGCGGAAAGCCACGACGGACGGGTCAAGGTCAGCCTCAGCGTGCCCAGGGAACTGGGAGGGGATGGCGGGCCAGGGACCAATCCGGAGCAACTCTTCGCCGCGGGCTACGCCGCCTGCTTCCTCGGCGCGCTCAAATATGTCGCGCGCGAGGCGAAAATCGCCATTCCCGACAGGGCGCGGGTCGAGGCAGAGGTAGGGATCGGCCCGCGCGAGGATGGCGGCGGTTTCGGCCTCGAAGTGGCGATCCGGGTGAGCGCGCCGGGCATGGAGCGCGCCGTGCTCGAGGATCTCATCCGCAAGGCGGAAATCGTTTGCCCCTACGCCCACGCCACGCGCGGCAACATCCGGAGCCAGTTCACCGCCCTCTGAGGGCGGCGGCCTTACCCCGGTCCTTTTCCGGGACGGCGCGCAAGGCGCAACCGAAGGGCGTGGCAGACGCCGCGCCCGTTGGGTTCGTGCCCTTGGGGTTCGCGCCTTACGGTCCCGTGTATTCGCGCGTCTGTGCGGCCTCCGCCGGCAGGCTCTAGCGTTTCCTGCGCCCGCGGGAAAGCCCGCCTTGCCGGACATCCGCACGCGGCAGGCTTTGCGCTCGGCAGATCTGGCGGAGAGAGCCAATGTAATTTATCCAGTTCTTCGCGATATACAAACAACTATAACGGATGTGCATCGCAAGACAATCGCTTTTTGCATTTGCGAAATATTTAAAAGTGATTGACAAGGAGAGCGCGGAGGATTTCAATCCCTCCCACCGGAGGAAGAACAACCTCGACAATTCGCCGCTCTCCCGCCCGCGCGGCAGGCTCTCCCCGGCGCAGAAGAGGTGGCGCCTCCGGCGGACCGAGGGGGAACGCAAAGCACGCGCGACGTCGCACCATTCATGGAGGTTTGGGATGATCACGCTCAGCGTGAACGGACAGGACGTCAGCTACGACGGGGATCCCACCCTGTCGCTGCTGTGGTTCCTGCGCGATGAACTCGGCTACACCGGTACCAAATTCGGCTGCGGCGAGGCCCTCTGCGGCGCCTGCACCGTCCATCTCAACGGCGAGGCGGTGCGCTCCTGCGCCGTGCAGATGGGGGACGCCGCCGGCAAGAAGGTCGTGACCATCGAAGGGCTCGACCCGCACGGCGACCATCCGGTGCAGCGCGCCTGGCGGGCGCTCAACGTGCCGCAATGCGGCTTCTGCCAGGCGGGCCAGATCATGCAGGCCGCTGCCCTCCTGCACGCGACGCCCAACCCGACCACCGAGCAGATCCATCAGGCGATGTCGGGCAATATCTGCCGCTGCGGCTGCTACCAGCGGATCGAAGAGGCGGTGCGACTCGCCGCCACAGGGGTGTGACATGACGCACATCGAAAATCTCCTCCGCGCGCGGGGCGAGGCCCCCGCTCGCGAGACCGCCATCATCGTCGAGAACGTCTCCCGCCGCGACCTGCTCAAAGGCGTGATCGCCGCGGGAAGCCTCACCCTCGGCGCCACCCTGCTCCCCAAACGGGGATTGGCGGCCTGGGCGACCGGCGCGGGCGCCATGCCGCATGGTGTGGTGAGCGACCCGCACGTCTTCGTCTCCATCGCCCCCGACGGCACCGTGACCATCATCGCCCATCGCTCCGAAATGGGCACCGGCTCGCGCACCAGCCTGCCCATGGTGGTGGCCGACGAGATGAGCGCCGACTGGCGGCGCTGCCGGGTGGTGCAGGCCCCGGGCGATGAGATGAAATACGGCAACCAGGATACCGACGGCTCGCGCAGCCTGCGTCACTTCGTCCAGCCGATGCGCCAGTGCGGCGCGGCGGCGCGGCTGATGCTGGAGATGGCCGCCGCCCAGAAACTCGGCGTCGATGTGAGCGAGGTGGAGGCGGTCAATCACGAGGTGATCCACCGCAAGTCGGGCCGCCGCTTCGGCTTCGGCGAACTCGCCGCCGCGGCCGCCGCCCTGCCCACGCCGCCTCCCGAGCAGATCCGCCTCAAGGATCCGCACGCTTTCCGCTATATCGGCACCGGGTCGGTGCAGATCGTCGATCTCTTCGACATCACCACCGGCAAGGCGGTCTATGGCGCCGATGCGCGGCTTCCCGGTATGAAATACGCGGTGATCGCCCGTCCGCCGGTGCTCGGCGCCAAGGTGAAATCCTTCGACCCCTCGGCAGCGCTCAAGGTGCCGGGGGTGGAGAAGGTGGTCGAGGTGCAGGGCTGGGACTGGCCGGCCAAGTTCCAGCCGGTGGGCGGTGTTGCGGTGATCGCCCGCAATACGGGCGCGGCGGTCAAGGGGCGTGAGGCGCTCAAGGTCACCTGGACCGACAGCCCGCACGCCGTCTATGATTCCGACAAATACCGCGAGATGCTGCTCGAGAACGCGCGCAAGCCGGGCAAGGTGGTGCGCAACGATGGCGACGTCGAGGCGGCCTTCAAGCAGGCGGCCAAGGTGGTGAGCGCGGAATTCTACGTCCCGCAATTCGCCCATGCCTCGATGGAGCCGCCCGCCGCCACCGCCTGGGTGCATGACGGGATGTGCGAGGTCTGGGCGCCGGTGCAGAGCCCGGGCGGTACCCATGACGATCTCTGCAAGACACTCAACCTGCCCTACGACAAGGTGAAGGTGAACGTCACCCTGCTCGGCGGCGCGTTCGGACGGAAATCGAAATGTGATTTCGTGCTCGAGGCGGCGCTGCTCTCCAAGGCGCTCGGCGTGCCGGTGCGGGTGCAGTGGACGCGCGAGGACGACATCCAGCACGATTTCTTCCATGCCGTCGCCGTCGAGCGGATCGAGGCGGGGCTCGATGCCTCGGGCCGGGTGATCGCCTGGCGGCACCGCAACGCCGCGCCCTCGCTCTTCTCGACCTTCGTTCCGGATCCGAAATACCAGCAGCCCCTCGAATACTCGATGGGCCAGGTCGATGTGCCCTTCGCCATCGACAACATCCGCTGCGAAGTGTGCGAGGCCCCGGCCCATGCCCGGATCGGCTGGTTCCGCTCGGTGCGCAACGTCCCGAACGCCTTCGCCGTGCAGTCCTTCGTCGCCGAGCTCGCCCATGAGACGGGGCGCGATCCGAAGGAAATGCTGCTCGAGCTGATCGGTCCGCCGCGCATCGTCGATCCGCGCAAGACGACGGTCGATCTCTGGAACTACGGGGATCCGTTCGAGACCTATCCGATCGATACCGGCAGGCTGCGCCGCGTGGTCGAGCTCGTCGCGGAGAAGGCGGGCTGGGGGCGGCAGCTTCCGCCCGGCCACGGCATGGGGATCGCCGTGCACCGCAGCTTCCTCTCCTACATCGCGACCGTGGTCGAGGTCGCGGTGGACGACAAGGGGAACCTCTCGGTGCCGCGGGTCGATACCGCGGTCGATTGCGGCTTCTACGTCAATCCGGAGCGGATCGTCTCGCAGATGGAAGGCGCGGCGATCATGGGCCTCACCATCGCCAAATACTCCGAGATCACCTACAAGAACGGCGCGGTGCAGCAGTCGAACTTCAACGACTATCCGGTGGTGCGGATCGACGAGGCCCCGCGCATCACCAACGTCTATATCGTGCCGAATGGCTGGGACGTGCCCTCAAGCGGCGTGGGTGAGCCGGGCGTGCCGCCCTTCATCCCGGCGCTGTGCAACGCGATCTTCGCCGCAACCGGCAAGCGCATCCGGCGTCTGCCTATCGGCAACCAGCTCGCCATCTGACCACCTTTTCCCATCTGGCAGCGT
>KN173890.1:13435-13545 GCA_000759655.1 Acidicaldus organivorans | reverse complement strand
GCCGCGCCCAATAAGTGCGGGTTCTCGATTCAGCGCTGCTTCTTGAAACAGTGCGGGTNNNCCTCCGGGGGGTTTTCTTTGGAGGGCGCGCGCAAGACCGTTGCGTAGCC
>KN173890.1:10795-13238 GCA_000759655.1 Acidicaldus organivorans | reverse complement strand
GGGCGCGGCGGCGATCGGCGGGGCGTTGATCAGGCGGAGCAGATCGGGACGCGGGCGGGCGAGGTCCGCATCCCCGGCCACCGCCTGCTCGATCGCCCACGCCGCGCGCAGCACCAACGCATCGCCGCCGCGCGGGCCCACGATCTGCAGCCCGAACGGCATCCCCGCCTCGTCGCGCCCGAGCGGCAGGGCGAGCGCCGGATGCCCGGCAAGGCTCACCGGATAGGCAAGCGCGAGCCAGTGGTAATAGGTGCGGGTTGGCTTGCCGTCGATCTCGCGCGGATAGAGCTCCCGCCAGGGCCGCGGCGAGATCGTGATCGCCGGGGTGAGCAGGAGGTCGTAGCGGGAGAAGAAATCCTGAAAGCGCCGGTAAAGCTCGGTCTGCAGCCGCCCCGCCCGCGCCGCATCGCGCGCGGTATAACGGAGCCCCTCCTCGAGATTGGCCCTGACATTGGGCCCAAGACGTTCCGGCTGCGCAAGCTTCTCCTCATGCGCGGCAAGGAAACTCACCGCCCGCAGCACGGCAAACGCCTCATCGGCATCGCGGCAGTCGGGGTGCGCGGGCTCGAGCGCGCCGAAGAGGGGAGCGAGCTTTCGCATCTTGGCCGAAAAAACCCGCCGGATATGGGCCTCGGTCGGCGCGATGCCGAAATCCTCGCTCATCGCCACCTTGAGGCTCGCGAGATCGAGCGGGGCGAGCGGGTGGAACTCTTCGGCCCGCCGCACCCGCCGCCCCCAGATCGCCGCCGCCAGCGGATCGCGCGGGTCATCGGCGGCCTGGGCGGCGAGCATGAGGGCGAGATCCCCCACCTCACGCGCCATCGGCCCCAGCACGGAAAGCCCCGACCAGCCGAGCGGACGGCGCGGGTGCGGCACCAGTCCGGGCGAGGGGCGGAAGCCCACGATGCCGCAGAAGGCGGCTGGGTTGCGCAGGCTGCCGCCGAGATCGGAGCCGGTGGCAAGCATTACCATGCCGGCCGCGAGCGCAGCGGCCGAGCCGCCCGAGGAGCCGGCGGCCGATTTCTCCGGATCGAACGGGTTGCCGGTCGCGCCATAGACCGCGTTCCAGGTATTGGCGCCCGCGCCGAATTCCGGGGTGTTGGTCTTGGCGAGGACCACCGCGCCTGCCGCGCGCAGCCGCGCCACGTTGGGCTCATCCGCGGCGGGGACGTGATCGGCGAAGAGGAGGCTTCCGAAGGTGGTGCGAAGCCCCGCCGTCTCCTCGAGGTCCTTGACGCCGAGGGGAAGCCCCTCGAGGAGGCCGAGCGCCTCGCCCCGCATCACGCGGACCTCCGCCTCCCGCGCCGCGCGCCGCGCCCCCTCCTCGTCGAGGGCAGAGACAGCATTGATCGCCGGATTGACCGCACGGATGCGGGCGAGCGCACTCTCGAGGATCTCGACGGGGGAGAGTTTCCTCGCCCCGATCAGGCGGCGGGCGGTGAGTGCGGAAAGATCGCAGGGGTCCATGGCGGGGTCTCCGGAGTGCGTGGCCGAGTGTCCACTTAGTAGCCGAGCGCGAGCCCGTCCTTGCGCGGATCGGACGCCCCGACTAGCACGCCGCGGGCGCGGTCGATGAAGATCGCCTGCCCGCCACCCAGGGGGTGCGGGGCGCGGCGGATGCGATGCCCGCGCGCGGCGAGCGCCGCGGCGAGCGGGTCGGGAATGCCGCGCTCGAGCTCGAGCACCCCCCCCATCGGGAAGAAGCGCGGCGCATCCAGCGCTTCCTGCAAATCGAGCCCGTAGTCGAAGAAGTTGGAGAGGAGCAGGCTCTGGCCCATCGGCTGGAAATGCCCGCCCATCACGCCAAAGCTCAGCAAGGGGAGCCCCGCGGCGTCGGTGAGGAGGCCGGGGATGATGGTATGGAGCGGACGCTTGAAGGGGGCGATCGTGTTGGGATGGCCGGGGGTGAGGCGGAAGCCGAGGCCGCGATTGTGCAGCATCACGCCGGAGCGCGGGGCGAGGATCCCCGAGCCGAAGCTCTGGAAGAGCGAGTTGATGAAGCTGCACACATTGCCCTCGCCATCGACGACGGTGAGATAGACGGTGTCGCGGTGGCGCGAGAGGGCGCTCTCCCCGGGCGGGGGGAGGTCTTCGGCGGCGCGGCGGTCGTCGATCGAGGCGGCGAGCGCGGCGAGATAGGCGGGATCGAACAGGCGGTCGAGGGGAACCTCGGTGAAGGCGGGATCGCCGAGGAAGGCGTCGCGGTCGCGATAGACGACGCGGGCCGCCTCGGCGTGCCGGTGCACCCGGTCCACCCCGAGCGGGCCCGCCGGATCGCGCGGCAGACGCTCGAGGATCCCCATCAGCATCAGCACGAGGAAGCCCGAGCCGTTGGGCGGGCATTGCCAGATGCGCCGCCCCTGCCACGGCGCCGAGAGGGGGGGGACGAATTCGGGGGCCTCGAGGCCGCGGGCGAAATCCTCCTCCGTGTGCTCCCCGCCCC
>KN173890.1:5678-10696 GCA_000759655.1 Acidicaldus organivorans | reverse complement strand
GCGCGCGCAGCGCCTCGACCATGTCGGCGGCGATCTCGCCCTCGTAGAAGGCGCGCGCCCCCTCTTTCGCGATAGCGCGGAGCGTGGCGGCAAGGGCAGGCTGGCGGAAGAGCGTGCCGGGCGCCGGGGCCTCGCCGCCGGGAAGGAAGGGGGTGGCGCCGGTGGCGCGGAGTTTGGGCACCGCCTCCTGCCAGTCATAGGCGACGCGGGGATGGACCGGATGGCCCTCTTCGGCGAAGCGGATGGCGGGGGCGAGCAGCGCATCGAGCCCCTTGCGGCCGAAACGGGCGGCGAGTTTCTCCCAGGCGGCGACGGCGCCGGGGATGGTAACCGCATGCGGGGAGTGGTCTTCGAGCCGATCGAGGCCGCGGGCGGCGAAATATTCGGCGCTCGCATAGGCGGCGGCGCGGCCCGAGCCGTTGAGGGCGAAGACCCTGCCCTCCGCCGCCGGCCAGTAGAGGCAGAAACAGTCCCCCCCGATCCCGGTCGATTGCGGCTCGATCACCCCGAGCACCGCGCAGGCAGCGATCGCCGCGTCCATGGCGTTGCCGCCCGCCCGCAGGATGTCGAGCGCGGTGAGGGTGGCGGCGGGCATCGAGGTTGCCGCCATGGCGGTGGCGGCATAGACCGGGCTGCGTCCGGGCAGCTGGAAATCGCGCATCACGGCTCTCCTTTGGCGATGCTCATTTGGGCGGTGCTCCCCCCTTGGGCGATGCTCCCTTGGCGGGGGCGCGGCTTTGGGCGATAGGATGGCGGAGGGCGTCCCGTTTGGCCAGAGCGCCGGAGAAGGACGCAGGGCGAGACGAGTGAGGATGCCGCAGGCACGGCGGGCAGGAGGACGAGGAGGACGAGATGGCGACGATCGAGGATTTCGAGCGCGTGGAGATCCGGGTGGGGACGGTGGTCGATGCGCAGCCCTTCCCCGAGGCGCGCAAGCCGGCGATCAAGCTCTGGGTCGATTTCGGCCCGCTCGGGGTGCGCGCCTCCTCGGCGCAGATCACCCGCCATTACACCCCGGACCGGCTGATCGGGCGCCAGGTGCTCGGCGTGGTCAATCTGCCCGCGCGCAAGATCGGGCCTTTCCTGAGCGAGGTGCTGGTGCTCGGCGTTCCGGACGAGGAGGGCGAGGTGGTGCTGCTCCGCCCCGATTTTCCCGTCCCCAATGGCGGGCGGATGTTCTGAGGGGGCCGGGGCCGCCGCGCGTTTGCCCGCCCCTTGCGGCTCGATCCGCCCCCCGCGCGCCCCTCATCACGCTTGATCCGCCCCCCGCTGACGTTTACAATAGTTCCGCTGACGTTTACGATAGGGCGTAAACCATTAGGGCGAGGGGCGGCCAGAGGTTGAGACCGCCCGGAGGAGGAGATGTCATGGAAGAGAGACCCTCGGAAAAGACGGAGCGCCGGTCGTTCGAAGACAAGGTGGTGGTCATCACCGGGGCGGGAAGCGGCATTGGCCGCGCCGCCGCCGAACGCTTCGCTGCCGCCGGCGCCCGGGTCGGCCTCTTCGACCGCAATGGCGCGGCCGCTGCGGTGGCAGCGCGGGCCATCAACGAGGCCGGCGGAGCGGCGCTCGGGGTGGTCTGCGACATCACCGACCGTTCAGCCATCGACCGCGGCCTTGCCGAACTCACCGCCGCCTTCGGCCCGCCCGACGTGCTGGTTAACAACGCGGGCTGGGACCTCTTCAAACCCTTTCTTGACACCACGCCCGAGGACTGGCAGCGGATCATCGCGATCAATCTGGTGGGCGCTCTCAACATGCTGCACACCGTCCTTCCCCTCCTGGTGGCGCGGCGGTCGGGGCATGTGGTGAGCGTCGCCTCCGATGCCGCCCGGGTCGGCTCCTCGGGCGAGGCGGTCTATGCCGCCTGCAAGGCGGGGCTGATTGCGCTTTCCAAGACGCTCGCCCGCGAGCATGCCCGGCACAACATCAATTTCAACGTGGTCTGCCCCGGCCCCACCGACACCGCGGCAAGCAGGGGGGTGTCGGTGGGGGCGCGCGATCCCGCCCGGCTGCGCGAGGCCTTCCGCAGCGCGATCCCGATGGGCCGCTTCGCCGAGCCCGCTGACATCGCCGGCGCCATCCTGTTCCTCGCCAGCGACGAGGCCGCCTACATCACCGGCCAGGTGCTGAGCGTCTCCGGCGGGCTCACCATGTGTGGCTGAGCCCTCCCTCTATGTCGTCGTCTTTCACGTCGTCCCGCGCCCCCTCCCCTTTCGAGGACGAAGCTGCGCGCGCCATCGCCGAGACGGCGCGCCGCTTCGCCGCCGAACGCATCGCGCCCGGCTATCTCGAGCGCGAGCGGACGGGGCGACTCGACCGGGCGCTCGCCCGCGAGATGGGCGCGCTCGGCCTCATCGCGCCCGAACTTCCCGAAGAGGCGGGCGGGCTCGGGGTGAGCACTGTCGCCGCCGGCCTCATCCTCGAAGCGATCGCCGCGGCCGATCTCTCCTTCGCCTATGTCAACCTGCTCGCCTCGCTGTGCGGGGCGATCCTCGCCCGTCACGGCCAGCCCGAAGTGGTGCGTCCCTGGCTCGACCGCATGCGGGCGGGCGAGGCGATCTGTGCCCTTGCCCTCACCGAGCCAGAGGCAGGGTCCGATGCCGCCGCCCTGCGGCTGCGCATCCGCCGCGAGGGTGAGACCTACCGGCTCGATGGGGAGAAGGCCTCCATCTCGGCGGCCGATCAGGCCGAGATCGCCATCGTCTTCGGCCGCACGGGCCCGCTCGAGGCCCGGGCGCGCGGCATCACCGCCCTCCTCGTCCCGCTCGACCGTCCGGGCCTTAAGCGTCACCGCACCGACTGTCATGGCCCGCGTGCGGTGGGGCGCGGCTCGCTTTTCTTCGATGGCGTCACCGTGCCGGTCGATCACCGGCTCGGCGCCGAAGGCGAGGGGTTCGTGCACGTGATGCAGGGCTTCGACTATTCGCGCGCCCTGATCGGGCTCATGGTGCTCGGCGTGGCGCGCGCCGCGCTCACCGAGACCTGGCGCCACCTCACCGAACGCGAGGCGTTCGGCCAGAAACTCGCCGCCTTCCAGGGCCTCACCCACCCACTCGCCGATCTCGACACCAAGATCGAAGCCGCCCGCCTGCTCGCCCTCCAGGCGCTCTGGCGCAAGGATCAGGGACTGGCGCATCATCTCGAGGCGGCGATGGTCAAGGCCTGGGCCCCGTCCCTCGCCTACGAGACGGTGCACCGCTGCCTGCTCGCCTTCGGCCATGGCGGTTATGATCGCGGCGTCATGGAGCAGCGCCTGCGCGACGTGCTGGGCTTTGAGATCGGCGACGGGACGGCCGAGATCATGCGCACCCTCATCGCCCGGACCCGCGCCGGCCGCCAGGCCGTTCTCTATTAGGAGAGGCCGCAGGAAAGCCCGGATAGGGAGAGTTCACCAAACGAAAAAAACGGTTCAGGGAGAGAAATGAATGGCTTTCGATCCGATCCTGCTTGCTCCCCGCGCCGATGCGGCGCGGGGGGGCGGGTTCTGGCCAGACCGGACCCTGCTCGATGATCTCGCCGCGCGCCTCACCGAAACCCCCGACCGCGAGGCCCTCATCGCCTATCGCAGCGAAAGCGGCCGCCGCGAGAGCTACACCTATCGCGACCTCGACCGGACAGCGCGCCGCCTGGCCGGGGCCCTCGCCCGTCGCGGCGCGGGGCGGGGCGATGTGATCTCCGCCCAGCTTCCCAACTGGCCGGAATTCGTCCTCCTCTACCTCGCCTCCCTCCATCTCGGCGCGACGCTCAATCCATTGATGCCGATCCTCCGCGCCCGTGAGCTCCGTTTCATGCTGGCCCACGCCGAGAGCAAAGCGCTGGTCACCCCGTCCCGGTTCCGCGGCTTCGATTACCGCGCCATGATCGCCGAACTGCGCCCCGACCTCCCGGCCCTCGCCCATGTCTTCGCGGTGGGAAGCGGAGCGGAGGATGACCTCGACCTGTTGCTCACCGAGGAAGGCGAAACCCCTTCTATCGCGCCCCTCACCCCCGATGAGATCACCCAACTCATCTACACCTCAGGCACCACGGGCGAGCCCAAAGGGGTGATGCACAGCTCCAATACGCTCTATGCCAATATCCTTCCCTACGCGGCACGGCTCGGCCTCGATGGGTCGGCGCGCATCCTGATGGCCTCGCCGATGGCTCACCAGACCGGCTTCATGTACGGGCTGATGATGCCGGTCATCCTCGGCGCGCCGGCCATTCTACTCGATATCTGGGAACCGCGCCGCGCCCTCGACATCATCCGCGAGGAGCGGGTGAGTTTCACCATGGCCTCCTCCCCGTTTCTCGCCGATCTCACCCGCGCCGCCCGCGAGACGGGCATGCCGCCCGAAACTCTGCACCTCTTCGTCTGCGCCGGGGCGCCCATTCCTGGACCGCTGGTCGAAGAAGCCCAGGACGTGCTGGGGGTGCGGGTGATCTCGGCCTGGGGCATGACCGAAAACGGCGCGGTCACCCTGGCCCGGCCCGAAGATCCTCCTTTGCGCTCGGCCGAGACCGATGGCTGTCCGCTGCCCGGGGCGGAGATCAAGGTGGTGGATGCGGAGGGCCGGCCGCTCCCTCCGGGCAAGGAGGGGCGGCTTCTGGTGCGCAGCGTCTCCAATTTCGGCGGCTATCACAAACGGCCCGAATGGAACGCCACCGATGCGGAGGGGTGGTTCGATACCGGCGATCTCGCCCGGCTCGACGAGGCGGGCTATGTGCGCATCACCGGCCGGGCCAAGGACATCATCATCCGCGGCGGCGAGAACGTCCCCGTCGTCGAGATCGAGGCGCTGCTCTACCGCCATCCTGCCATCGCCCAGGTGGCGATCGTCTCCTATCCCGACCCGCGGCTCGGCGAGCGGGCCTGCGCCGTGGTGGTGTTGAAGGAAGGGGCCCGGCTCACCCTCGCCGACCTCACCCGCCATCTCGAGGCGCATCGGGTGGCGCGGCCCTACTGGCCGGAGCGGCTCGAGATCATCGAGGCGATGCCGATGACCGCCTCGGGCAAGATCCAGAAATTCCGCCTG
>KN173890.1:0-5370 GCA_000759655.1 Acidicaldus organivorans | reverse complement strand
CGTGACTGGCTGCGCGCCAGGGACGCGACCCCACCCACCCCCCCCCCTTCTGCGGAGCCCCCTCCATGAGCGATCAGACGAGCCGTTATCAGCGCTACCGCCGTCTTGCCCTCGACTATCCCGCCCCCCGCATTCTCCGCCTCACCTTCGACCGGCCTGAAACCTATAATTCGGTCGATGCCGAGACGCACACCGAACTCACCGAGATCTGGCGCGACATCGACCGCGATCCCGACATCAACGCGGTGATCGTCACCGGCCGCGGCAAGGCATTCTCCTCGGGGGGCGATTTCGGAATGATCGAGGCGACGGCCGGCAATTTCGAGAACGTGATGCAGACCTGGAAGGAGGCGCGCGATCTCGTCTATAACATCATCAACTGCAGCAAGCCGATCGTCTCGGCGATCAATGGCCCGGCGGCGGGGGCGGGGCTAGTGGCCGGCCTGCTCGCCGACATCTCGATCGCGGCCAAGAGCGCGCGCATCGTCGATGGCCATACGCGGCTCGGGGTCGCCGCTGGCGACGTCGCCGCCATCATCTGGCCGCTTCTGTGCGGCATGGCCAAGGCCAAGTATTATCTCCTCACCTGCCGTCCGCTTTCCGGTGAAGAAGCGGAACGGATCGGTCTCGTCTCGCTTTCCGTCGAGGACGAGGCGTTGGAGGCCACCGCGCTCGAGACCGCGGAAGCGCTTGCCAAGGGGGCGCAGAGCGCCATCCGCTGGACCAAATACGCGCTCAACAACTGGCTGCGTCAGGCGGGCCCGATCTTCGACGTCTCCACCGCGCTCGAAATGCTCGGCTTCATGGGCGAGGACGTGCGCGAGGGCGTGCGCGCCCATCGCGAAAAGCGCCCGCCCCGCTTTCGCGACACCTGCCCGCTTTAGCCGCTGCCGCCACCCTGCCGCTTGGTGAAGACGTTGCGCTCTGCCCTGCGCGAGGCAAGGCACGGGAGAGCGATGCGTGGCCGTGTCTTGATTTTCCTCAATGCCCAGGCTCGCGCGCGGATGTATGATGTTTCATATCCAGCGTAACGCCGCGAGCGATGAGAGAAGGAACACGCTCATGCCGGATCAAGCCCCGGATCAGGCCCCCGCCGATCTCGTGATCATCCTCATCACCGGGCCCGAGACTCCCAAACGCCTGCCTTCGGCCTTTTTCCTTGCCGCGACCGCGGCTGCGGCCGATCAGCGCGTGGTGATGTATTTCACCGATCCCGCCACCGAACTCCTCGCCAAGGGCAAAGCGGAGACGGTCTTCCCGATGGCAGGCGGCAAGAGCATCGCCGAATTCATGGACCTCGCCACCAGCAACGGCGTGCAGTTCATCGGCTGCCTCCAGTCGCTCGAACTGAACGGCATGAGCCGGGACGACATCATCCCCGGCATTCCGCTGCTCACCCCAGGGGCCGCCCTTCCCTCCCTCGCCGCCGCCGGAAAAGTGCTGACCTGGTAGCGCGGCCTTCGTCAGAGCGGCTTTCCGTAATCGCGGCGTCGCTCAGGAAGCGCGCGGCGCGGTGCTCCCTGCGGCAGGCGCATCCCTCCCGGCTGGAGCGCCGTCCTCGATCAGGTGATCGGCGATGACCTCAACGAGGCTCCCCAGTCCGCCCTCCCATTTCCAGTGGAGCCTGCTCTCATCGAGGGTGAGGCGGCAATTGGAGCAGGAGGAGAGCATCATCTTGGCCCCCGTCTTCTCGACCTGATCCATCTTGATCTTGAACACTTTGTGGCGCAGCGCGGCGGCGCGTCCGATCGCCTGCACCCCGCCTCCGCCGCCACAGCACCAGTTGACGTCCCCACTTGGCGTCATCTCGCGGAAATCCTTGGCGAAATCCTCGAGCAGGAAGCGCGCCTCCCCGCTCGCTCCCCCGCGGCGCGAGATCTGGCAGGGATCGTGATAGGTGACCGGCTCGTCGAAAGGCTTGAGGCGGAGTTTTCCTTTCCGCTTGAGCTCGGCCAGATATTCGGAAATGTGCAGGACGGCAAAGGGCAGGGGCCGTCCGATCAGGTTGGCGCCCGACCAGCGCAAGGCGCCGTAGGCATGGCCGCATTCCGGAATGATCACCGTCTTCGCCCCGACCGCTTCGGCCGCCGCGACGATCCGCGCGATCATCAGCCGCGCCACGTCCGTCTTGCCGGCGAGATAGCCGAAATTGGTCGCCTCATAGCCTTTGCTCGAGAGCGTCCAGTCGGTGCCCGCATAGTTGAGGATACGGGCGATGGCGACGAGCGAGGTCGGGTATTTCATCATCTCGATCGAGGAGACGGTGAGGAGGACGTCCGCCTGCGGTTTGTCGAGATGGATATCGACCTCGTATTCGTCGGCGAGCCACTCGATGCGCTCCCTGAGTTTCTCCGCCGTCACCCCGAGCGGGCTGCCAAGGTCGCGGGAATTGTCGGCGGCCGCGAGGAGATCGGCCGGCCCCAGCCCGGCCTTGACGAACGCCTGACGGGCGATGCCGACGATGGAGGCGATGTCGATGCCCATCGGGCAGATCGTCGTGCAGCGCCCGCAAAGGGTGCAGGTATCGAAGAGCAGTTCCTCCCACTCCCGGAGATCCTCCGCGGTGAGCCGGGGGGCGATCAGCGAGAGGGGGAATTTCTGGGCCCTGATGGCCTTGGCCAGCGGAAAGAGCTTGTAGGCCGGGGTATGCCGGGGATCACCGGAGACCTGGTGGAAATGACAGGCTTCGGCGCAGGCGCCGCAATGGACGCACCCTTCGAGATAGCTCACCAGATGCTCTTCGGTATGGGCGAGAAACGTCCGCACCGCGGCCTTGACGTCGATCGTCCCGCCCGTCGCGGCATTCGTGGTCCCGTTCATGGTTCCGCTCTCCGTCCCCGGCGTCGCCCCGCTCATCGCCTCACCGCACTTTCAGCTGCATCAGCTCCCTGCCCGCCGGATCGACGACGTGGACGGCGCAGGCGATGCAGGGATCGAAACTGTGAATGGTACGCTGGATCTCGAGCGGCTGCTTCGGATCGAACACGCGATGGCGGTCCATCAGCGCCGCCTCATAGGGGCCAGGCTGGCCCTTCGGGTCGCGCGGGCCGGCGTTCCAGGTCGAGGGCACCACGCACTGGTAGTTCACGATGCGGCCATCGCGGATCACCACCCAGTGACCGAGCGCGCCGCGCGGCGCTTCCATGAAGCCCACGCCGCGCGCCTCGCGCGGCCAGGTCGCAGGATCCCACCGCGCCTCGCTGTGCACGGCGAGATCGCCTGCCCGGATATTGGCGATCAGCGCATCATACCAGGTGGCCATCTGATCGGCGATGATCTTGCTCTCGAGCGTGCGCGCCGCGGTGCGGCCCATCGTCGAGAAGAGCGCGGCGAGCGGAAGATCGAGCTTGCCGAGCGCCTCTGTGGTGAGCTCGCGGGTGGGGGCGTGGCCCTTGGCGTAGAGCATGAGGACACGGGCGAGCGGCCCCACCTCCATCGCTCGGCCCTTCCAGCGCGGGGATTTGAGCCAGGAATAGCTTTGGGTAACGTCGAGATGTTCGTAGGGCGGGCGGGGGCCGGTGTAGTCCAGATTGGTCTCGCCGACGTAAGGATGAAGCCCCCGCTCCTTCCCTGCCGAATAGTCGTACCAGGAATGGGCGACGAATTCCTCGATCTCGTCCGGCGCGTTCATGTCCACCGGGTGGATGGCGGAGAGGTCGCGGTCAAGGATGACGCCCGGGGGAATGAACCAGCTTTCCGGATCGTCCATGCTTTTTGCAGGAAAATCGCCATAGGTGAGGAAATTGCCGACCCCTTCGCCGCGGGCGAACCAGTCCTTGTAGAACGAGGCGATGGCGAGCGTGTCGGGCAGATAGACCTGATTGACGAAAGTCCGCATCCGCTCGATGACCGTCTTCACCGTCTGCAGCCCGTCCATGGTGAGCGCGGTCCCGCCGCTCGCGAGGCTGATCGGCGAGGGCGCCCCGCCCACCACGAAATTGGGATGGGGGTTCTTGCCGCCGAAGATGGTGTGAAGCTGCACCACGTCGCGCTGCCAGGCCAGCGCCTCGAGATAGTGCGCAACCGCCATCAGGTTGGCCTCGGGCGGCAGCCGGTAGGCGGGATGGCCCCAGAAGCCGTTGGCGAAGATGCCGAGCTGCCCGCCGGCGATGAAGGTCTTGAGCCGGGTCTGGACGTCGGCGAAATAGCCGGGGCTCGATTTGGGCCAGTTCGAGATTGACTGGGCGAGCGCGGCGGTCGCCGCCGGATCGGCCTTGAGCGCCGAGACCACGTCCACCCAGTCGAGCGCGTGCAGGTGATAGAAATGCATGACGTGATCGTGCACGAACTGCGCGGCGATCATCAGGTTGCGGATGAGCTGGGCGTTGGGCGGAATGGGGTAGCCGAGCGCGTTTTCCACCGCGCGGACACTGGCGATGCCATGCACGAGCGTGCAGACGCCGCAGATCCGCTGCGCGAAGGCCCAGGCCTCGCGCGGATCGCGCCCCTTGAGAATGAGCTCGATCCCGCGCACCATGGTTCCCGAGCTCCAGGCGCCGGTGATCCGGCCCTCCCCGTCGATCTCGGCCTCGATCCGCAGGTGGCCCTCGATGCGGGTGATCGGATCGACGACGATACGTTCGTTCATATCACGCTCCCCCGCCGGCTGTAGAAAATTCCCGTCTCGCTCCGGGTAAGGAAGACGAGGAAGGCATGCATCAGCTTGCCGAAGGGAAACCAGATCAGGAACGCCGCCACGCTCAGGATGTGAAGGGCGAGCAGACGCTCGTAAGAAAGCCAGAGATGGTTGACCGCGACCAGCCCGCTGAGAACGGGAAGAAAGGTCATGAGCCAGCTCAGGTAGTCATCGAAGGTCGAGATCAGCCGCAGCACCGGGTGGGTGAGCCGGCGCACCAGCGCCGCGCCGAGGGAGGCGAGGGTGAGGATCGCGGCGAGCGTGATGAAAGCCCCCGGCAGATTGGGCCAGCTCACGCCGAAGAGGCTGCGCAGGAACAGGATGTGCTGTTCCATGCCGAACACCACGACGGCGAGCCCGACATGGAAGACGTAAGAGTTGAGCGTCGCGAACAGGGTGGCGGCGAGATAGGGCTGGCGCGGCCAGAAGTGGCGGACGAAGCTCTGCGCCGCCCCGACCAGGATGGCGGGTGCGGACCGGCGCGGCACCGAGCGTTCCCGGGGCCAGGGCAGGAAAAGGAGCGCGGCGAGGCGCCAGAGCACGCCGAAGGCGAATATCGCGAGCGCCGTCTCGAGGGCGGGGCCGCGCGCAAAGTCGAGCAGGGTCATGGGAGGGTCTCCTTTTGCGCCTGCGGCTTCCCATCTTGCGTCTCTGCCGCCCGCATCTCTTCCGCGGCTTTTTGCCGGCGCCGTCGGGTGAGCCAGGCGCTGCCGAGACCCGCCGCCACCCCCGCC
>KN173889.1:18112-19765 GCA_000759655.1 Acidicaldus organivorans | reverse complement strand
CCCCTCACGCTTTACGAACCACCCCCACCCCCCTAAGCAGGGCGCGCGACCCGGACCTCCGTCCGCCTCCCCATCAGAGACGATCGACAGAGACAAACGACAGAGACAAAGGTCAAGGACACCCAAGATGAACGGCACACCTGCCTCGGCCACGGCGCGCGCCCGCAACGTGGTGCTCGCCGCCTATCTCGGCTGGACGCTCGACGCGTTCGACTTCTTCATCCTCATCTTCACCTTCGACGATGCGGCGCGCACCTTCGGCGTCGGGATCGAGGCGATGAGCGTGGCGATCACCCTCACCCTCGCCATGCGGGCGGTGGGCGCCCTCATCTTCGGCCGTCTCGCCGACCATATCGGGCGCAAACCCACCCTGATGCTGGTCATCCTCCTCTATTCGCTGTTCGAAGGGCTGAGTGGCCTGGCCTGGTCCTACGTCTCCTTCCTCGTCCTTCGCACCCTGTTCGGCATCGCCATGGGCGGCGAATGGGGGGTGGGCTCGGCGCTCGCCATGGAGACCATCCCCGTCTCCTGGCGCGGCTGGGTCTCGGGGCTCCTCCAGGCAGGCTACCCTTCCGGCTACTTCCTCGCCACGCTGCTCTTCGGCCTGCTCTATGACCATATCGGCTGGCGGGGGATGTTCTTCGTCGGCGCCGCACCGGCCATCCTCGTCTTCTTCATCAGCCGCGCCGTCGAGGAAAGCCCGGTCTATCACCAGCTCGCCACCCGCGAGCGCACCCCGCTCTTCACCGTGCTCGGCCGGCACCTCGGCCTCACCCTGTTCGCCATGGTGCTGATGACCGCCTTCAACTTCTTCTCCCACGGCACCCAGGACATCTATCCCAAGCTCTTCCTCGGCGCGCAGCGTCACTTCTCGCACGGCGACATCACCACCATCGCCCTCATCTACAATGTGGGCGCGATCGTGGGCGGCCTCTTCTTCGGCTGGCTGAGCCAGAAGCTCGGGCGGCGGATGGCGATCGGGCTTGCCTCGCTGCTTGCCCTCGTCGTTGTCTATCCGTGGTCGCACGGGACAAGCGTCCCCTCTCTCGCTGCCGCCGCCTTCCTCATGCAGTTCGCGGTGCAGGGGGCGTGGGGCGTGGTGCCGGTCTATCTCAACGAGCTCTCGCCCGCCGAGATCCGCGGCACCTTCCCCGGCTTCGTCTATCAGTTCGGCAACTTCCTCGCCTCCTACAACGCACCGCTGCAGGTGATGCTTGCCGCCCATTACGGCGGGGATTACGGGTTCGCGCTGATGGCGGTGGCGGCCACCGTCGCCGTGGTGCTCATCCTGCTCATGCTGGTCGGACGCGAGGCGCATGGCGTGGCGATGAGCCACGACTGAGCCGGGCCTGACCGAGACGGAGCATGAGGCGAGGGGATGGGCGGGACGCCCATCCCCTCTCTCGTTCCCCCTTCTTGTTCGCCCGTCTCGCAGCTGGTGCGGGATCCCGCTCAGCCGTGCAGGTCGAAGCGGTCGAGCTCCATCACCTTGGCCCAGGCGCGGGCGAAGTCGTGGACGAATTTCTCCCGCCCATCCGCCGCGCCATAGACGTCGGCGAGAGCGCGGAGTTCGGCATTCGCCCCGAAGATCAGATCAACCGCACTCGCCGTCCAGCGCCGCGCCCCGCTCTTTCGGTCGATCCCTTCATAGAG
>KN173889.1:14543-17877 GCA_000759655.1 Acidicaldus organivorans | reverse complement strand
GGAGATGGACGAAGAAGTCGGTGCTGAGCACGCCGGGGCGGTTGGTGAACACCCCGTGCGGGCTCTTGCCGAAATTCGCGCCAAGCACCCGCATCCCGCCCACCAGCACCGTCATCTCGGGCGGGGTCAGGGTGAGAAGCTGCGCCTTGTCGATGAGGAGGGCAGGAGCGGCATCGACACAGTCGGGCCGGGCATAGTTGCGGAACCCGTCTGCCGCGGGCTCGAGCACGGCGAAGGAGGCGGCATCGGTCTGATCCTCGCTGGCGTCGGTCCGGCCGGGATGGAAGGGGACCTCTACTTCCACCCCCGCCGCGCGCGCCGCCGCCTCGATGGCCGCGTTGCCGGCGAGCACGATGAGATCGGCAAGCGAAACCTTCCGCCCGCCCGGCGCGTCCCGGTTGAACGCGGCGCGGATCCTCTCCAGCGCGGCAAGCACGCGGGCGAGTTGTCTCGGCTCATTGACCTCCCAGTCCTTCTGCGGGGCAAGCCGGATCCGCGCCCCGTTCACCCCGCCCCGCTTGTCGCTGCCGCGGAAGGTGGAAGCCGCCGACCAGGCGGTATAGACGAGCTCGGCAATCGAAAGCCCGCTTTCCATCACCCGCCGCTTGAGCGCCTCGGCTTCTGCCGCGCCGATCAGGGGGTGATCGACGGGGGGCAACGGGTCCTGCCAGATGAGGTCCTCCTTCGGCACCAGCTTGCCGAGATAGCGGCTCTTCGGCCCCATGTCGCGATGGGTGAGCTTGAACCAGGCGCGGGCGAACTGGTCGGCGAACGCATCGGGATGTTTCAGGAAATGCCGCGAGATCTTCTCATACTCCGGATCGACGCGAAGCGAGAGATCGGTGGTCAGCATGGTCGGTTTGTGCTTCTTCCCGGGATCAAACGGATCCGGAATGATTTCGGGGGCATCCTTCGCCACCCATTGCCACGCCCCACCCGGGCTCTTGGTGAGCTCCCACTCATAGGCGAAGAGGTTTTCAAGGAAGTTGAGACTCCAGCGCGTGGGCGTCTTGGTCCAGATCACCTCGAGCCCGCTCGTCCACGCATCCGGCCCCTTGCCGCTCCTGTAGGAATTGCGCCAGCCGAGCCCCATCTGCTCGATTGGCGCTGCTTCGGGATCGGGCCCAATGAAACTCGCCGGGCACGCCCCATGCGTCTTGCCGAACGAATGGCCGCCCGCGATCAGCGCCACCGTCTCGACATCATCCATCGCCATGCGGGCGAAGCTCTGGCGGATGTAATGCGCCGCCGCCAGCGGATCGGGCTTGCCGCCCGGCCCTTCCGGATTGACGTAGATCAGCCCCATGTGATCCGCCGCCAACGGCCCCTTGAGGTGGCCCGCGGCGTCGTGGCGCTGATCGCCGAGCCATTCGCGCTCTGGCCCCCAATCGACCGAGTAGTCAGGCTCCCACTGATCGGGCCGGCCACCGGCGAAGCCGAAGGTTTTGAATCCCATGCTCTCGAGCGCGACGTTGCCGGCGAGGATGATCAGATCGGCCCAGGAGAGTTTGCGCCCGTATTTCTGCTTGACCGGCCAGAGCAGGCGGCGCGCCTTGTCCAGGCTCACATTGTCCGGCCAGCTGTTGAGCGGGGCGAAACGCTGCTGGCCATGCCCCGCCCCGCCGCGACCATCACCAATCCGGTAGGTGCCCGCCGCGTGCCAGGCCAGGCGGATGAAGAGCCCGCCGTAATGGCCGTAATCAGCCGGCCACCAGTCCTGCGAGTCGGTCATCAGCGCCTTGAGGTCGGCGATCACCGCATCGAGATTGAGGCTCAGGAATTCCTTGCGATAGTCGAACCCCTCGCCCATCGGGTCCGACTTCGCGGAATGCTGGCGCAGGATGCCGAGATCGAGCTGCTGCGGCCACCAGGCGGCGTAAGTCGCGGCGGGCCCGCGGCGTTGTGCTGCGGCAGAGAAGGGGCAGGCGCTCGCCGCTCCCGACGGCGGCGTCGCGTTCGATGGTGTGGTCTCGTCCATGGGGAACCTCCCGATTCACAGCTCAGTTGGGGGGCCAATCGCCCCGCCCGTCTGAAGATGAGCACCCTGGCCAATTTCAATCAAATTGATTATCAAACGCTCACTGATCGATCTAATCGATATCACTCCCGCTTGAGGCGGCTCCCTCGCCTGCCCATATCGAAGAGGTGTAGGATGTCTGCGGCGCGCGGATTGGCGCGCCTCACAAGGGGAGGAGTGAACCATGACCGCCCGTTCCTCTGCCGGATTTTCCGGAGCTCGCCCCGCCGAGCCGCTGTTCGCCGACAAGGACGCCTTCACCCAGGCCATCGAGCCGCTGCTTCCTGCGCTGTGGACACGGGCCCAGCACGAGCACGCCTATCGCCGCGCGCTCGGCGATTTCGGGGATGGGGCGGTGAGCGTCGAGGACCTGCTCGCCGAAACCCTGGTCCAAGCCTGGCGGCACCGCCATCACAAACCCGCCGCCCTTTCGCTCGAGGCCTGGCTCACCGGCCTCCTGCATCGGGTGGCCGAGCGGATCGCCCGCGCCGAACGGCGCTATTACGCCCATCTCGGGCCGAGCCTCGAAGCGCCGGTCCCCCCGCCTCCCGTCTATGACGACGACGAGGAGTTCTGGGAATGGTACCAGCCCGACGAGGTTCTGCACTGGGAAGACGTGCTCCCCGATGAGGGGGCGCGCGATGCCGAGACGCTGATGGTCCCCGACGAGGTCCGCCGCCTGCCCGCCGCCGACCGCGCGCTCTGGGCGCTGCTCGGCGTGCACCGGCTCAGCATCGAGGAGACGGCGATCATCCTCGGCCGCCCGCCGCAAGAGATCGCCGCGCGCTGGCAACGTTTGCGCGGGCCGCGCGCCTGATCCCTTCCGCCTTTTTGCCCTCACCGATTTTCACGTCATTGCACCAAAAGAGAGCCTCACCATGAGCGAACCCATCACTGTTGCCGCGACCGAAGGTTTCACCCCCGAACTCCGCGACCGCCTGATCTCCCAGCTTGCCGCCCGGCTCGATGACCCGGTCTTTCGCATCCTCACCCCCGTCCAGCTCCGCCGTCTCGCCCGCCTCGAATCATCGAGCCCCCTCCTCAGCCTCTATCTCGACCTCTCCCCCGAACGCCGCCGCGGCGAGGCGTGGAAAGCCACACTCCACCATTTCGTTCACGAATTGACCGAACACGCCGACGAAAAGACCCGCGCCGAACTGCACGAGACCTTCGCCGCCATCGAAAACAGCCTGCGCCATGACATGCCGGAGCTCGGCCGCGGCGTCGTCTTCTTCGCCGCCCGCCCCCTCGGCCTCTGGCGCGCCTTCGTCCTTCCCGTCTCGCTCAGCGATCACTGCGTGCGGGCCAACCGCCCCT
>KN173889.1:14050-14431 GCA_000759655.1 Acidicaldus organivorans | reverse complement strand
GTCCGGCTCCGCGACGAGCACGACCGTTTCGTGCTCGCCCTGCTCGATCACGAACATCTCCGTCTCTTCGTCGGCCCGTGTACCCGCAGCACTTCCTCGATCACGAACATCTCCGTCTCTTCGTCGGCCCGTGTACCCGCAGCACTTCCTCGATCACGAACATCTCCGTCTCTTCGTCGGCCAGATCGGGCTGATCGAGGAAGTGCTGCGGGTACACGGGCCGACGCGGCGGGCGCTGATCGCCCATCACACCGCCCCCCTGCGGCGCGATCTCATCGAACGCGAGGTCAAGGAGTCCGAGGCGCGCCTCATGGCCCGCCTGATCGGCACCGCCTTCGCCCAGTTCGAGGCGCGCCATCTCCTGCTCGCCTGCTCGCCCGA
>KN173889.1:12152-14017 GCA_000759655.1 Acidicaldus organivorans | reverse complement strand
CATCGAACGCGAGGTCAAGGAGTCCGAGGCGCGCCTCATGGCCCGCCTGATCGGCACCGCCTTCGCCCAGTTCGAGGCGCGCCATCTCCTGCTCGCCTGCTCGCCCGAGCTCGAAGCGGAGATCCGCGCGGCGCTGCCGCCCGCCATCGCCGCCAAAGTGGGCGGGCGGTTCAAGGTGTCGATGGAGGCCAAGCTGGGCGGGATCGCGGCGGCGGCGCACGAACTTCAGAAAGGGATCGAGGCGCGCGAGGAGCTCGCCACCGTCACCGCCGCGCTGGAGG
Organism: Acidicaldus organivorans; assembly: GCA_000759655.1. GTDB lineage: Bacteria > Pseudomonadota > Alphaproteobacteria > Acetobacterales > Acetobacteraceae > Acidicaldus > Acidicaldus organivorans. The sequence goes on along the minus strand of KN173889.1, from coordinate 13,736 downwards.
CGCCGCTTTCCGCCACCGCCTGGGGCGTGCAGGAGACGCTCGATGCGTTGCACGAGGGGCGGGTGATGCGGCTCGTCGTCGATGATACGCTCCGCCTTGCGGGCTTCGTCTGCCAGCGCTGCCAGGCGGCCTATGAGGCGGAGGCGCCGCACTGCCCGCGCTGCGGCGGGCCACTGCAGGCGGTGGACGATCTCGTCGAACGGGCGATCGAAATGGCGCTCGACCAGGACGCCGCGCTCGAACTGGTGCGAAGCCCGCGCGCGCGGGAGCGGCTAGCAAGCCGCGCCCCGATGATGGCTTTCCTCCGCTGGTAGGACGCATCGATCCCTGACGTCGCCCGGGCCTCGTGACGCCCCCGCAACATCCCCCTGCCTCCGTGGGCGGGGGTGCGCGTTTTGACGAGATCACGAAATGTAATTGACCAGACTCATGTTCTGGAAATTGGCGATCATCTTGTAAGAGGCCTGGAGCGCGGTCTGCACCTGGGTGAGTTTGGAGAGCACATCGGCGGTGTTGACGTCCTGCACCGAAGAGATCTGGGTCTGGAGCGCGGTATTGGTGCTGGTGAGCTCGTTCTGCTGGGTGGTGAGCACGTCCTGCACCGCCCCAAGCCCGCTTGCCTCGCCGGCAAGCCCGTTCACCGCCCCCTGCGCCATCGACTGCAGCGAACTCACCAGCCCGTTGAACGGCGCGGTGCCATACATCGCATCATTCATCGAGCCCACCGTGGCGAGCACCGTCATCAAATCGCGGATCGCCGAGCCGGTCGTATAGGGGCCAGAGGAGATCGCGAACGTATTGGCGCTGGCGAGCAGGCCGGTGACGGCCGTCTCGCCGGGGCCGATCTGGGCGGTGGTGTTGAACCCGGCGGACGGCGGCGAGAGCGCCGGCGAGAAGGGGCTGGTGCCGGCAGCGTTGGAGCTTCCGATGGCAAGGATCGTGTTGAAGGTGGCGCTCGCGCCGTTGGTGGCAAGCCCCGCCATCGCGGTCTGGATCTGGGTATAGAACCCGCTTGAAAGGATGGCCGACGGATTGGGCACCGGCGGATTGGCGCTGTCCTGTCCGGCGAAGAGGTAGTTGCCGCCATTCTGGGTATCGAGGATGGAGGCGACCTGCTGGAGATCGTTCTGCGCCTGGGTGGCAAGCGTGGCAATACCGTTCGGGGTGATGTTGTCGAGCGCTGCCGAAATGCTGGAGGCGATTTTGGAAAGCGTGGTCATCGCCGACTGGGTCAGCGAAATATTGGTCTGGGCGCTCGTGATGTTGGAAAGCCAGGTCTGGTTCTGGGCCAGTTCCTGATTGAGGGTGAGCGAGGTGGCGGCCTCGCTGCCGAGCCCGGCATAGGTGCTGGAGACGAGGCCGGTGGAGGCCTGGGTGACGAGGGTCGCCATCTGGCTCTGCACCGCATCGGCGCTGTTGATGAGCTGCTGCAACAGCCCGTAGGTGGCGGGCGGATTATAGGTCGGACCCGAAATGCCGCTCATGGCTTACCCGTAACTGGTGAGGTTGACGAACTGGTCCCACATGTTCTGTACCGCCTGGATCACCCGCGCATTGGCGGCATAGGCGTTCTGTAACGCAACC
>KN173889.1:11852-12107 GCA_000759655.1 Acidicaldus organivorans | reverse complement strand
TGGGGGGGAAGGATGAGGCCCCCGTCGGGCTTCCGGTTATGGCGTTGGTGCCGTCGGTGACGAGCGAAGGATTGGCCACCACCGCTGGATTGACGGTGATCTGCTGGGAAAATCCGACATAGCCCGACTGCACCGGCGTTCCCGTACTGGTCGGAACCGTCCCCGAGGGCGTGGTAAACAGGGTAAGGCCCTGATTGGCGAAACGGGTGGCGATTGTTTCGGAAAACTCGTCGAGCTCGGCCTGATAGGTGGGAA
>KN173889.1:3187-11835 GCA_000759655.1 Acidicaldus organivorans | reverse complement strand
GCCACCGTCTGCATCGCCGCATTGCGCTGGTTTTCGAGATCGGCGACACTTTGGCCCGCGGCGAGCCCGCTGGTGATCTGCTGGTTGAGGCTGCCGATCGAGGCGAGCGCCTGGTTGAGCTGGTTGACCGAGGTGACGAGATCGTTCTGCGCGTTCTGCTGGGCGGTGGTGTAGGCGGTGGCGAGTGTGTTGATCCCTTGTGCGAGCGTCGCGGCCGACTGCACCACCGATTGCTGCAGGCTCGAGCTCGAGGGATCGTTGAGCAGCGAGGAGAACGCGCTCTGCAGATTGGTAAGCAGGCTCCCCAAATCGTTGCCCTGCCCCGGCGTGCCCAGCGCCGCACTCACCGGCTGCAGCGCATTGCTGAGGGTCTGCAGATAGGTGTTCTGCCCGCTTTCGGTCTGCAGCTCGGCGAGCAGGTTGTTATCGACATTGAGGGTGACCGGGCCGGTGACCACCCCCATCCCCACCCCGCCCGCCTGGAGGTTGGCCTCGCTCGGCACCTCGGCGGCATAGTTCGCCGTATTGGCGTTGGCGATGTTCTGCGACATCGTGCCGAACTGGGCGGTGATGTCGTTGATGCCGCTCGAGCCGATGAGAAGCGAGAGTTCGAGCCCCATGGCGGGCCTGCCTTACCGTCCTGCGCCGCTCATTGCACCATGTTGATCGCCGTCTGCAGCATGTTGTCAGCGGTGGTGATGGTCTTGGCATTCGCCGTATAGGCCTGCTGAGCAACGATGAGTTTGGTGAGCTGGGTGGCGATATCGACGTTCGACTGCTCGACCGAGCCGGTGACCAGCGTGCCCGCCCCGTTGAGGCCGGCCGCCTCGGTCGAGGGGTTGCCCGACTGGAAGGTCGCGGTATAGGCCTGACCGTTCTGGCTCTGCAACGCATTCGGGTCGTTGAATGTGGTGAGCGGGATCTGGGCGAGCGTCACCGACTGGCCATTGCTGTAATTGGCCACCACGTTGCCGTCGGTCTGGATCGAGATTCCGGTGAAGGAGCCGGGCGGCACGCCGTTCTGGCTAAAGTTGCGGAGCGAGTAGGACCCCGCATATTGCGTCACGCCATTGGCCTCGCCGAAATTGCCGAGATCGATGGCGATGTTCTGGTTGCCCTGGCCGAAATTGGCGGTGATGTTGAGCACAGCAGGACCGTTGGCGGTATAGCTGCTCGCCGTGACGTTGCCGGTGGTCGCGCCAAAGGCGCCGATGGTGCCGGGTGGCACCGGATTGCCGCTGGTCGTCGGGCCGAACTCCACCGTGGCGGTGCCGATGGTGGTGCTCGGCTGATTGTCGGGCGAGGAGATGGTCACCTGCCAGGTATTGGTCGCGGTCTGCGTCCAGCTCAGGACCAGATTGTGCTGGTTGCCGAGCGAGTCATAGACCTGCACGGTGGAGGAGAGCGGAGTGGAAGAGCTCGGGTTGGGCGGGAGATTGGCCGAGAAATTGGCCTGCGAGGTGGCGATCGGGTTGAACTGCGACTGGCTGTTGACCTGGATCGGCACGAGCTGGGTTTGGTTCACCTGGCCGGTGGTCTGATCGACCATCCAGCCGGCGAGATACTGGCCCGAGCTGTTGACGAGATAGCCCTGCGCGTTGAGGGTGAAATCGCCGTTGCGTGTGTAGTATTGCTGCGGGTTGAACGTCGTCTGCCCGGTGGGGCCGACATCGGTCGCCTCGAAGACGTTGAAGAATCCCTGGCCCGAAATGGCAAGCGCCAAAGGATCGGAGCTCTGGCTGATCGTGCCTTGCACGTTGTTGTCGTATTGGGGTGTCGCCTCGACCGAGCCGGGCTCGTTCTGGGTGAGGGTGGAGTAGGTGAGGAGGTCGGTGAAATTGGTCCCGACCTCCTTGTAGCCCACGGTCTGGCTGTTGGCGATGTTCTGGCTGATATTGCCGAAGGCGTCGGACTGCGCGGTCAGACCGCTCACCGCCGTGTTCAGGGCACCGAAAATCGACATGACGACCTCACTCTTCTTCGGCGGCGAGGGGAGCGCTTCCTGCGCCCCGCAGCACCGCCCTTTTGGCTGCCGCCCTCTCGTGCAAGTGCCGTGCCAATTGACCGGCAACCACCAGGCCCGGCGAACGCCGGGCCCGAAGGCGGCCAACGTCATGCCGGCTGACGCAGGCTGGCCGGGAGGACGGCGCCCGGCGGCGCGCCTCCTGCGCCTCTCCCTCCCGCGGCATGCGGCCTTGCGGCATGCGACCGAGAGGGATGCCGCCTCGGCCCATCTCAGGGCGCACTCCCGGGGGCTTCGGGCAATTCCTGCCCTCTCCGGCGAAAAGGGCGGCAGGTTTTGCCGACCTGCCGCCCCTCTCCCGCAACCTCCCACTCCCGGGAGTTCGTTGCCCCGAAATTCGTGTCGGGAGCTCGTCTCAGAAGCTCCAGGCGATACCGAGATGGAAATTGAGATCGTTGAATTTCGAGGTGGCCGCGCCGATCGGAGGCATGTAGGGCTCGCCGCCGGCGAGCGCGAAGTCGGTATAATCGACGCCGCCATAGAGGTGCCAATGGCCGGTCATCAGATAGTCGAACCCGGCTCCCGCCTGCCACATCGGCATGTCGTCGAGACTGCGGTTGATGTTGGTGGGGCCGATGCTGACATTGCCATCGATTGTCTCCGCCCAGCCCAACCGGCCGGTAAGCACGAGACGGTCGGTCAGCGCATAGTCGGCGCGCAAGCCGAGACCAATATAGCCATTGGTGGTGCCGCTGGTATATTGCCCGCCGAAATTCTGGCTCGACTGGAGGCTGTCATAACCCCCCTGAATGAAAGGCGTGAGCAGGAAGTCGTGGGTGATCAGGAAACCTTTACCGACTTCGATGTTGAGGTCGTTCGAGATCTGATTGACGGTTCCGCCATAGGGTGGGAAGGGACCAAGCGAAGCTCCGCCATCATTGAACGTATAGCGCACCGCAGCATAGACGTTGCTGATTCCAAGCACGTCCTGCATCACGCTCGCCTTGGCCTCGAGCCCAGGCAGCCAGCCCGAGGTGATGGGCGAGGTATTGCCGGGAAGCTCCTTGTCGAAGTTGTTCTGCAACATCATATCGGCAGCCAGGCCAATCTCGTTGTTGACGTTGACCACCGGCAGGTTCTGGGAGCTTTGATAGCTCTGGGCCTCTGCCGCATGAGCGGCAAACAAGGCGAAGAGCGAGGCTCCAAGCCAGGGGATGAGACGGCGCATGACATCTCCTTCCAGTTGAGAAAGCGCGACTTGCGCACCCCCAACCTGGGCCGCGGGTTCGGTGCGGTCAATGCCGGTCCCCTTCATATCTTGTTGAAAATAAACGCGTAATTTCACACCTCACCGACGCCGCGAGGCCGCGAGGCCGCGAGACGTGAGCGAATTCCGACGGAGAGGAGAATCCGGTACAAACGGTACAACCAGGGCGATGCAGGATGATATCCCTCGCCAAGGACCGCACCTTTTTCCGCTCCAACCCGCGTGCCGGAAAGGATATGTTAACCACCCCTCCCCTAAACTGGAACGATCTGGGGTTCGCACCGCCACCCGCCTTTCCGCCGCCGCCCCAATGAACCGGGAGTCCTGCCCTCACGTGACCGCCGCGCCGCGATGACGTTTTCCCCCTCTCTCCCGCCGACACACGGCGCCGAGCTCAAGACCCTCTGCCATTCCCTCTGCCGGCTCGCCGAGTATCTGGTGCCGGAAAGCTATGCGAGCGTGATGCGCCTCGATGGTGAGGGCCGGCTGCGCCTCGTCTGCGCCCCGAGCTTCCCGCCCGAAGGAAAGAGCCTGCTCGACGGGCTTCCCCCCGGCCCCGAGGCCGGTTCCTGCGGCACTGCCGTCTTCACCCGCGCCCCGGTCTTCGTCACCCATATCCCCACCGACCCGCGCTGGGCGCCGCTCCAGAACGAAGCGCGCGCTCTCGATCTCCTCTCCTGCTGGTCGGTGCCGCTCCGCAATCGCGCCGGCGAGGTGGTCGGCACCTTCGCTCTCTCCAGCCCCCGCGCCCGCACCCCCACACCGGAACAGGAACGTCTCCTGCTTGGGCTCGGCGACGTCTTCTCCCGCCTCTTCGAGGCCGAGGCGCTCGGCACCGAACGCGCCCTCTTCGCCGAAGCCATGGCCGCGCTCGGCGAGGGGGTGATCATCACCGACGCCGAGCAACGGGTGCTCGCCGTCAACCCCGCCTTCACCGCCATCACCGGCTTTGAGGCCTCGTCCATCCTCGGCACCAATTGCAACATCCTCCAGGGGCCCGAGACCGATCCCGCCACCCGCGCCCGCATCGCCGCCACGCTCGGCGCGGGAAAGATCTTCCGCGGCCGCATCCTCAATTACCGCCCCGACGGCACGCCGTTCTGGAACCAGCTCACCATCGTCCCCCTGCGCGACGTCGAGGGTTGCATCACCCATTTCGTCGGCATCATCCGCGACGCGAGCGAGGACGTCCGCCGCGAGGAGGAACTCAAACTCGCCGCCTACGCCTTCGACGCGCAGGAGGCGATCGTCATCATCGACGCGAAACGCCGCGTGATCAAGGTGACCCGCGCCTTCACCCGCCTCACCGGCTACAGCGAGGACGAGGTGCGGGGCCGCCCGCTCGAACTCCTCCGCTCCTCCCGCCACGACGCCGCCTTCTACGCCCAGGTCTGGGACCGGCTGGAGATGGAAGGGGCCTGGCAGGGCGAGATCTGGTGGCGCAGCAAAGGGGGCGAGGAACGGCCGCAATGGGTCACCGTCACCGCGGTGCGCGACGAGAACGGCGCGATCACCCATTTCGTCGGCCACTTCCTCGATCTCGCCGAGCTCCGCGCCCGCCAGGCGGAGCTCGAGTATCTCGCCCTGCACGACCCGCTCACCGGGCTTTACAACCGCCGCGCCTTCGATCAGGAGCTCGCCCGCGCCATCGCCCGCGCCGATCGCCGGCGCCGCCTGCTCGCCCTCGTCCTCATCGACCTCGACGATTTCAAGCCGATCAACGACGCCTATGGGCACGACGTGGGCGACGCGGTGCTCTCCGCCTTCGCCGAGCGGCTGCGCCAGGAGCTGCGGCGGACCGATTTCATCGGCCGTTTGGGCGGGGACGAGTTCGTGCTCCTCCTCGAGGACCTGCGCGATCTCGACGATCTCGAGAAACTCCTCGGCCAGCTCGCCGCCCTCCTCTCCCGCCCCTACCATCCGCGCGCCGGGCTCGAAACGCCGCTCGACGTCAGCATGGGTGTGGCCCTCTTTCCCTTCGACGCCGAGCCGGGCCAGCCCCAGCTCCTGCTCCGCCGCGCCGATCAGGCGCTCTACCGCGCCAAGGCGGCCAAGGGACGGCGGGCGCGGCCCTGGGCCTATGCCGGGGAGGACCGCGCCCGGCAGCACCGCGCCCAGCTCCTCCTCGGCGAGGGACGGGTCGAGGTGTGGTACCAGCCGCTCTGGCATGCACGAAGCGGGCGGATCGTGGCGATCGAGGCGCTCGCCCGCCTGCGCGATACGGCCGGCCAACTCGTCCTGCCCGGCCAGTTCCTGCCCGGCTTCGGGGAAAGCGAGCTCCGCCACCTCACCCGCGCCGTGCTCGGCCAGGCGCTCGCCGATCTCGCCGTGCTCGACCGCCAGGGGCTCACCCTCGATCTCACCGTCAATCTCGACCCGCTCGTGATCGAGGGCGGGCTGATCGACGAGGTGGGCACCGCGCTCGCCCAGAACGGCATCCCGGCGAGCCGCCTCGTGCTCGAGGTGCTGGAGGACCGCCGCTTCGAGGATACGCCGCGCGCCCAGTCGGTGCTCGCCGCGCTCCGCGCGCACGGGGTCCGCCTCGCGCTCGACGATGTCGGGGTCGGCTACTCCTCGCTGCTCCGCCTCAAGCAGATGAACGTGGACAAGATCAAGATCGACCAGGCCTTCATCCGCCATCTCGAAGCGCGACCCGAGGATCTCCGCTTCGTCCTCTCCCTGGTCGATCTCGCCGCCGACCTCGGCCTCGACGTGGTGGCGGAGGGGGTGGAGACGGCGGCGATCTTCGATGCCCTCGCCGTGCTCGGCATCCCTTATCTGCAGGGCTACCACATCGCCCCGCCGATGCCCTTCCCCGCCCTCGAACAGACCCTCCTCCACCCGCCGCCCCTGAGCGCCAGGGCGCGGCCGCAGACCTTCTTCGGCCTCTATGCCGCCCATCTCGCCGCTTACAGCGCCTTCAGGAAAGCCTTCCGCCAGGCGCCCCAGCTCCTCGACTTCTCCACCCTCGGCGAGGCGGCCCACTGCCCGGCCACGCCGTCGCTGCGCCGGCTCGGCGCAGCCCCTGGAAGCCCGATCGACAAGGCGCACGAGGCCTATCACGCCGCCATCGCCGCGCTCGGCGCCGTCTCCCGCCCCCCGCCCGCCGAACTCTGGGAAGCGCTCGAAGCGGCGCATCAGACCTATTGCCATGAATACCTCCTCGCCTTCGCCGGGGCGAACGAAACCCCGTTCACGACGAGCGCCCGCTGAAGGCATTGGCTGAAGGAAAGGAAGTGCGGGAGGGAAGGAAGCACGGCGCGTAGAGAGGAAACGGGGGGAGGGCAAGCCGGTCTCCCCTGTCTCGGCCCGGCCTCAGAGGTGCCAGGCGAACATCATGAAGCCGAAATTGGCATCGCGCCCCAGCGGGTAATTCGCCGCCACCACCGCCCCGCCGAAGACGTGCCCGAAATACCAGCTGAGCGAGACGTGGCGGTTCACGTCCCAGTTCAACGCCGTCTCGACCACCGTGCCGAGGCTGCTCTGCCCATAACTCGGGCGCGGCTCATAGCCGAAGATATCGGGGCTCCACGCCCCGCCCCCGGCATACCACGCATCCTGCGGCGAATTGAGGGAAAGCCATTGGACATCGGTCCGCCAGGTGAGGGAGGGCGCGGGGAACAGGACGAGCTCGAGCATCGCATCGTCAATGTTCTCCATGTCGTAGAAGGCGAAGTTGGCGAAATACCAGGGCGTGGGCAGTACCTGGAAAAACGTCCCGTGCGTGCCGGAGTCCGGATTGCCGCTGCCCGAGCCCACCGTATAGGCCGCCCGCAGCCAGGGCTGCCACGCCCATTGGGTGGCGTGATAGCCGAACTCGGCATTGTAGGCGTAGGCGCTCTGGGTGAGCTTGCCCCACTGGCCGAACTGGTAGGCGCCCCACAGCATGAGGTCGATCTCGCCGGGGCCGGCTGCGATCTCGCGCAGGAAGTCACCGCCCAGTGTCTCGATATGGACCGCGCCATTATTGGCGATGCGCTGGGCAAGGCTCTGGTTGTCAGGGAGCAGCAGGCCGCGGGTGTCGTCGTAATGGAGGAAAAAGAGCCGGGCGAGGCTCCGCCGCCCGAGCCAGCCCGGAAGAACGCCCGGCCCGGCATTGAGTGAGATGTAACCGACATCGACGCCGTTGAGTTCGGGATTGCCATCGACCAGATAGGAGCCCTGGGTGGGGATGCCGAAAAGGGCGGTGAGGTTGCGGTTTCCGTCGCCATAGGTGAGCATGCCGCCATCGAGCGAGCGTCCGCCCACCAGCACGTAGCGCGAGCCGATCAGGCGCTGCTGGAGCCGGTTGAGGACGAGCCAGCGCAGCCCGGGATCGTCGGGAATGATTTCGGTTCCGTCATCGAATTCGTAACGGCCGAGAGTGAGCCCGAGCCCGCCGAATTGCTGCGGGTCGAGGGAGATGAAGGCGCGTTTGAGAAAAACCGCCGCCGCATCGCGGCTGCCATTGGCGGCGTAATAGGTGGCGCCCATGCCGAGCTCGCCCTGCGGGTAGCGGGCGATGGCGTTGGTGGGGAGATCGAAGAGGCCGGGACTCATCGCCTCCGCATAGAACGTCACGCCGGAACCGAAATGATAGCCGAGACCGACGCGGACGAATTCCTGCACGAAGGCATAGGAATTGGCGAAACTCCGGCCATTCTCCGGCGTTGCGGTGAACCATTGCTCGACCGGCGTCATGGCGAGCCCATCGGCGGTGACGAAGACCTCTCCCGCGCCATCGGCGGCGAGATTGACCGCGGGAAGCCCGGCATAGGCGCCCTCGGCCGGGCTCACGCTCTCCGCGCGCCCCACGCTTCCGCCCGAGAGAACGGCAAGAGCCGCGAGAAGCGCCATCCGCCTCGCGCGCGCCTTGCGCGCCAGCCTGCGCCGCCCATGCCCGCGCCGTGCGTGCCCGGTGCCTCTGGTGACCTCCGCCGCCATTCCCATCGGTTTCCTCCTCATTCTTTTCTCTTTTCGTGATCCGCGTCTCTTCGCTTGCCGCGGGGCGCGGGCGGCGAGAGACGGGCGCGGCTCAGCCTCGGACAAATCGACGGCGAAGCTTTGATCTGGATCAAAAACCGGAGGAGAAGACCGCGCTCCGGTACCGGCCGGAGCCCTCCGGTTCCCGGGCCCTCAAAGCCCCTCCCATTCCCGCGCCCCGGCCTCGAGGCCGAGCAGGGAAATCGCCCGCGCCGCGATCTCGGTCTCGACCTCGGCGAGGTTCCTAGGCTTGAGATACCAGGCCGGCACCGGTGGGCAGATGATGGCGCCGAGTTCGGTCGCGGCGAGCATGGCCCGGAGATGGCCGAGATGGAGCGGGGCTTCGCGGGTGAGCAGGACGAGCGGGCGCCGCTCCTTGAGATGGACGTCCGCCGCCCGCAGCAGGAGCGTGCTGGACTGGCCATAGGCGATTGCGGCGAGGGTGCGCATCGAACA
>KN173889.1:2880-2970 GCA_000759655.1 Acidicaldus organivorans | reverse complement strand
CGTCGCGCCCACCTCGTCGTTGGGGTGGATGCGCTGCACATGCCGCGCCAGCGCCGCGAGGGCACCCTCGCCCACCTCGTGCGCGAGCGT
>KN173889.1:0-2808 GCA_000759655.1 Acidicaldus organivorans | reverse complement strand
GCGCCCTCCCGCGTCACTGATCACGAGATGGATCTCGACCGAACCCAGCGCGGCGAGCCTCTCCACCACCCGCACCCCGAGCACCGCGCCCGACGCCCCCGAGATGCCGACCACGACGCGGCAGGGCGCGCTCATGGCGCCCGCCCCGCCTTGATTGCAGCCCAAAGTACGGCGGCGCGCGCCTCCGCCCCTGCTTCCATGACGAGCGGTTTCCCCTGGGCGCGCTCGGTCTCGGGCGGGATCTTGAGCGTGGCGTCGATGCCGAGCTTGGCGCCGAGCCCCGGCTTGGGCGAGGCGAAGTCGAGATAGTCGATCGGGGTGTCGGGGATGACGAGGAGGTCGCGGCCGGGATCGGCGCGGGTGGCGATCGCCCACATCACCGATTTCCAGTCGCGGATGTCAATGTCGCGGTCGGTGACGATGACGAGCTTGGTGTAGAGGAACTGGGGAAGGAGCGACCAGAGGCCGAGCATCACCCGCCGTGCCTGGCCTGGATAGGATTTGGCGATCGATACGACAGCGATACGGTAGGAACAGGCCTCGGGCGGAAGCCAGAGATCGGCGATCTCGGGGAAACGCTCGCGGGCAAAGGGGATGAGGAATTCGTTGAACACCTCGCCGATGCGGGATGGCTCATCGGGCGGACGGCCAGTGAAGGTCGAGGCGTAGATCGCGCCTGGCCGCACCGTCATGCGGGTGACGGTGAAGACCGGGAATTCGGCGACCTCGTTGTAATAGCCGGTGTGATCGCCATAGGGTCCCTCCGCCGCCATCTCGCCCGGGCGCACCTCGCCTTCGAGCAGGATCTCGGCCTCGGCGGGAAGCATCAGCCCGCCCGCCCCCTCGATCAGGGACGGGCGCTCCCCGGCAAGCAGCCCCGCGAGCTCATACTCCGAGATCCCCTCCGGCAGCGGCATCGCCGCGCTCAGCATCAGCGCCGGGTCGGCCCCGATCGCCACCGCGACCGGCATCACCTCGCCGCGCGCCGCCCAAGCCGCGGCGTGACGCGCCCCGCCCCGCTGCGGCAGCCAGCGCAGGATGGCGCGGTTGCGGCCGAGGATCTGCATGCGATAGACGCCGAGATTGTGATCGCGCATGGCGCGTCCCTCGGGCGGGCGGGTGATGACGAGCGGCCAGGTGATGAGCGGGGCAGGCTCGCCGGGCCAGCAGAGCTGGGCGGGAAGGAGGGTGAGATCGACCGCCGCGCCGGTGAGAAGGCGCGCACCGATGCGCTCCCGCGGCACCCGGCGCGGGCGGAGCCTGAGCGCGGCGCGGGCGAGCCCGATCCCGGCGCCGAGTTCGCTCAGACTCTGCGGCGCGGTGGGCGAACGCAGCGCGAGCAGGTCGGCGGCGAGACGGGGCAGCGAGGCGGGCTCGACGCCGAGCCCCCAGGCCACGCGGCGCGCCGTGCCGAACAGATTGACCACCACCGGCATGGGGCTCTCCGTCCCGTCGGCCCGCAGCGGGCGGGTGAAGAGAAGGGCGGGCCCCTCCTCGGCGAGGGCGCGCTGGTGCAGCGCCGTCATCTCGTGGACCAGGGAGACCGGGGCATCGATGCGCACGAGCTCGCCCCGCCGTTCGAGCAGGCGGAGAAAGGCGCGGAGGTCGGGAAAGGCGGGAAGGTCGCGTCGCACGGGGCTCGTTCCGGCTGATCTGAAAGGGCGCGCCAGCCAAGAGAGCGAAGACCACCCCGGCATTGATGCAGATCAAATACGCCCGCCGGGCTCCCCCCTACCCTCCGCCCCGTCATGGCCGAACCCTGGTTCCCGACCGCGCCGCTGCCGCCCCTTCTTGCCCGGCTCTTCCGGCTCGCACCGCTCGCCCCGCTCACCCCGCCGCTTGCCCTTTTCGCGCGGCTTGCCGCCCGCAGCCATCCCGCGATCGAGGCGCGGCTCGGTCCCTACCGCGAGAGCCGCTTCGCCATCATCGCCACCGACCTCGATTGCACCTTCCGTCTCCACCCGGCGGGCGGCCCCGCGCTCGAGATCCGGCGCGGGGCGGCGCGGGAGGGGGCGGATGCGGTCATCGCCGGGCCGATCCTCGCCCTGATCGGCCTCATGCTCGGCCGGCTCGACGGCGATGCGCTGTTCTTTTCGCGCACGCTGACCATGGAAGGCGACACCGCGGCAGCCCTTGCGCTGCGCAACGCGCTCGAGGAGGCGGAGCTCGGCCGCCTCCCCGCCCGGCTCGCCGCTTCCCTCCCGATCCCACCCTTGCCCTTCATGTCGAGGAGGAATGGAGAGGGGAAGGCCCGATGGAGCTGAACCGGGAGCTGAACCGATGGAACTGATCTGCCCGGCGGGGACGGAAGCCGCCTTCCATGCGGCGGTGGAGGCAGGGGCGGATGCCGTCTATTGCGGTTTCGCCGACGAAACGAACGCGCGCAACTTCCCCGGCCTCAACTTCACCCGCCCCGCCCTCGGCGCAGCGATCTCGTTCGCCCACCGCCACGGCACCCAGGTCTATGTCGCGCTCAACACCTATCCCACCGCCGGGCGGGAGAAGCTCTGGCAACGCGCCGTCGATGACGCGGTGGCGCTCGGCGCCGATGCGCTGATCCTCGCCGATATCGGGCTTCTCGCCTATGCCGCGCGCGCCCATCCCGGCGTGCGGCGGCATCTCTCGGTGCAGGCGGCGGCGGCGAGCGTGCCGGCCATATCGTATTATGTCGAGGAATTCGGCATCCGGCGCGTCGTGCTGCCGCGCGTGCTCACGCTGGAAGAGGTGCGCCGCATCGCCGCCGGGGTTCGTTGCGAAGTCGAAGTCTTCGTCTTCGGCGGGCTCTGCGTGATGGAGGAGGGGCGCTGC
>KN173888.1:3077-3155 GCA_000759655.1 Acidicaldus organivorans | reverse complement strand
CACCGCGGCGGAGAAGGCGCCATCGAGGCTCGCGGCGCGCGCCGTGCTGGAGACGGAAGCGGCGGGGCTCGCCGCGCT
>KN173888.1:0-2990 GCA_000759655.1 Acidicaldus organivorans | reverse complement strand
CGCCGCGAGCCTCGATGGCGCCTTCTCCGCCGCGGTGGAACGGCTCGCCGCGATCGAGGGCCGCGTCGTCGTCTCCGGCATGGGCAAGTCGGGCCACATCGCCCGCAAGATCGCCGCCACCCTGGCCTCGACCGGCACGCCCGCCCTCTTCGTCCACCCCGCCGAGGCCTCGCACGGCGATCTCGGCATGATCGTGGCCGGCGACGCGGTGCTGCTGCTTTCCAATTCGGGCGAGACGCCGGAACTCGCCGACCTCATCGCCCATTGCCGCCGCTTCGCCCTGCCGCTCATCGCGATCACCACCGAGCCCGCCTCGACGCTGGCCAAGCAGGCCGATACCGTGCTGCTCCTCCCCAAAATGCCCGAGGCCTGCCCGATGGGGCTCGCCCCCACCACCAGCACCACCATGCAGCTCGCCCTTGGCGATGCGCTGGCGGTGGCGCTTCTGCGCCGGCGCGGCTTCACCGCCGCCGATTTCCGCCAGTTCCACCCGGGCGGCAAGCTGGGCGCGCGGCTCAAGCGGGTGGCCGAGCTCATGCATACCGGCGAGGCGGTGCCGCTCGTCTCCCCCGAGACCCGCATGGACGACGCGCTCCTCGTCATGACCGAGAAACGCTTCGGCTGCGTCGGCGTGATCGACGGGGCGGGGCGGCTCATCGGCATCATCACCGATGGCGATCTCCGCCGGGCGATGGGGGCTGATCTGCTCACCCGCCGCGCCGGCGAAATCATGACCGCGCAGCCCCGCACCATCGCCCCCTCGGCGCTCGCCGCCGAGGCGCTCCATCAGATGAGCGGGCGCGCCCCCCCGATCACCACCCTCTTCGTGGTCGATCCGGAGGCGGGCGATGGCCGGCCGCTCGGCATCCTCCACATCCACGACCTGCTGCGGGCCGGGGTGGCCTGAGGGGGCGGCATGAGCGAACGGACCGCGCCCAGCCCCTCTGCCAACACCGTGCCGCTCAGCCCCAAGCCGCGGCCCCCGGTGGAGGCGGCGCTGCGCCGCGCCCCGCCGCAGGAGGCGTGGCTGCGCCGGCGGCGCTTCCTCATCGCCTGGACCAAGCGGCTCCTGCCGCTCTTCGCCCTGCTCCTCCTTTCCTCGATCGCGCTGTGGCCGGAGATCGCGCGGCAGACGGCGCGCGGGCGGCTGGCCATCAAGGCCCTCGAGGCGGGGCTCGCCGCCAATGGCGACATGGTCGATGCCCGCTATCACGGGGTGGATGGCAAGAACCGCCCCTATACGCTGACCGCGACCCGCGCCCGCCAAGTGAGCCCGGAGCGGGTCGATCTCACCAACCCCAAGGGCGACGTGCTGCTCGAGAGCGGCAACTGGCTATTCCTTTCGGCGAAGAAGGGCGTCTATATCCAGCACAAGGGCGAGCTCGACCTCGAGGGCGACGTCACCCTCTATCGCGACGACGGCACCACCGTTCACTCCGCCACCGCCACCCTCAATCTCCGCGCCAATTCCGGGGCGAGCAACGACGTCACCTCGGCCGAGGGGCCGTTCGGCACGCTCGATGCGATGGGCTTCGCGCTGACCGACCGCGGCGCGGTGATCCAGTTCGTGGGCCCGGCGCGGCTCGTGCTCAACAGCCGGAGCGCGCCCGCCGCCGCCACTCCCGCTCCCCCCATCTCCGAGACCCTGCCCCCGGTGCCGGGGGCGGCGGCGGCGCCCGCCAATCCGCTCAACCCGCTCGGGCCCGCCGTCCCGGCCGCGCCGCCCGCCGCGCCGTCCCCGACGGCCCGATGAGTGGCCCGATGAGCGGTTCGATGATCCCAGCGTCAGCCATGAGACGGTTTCTCCTCATCGCCCTTCTCGCCGCAGCCCTCGCGCCGCGGGCGGGCCACGCCCAGCCCATCGACATGTCGCATGGCGGGCCGATCACGGTGACGGCGCGCGATGGCATGGACTGGCGGCAGAACGACCAGGAGGTGGTGGCGCGCGGCGATGCGGTGGCGGTGCGCGGCAACGTCACCGTCACCGCCGACGTGCTGATCGCCCATTACCGCAAGAAGGCTCAGCCGGGGCAGGCGGCGGGAGGACAGCCCTCCGCTGGGCAGTCTTCCGCTTCACAGGTGGCCAATGGCGCCACCGCGCCCGCCGCGTCCGGCGCGCCCGGCGCTGCCGGTGCCAAACCCCCCGCGCCCGGTTCGCCGGCGAGCCCCACCGATGACACCTCGGGCAACGAGATCTACCGGCTCGAGGCGATCGGGCATGTCCACATCTTCACCCCCACCGACAATGCCTGGGGCGACAAGGCGGTCTATGACATGGACAAGGCGGTGCTGATCCTCACCGGCCACGCGCTCAAGCTCGTCACCCCGCAGGACGTGATCACCGCCCGCGACAGCATGGAGTACTACTCGCAGACCCGCATCTCGATCGCCCGCGGCAATGCGGTGGTGGTGACCAATGACGGCCGCCGCATCGCCGCCGACACGCTGGTCGCCTACTCCGCCCCCCCCGACCAGACGGCGCAGAATGGGGGGCAGAATGGCGGGGCAGGTGGCGTGCAGAAGGCGAGCGCCAGTGGGGGGAGCGCCGCTCAGGGCAACGCCCCACCCGGCAACAACGCCCCGCCCCAGGACGACATCGCCGCCCAGAGCGGCAAGCTCAAGCGGGTCGAGGGCTACGGCAATGTCGATATCCGCACCGCGACCGAGACCATCTACGGCGATCGCGGCGTCTATCTCCCCGATATCGGCAAGGCCCGCGTGATCGGCCATGTGCGCGTCACCCGCGGCGACAACCAGGTGGAAGGGGTGGCGGCCGACATCGACATGAAGACCGGGGTCTCCACCATGCTGTCCAGCACCGATGAGCGGGTGAAGGGGCTGATCGTCCCCGCCCAGTCCAGCAACGCCGCGAACGGGGCGGGCGGCAAGCCGGGAAATGGCAAGGGGGGGAACGCCAAGACGGCGAATACCACGACGGCTGGCAAGACCGCCGCCCCATCCCCGCCCCCAACCCAGGCTGAGAGCCAGGC
>KN173887.1:11613-11899 GCA_000759655.1 Acidicaldus organivorans | reverse complement strand
TCGTCGATGGCAACAAGGGCGAGGTGATCCTCGAGCCGAGCGCGGCGGAGATCGCCGCCGCCCGCCGCGCGGTCGCCGCCTTCGCCCGCAGCCGCCAGCAATGGGCCCGTCTTCGCCGCCTCCCCGCCGTCACCAGCGATGGCCAGGCGGTGGAGCTCCAGGCCAATCTCGAACTCCCCGCCGAGCTTCCCCTCATCGCCCAGGCCGGCGCGGCGGGAATCGGCCTGCTCCGCTCCGAATTCCTGTTCATGAACCGCGACCACCTGCCGGATGAGGCCCAGCAGGC
>KN173887.1:9185-11554 GCA_000759655.1 Acidicaldus organivorans | reverse complement strand
CCCGACCTTCTCGAAACCCAGCTCACCGCCATCCTGCGCGCGGCGCTCGCGGGGCCGGTGCGCATCCTGGTCCCGATGATCACCACGCTCGGCGAGCTGCACGCGGTGCGTGAGAGCTATGAGCGGGTGGTGCGCCGCCTGCGCCGCCGCGGCGAGCGGCTCCCCGATCCGCTGCCCCCGCTCGGCATCATGATCGAGACCCCGGCCGCCGCACTCACCGCCGAGCGCCTCGCCCTGGAGGCCGATTTCTTCGCCATCGGCACCAACGACCTCACCATGTATGCGCTCGCCGTCGATCGCGCCGATGCCGACGTGGCCGAGCTCTACGATCCGCTGCACCCGGCGGTGCTCCGCCTCATCCAGCTCGCGGTGGAGCGGGCGGTGTTGCTGCGCAAGCCGGTTTCGGTCTGCGGCGAGATCGCCGCCAATCCGAAATATACCCCGATCCTGCTCGGCCTCGGCTTGCGCAGTTTCAGCATGACCGCCGCCGCCCTGCCGCGGGTCAAGCAGGTGGTGCGCAGCGTGAGCGCCGAGGCCTGCGCGAGGCTTGCCCGCCGCGTGCTCGACGCGCACGATGGCACGACGATCGACGAGCTCCTCTCCGAATTCGCCGAGGCCATGGCGCGCGACTAGGAGGCGCGCGATGAGGAGGTAGGGGACGGAGCGGGAGAGCGCCGCTCGTGAAATGCGCGACAAAGGGCCCGTTTCCGAAATCCAGCGGGTCCCTAACGGGAGGTCCGATGTCACAGGATATGTTCGAGCGGGATCTCGATCCCAACCCGGCCAATTACGTCCCCCTCTCGCCGGTCTCCTTCCTCGAGCGCGCCGCCCGCGTCTGGCCGCAGCGCACCGCGGTGATCTACGGGGAGCGGCGTTTCTCCTACGCCGAATTCGCCGCCCGCACCCGTCGCCTCGCCGCGGCGCTCAAGCGGGCGGGGGTGGGGAAGAACGAGACGGTGGCGATCCTCGCCCCCAACCTGCCGCCGATGCTCGAGGCCCATTACGCGGTGCCGGGGATCGGCGCGGTGCTCTGCCCGATCAATATCCGGCTCGATGCGCCGACCATCGCCTTCATCCTCCGCCACGGCGAGGCGCGGGTGCTGCTCGCCGACCGCGGCTTCGCGCCCGTCGTGAAGGCCGCCCTCGCCTTCCTCGATAATCCGCCGCTCGTCGTCGATATCGCCGACCCGGCCGATCCCGGCGCGCCGATCGGTGCGTTCGAATACGAATCATGGATCGCCGCCGAGGGCGAGGGCGTGCCGCTCTCCTTGCCTGAGCGCGAATGGGCGGCGATCTCGCTGGGCTACACGTCGGGCCCCACCGCCGATCCCAAGGGCGTGGTGGTCCATCACCGCGGCGCCTATCTCAACGCCACCGCGCTCGCCCTCGAATTCCGCCTCGGCCCTGAAAGCGTCTATCTGTGGACGCTGCCGATGTTCCACTGCAATGGCTGGACTTTCACCTGGGCGGTGACGCTGGCCGGGGGCACCCATGTCTGCCTGCGCCGCGTCGAGCCCGCCGCCATTTTCCGCGAGATCGCCGCCCACGGGGTGACCCATCTCTGCGGCGCGCCGGTGGTGCTCAACATGCTGGTCCATGCCCGCGACGAGGAGCGCCGTCCCCTGCCGCACCGGGTGCACGCCATCACCGGCGGCGCCGCACCTCCGGCGGCAGTGATCGCGCGGATGGAAGCGCTCGGCTTCACCGTCCATCACCTCTATGGCCTGACCGAGACCTACGGCCCCGCCATGGTCAATGCCTGGCAGGAGGGGCGCGATACCTTGCCGCTCGAGGAAAAGGCCGCCTTCCTCGCCCGCCAGGGCGTGGCGCATGCCATGCTGGCCGAGGCGAGCGTGCGCGATCCCGAAACCCTCGCCCCCGTCCCCGCCGATGGCCGAAGCCTTGGCGAGCTCATGCTGCGCGGCAATACGGTGATGAAGGGCTATCTCAAGAACCCGGAGGCGACGGGCAAGGCCTTCGCCGGGGGGTGGTTCCATACCGGCGATCTCGCCGTGCTCCATCCCGACGGCTATGCCGAGATCAAGGATCGCGCCAAGGACATCATCATCTCGGGGGGCGAGAACATCAGCTCGCTCGAGGTGGAGGACGTGCTCTACCGGCACCCGGCGGTGCGCGAGGCGGCGGTGGTCGCGGCGCCTGATGAGAAATGGGGCGAGGTGCCGCACGCCTTCATCGCGCTGAAGGAGGGGGCGGCGGCGACGGCGGAGGAGATCATCGTCCATTGCCGCGCCCATCTCGCCCATTACAAATGCCCCAAGCGGGTGACGTTCGGCGAGATCCCGAAGACCTCGACCGGTAAGATCCAGAAATTCGCCCTCCGCGAGCGGGCGCGCGCCCTCGCCGCCGAA
>KN173887.1:8517-9098 GCA_000759655.1 Acidicaldus organivorans | reverse complement strand
GAGGGCGCGGGATGAGCCGGCGGGGCCTTGCCGGTTTGCGCGGATGAAGGAGACCAAGGGAGATGGCGATGAAAGCGTTTGATCTCGGCGGAAGGGTGGCGGTGGTCACGGGGGGCAATGGCGGGATCGGGCTCGGCATCGCCCGCGGCCTGGTCGAGGCGGGCGCCCGCGTGCTTCTCGTCGGGCGCAATGCGGAGAAGGGCGCGGCGGCCGCCGCCGCGCTCGGCGAGAGGCGGACCCGCTTCTTCGCCGCCGACGTCACCCGCAAGGAGGAATGCCAGGCGATGGTCGAGGCGGCGCGGGCGGCGTTCGGGCGGCTCGACATCCTGGTCAACAATGCCGGGATCTCGATCCGCAAGGCGCCCGAGGCCTATGACGAAGACGAGTGGAGGGCGGTGCTCGAGACCAATCTCTCAAGCGTCTTCTTCGCCTCCCAGGCGGCGCATCCGCTGATGAAAGCGGCGGGCGGGGGCAAGATCATCAATATCGGCTCGGTGATGTCGGTGCTCGCCGCGCCCTTTTCCGCGCCCCACGCCGCGGGCAAGGGCGGCGTGCTGCAGCTCACCAAGGCGCTCGCCACC
>KN173887.1:8129-8367 GCA_000759655.1 Acidicaldus organivorans | reverse complement strand
CATCAGCACGTCATCGCCCGCACCCCGGCCCGGCGCTGGGGAACGCCCGAGGATCTCGCCGGCGCGGCGGTCTTCCTCGCCTCCCCGGCCTCCGACTTCGTCACCGGCGCCGCGCCGGCGAGATCCTCGGGCGTTCCCCACCGCCTGGGCCGCCGACAACATCCAGGTCAACGCCATCCTCCCCGGCTGGATCGACACCGACATGACCCGCACCGCGCGGGAGGTGGTGGAGGGGCTG
>KN173887.1:7140-8060 GCA_000759655.1 Acidicaldus organivorans | reverse complement strand
GGCCCAGGCCTGAGCGATTCCCTCACGAAAACTTGATCAGAGGCTGCTGCATCCATGCTCGGCCTCCTTCGTAGAGTTGCGAGGAGGAGGGGGAGGTGATGACGCCCGAGGCCGCGGTCGAAGCTCTGGTTGCACTGGTGGGTCGGGAGCGCTGGGAGGCAGCGCTCGCCGAGCTTGCGGCGGCGCGTCCCTCGCGACAGCTCAAGGCGCGCCGCCAGCGCGAGGCCTTCCTCCTTGCCCTTGAGCGGCTGCGGCGCGCCTTGAGCTGTCGCGAGGAGCGCGGCGCCAGCGCGAGGCCTTCCTCCTTGCCCTTGAGCGGCTGCGCCGCGTCCCCGCGCCGCCAGCGCGAGGCCTTCCTCCTTGCCCTTGAGCGGCTGCGGCGCGGGGACGCGGCGGCGGGGCCGGAGCAGGTGCTGGGCGGGCTGCTCGCCGAGTTCCTCCCCTCTCTGCCCCCCTCGGCCGAGCCGGCGCTCGCGGCGCGGCTCGCCGCCCCGCTCGGCCTTCCCTGGCTCTTCCATCTCCTCCGGCTCGCCCGCCGCTTCCTCCGTGCCGGCCAGAGAGTGCATTTCGCGGGCCTCGTCGAGGGGGCGCCGTTCGATCTCGCCGTGGGAAAGGGCGAGGACGGGCTCGTGGTCGCGGCGGAGGCGGTCTCGGCGGAGGAGGGGCGCGACCTGCCGCGCGCCGCCTGGCTCGCGCTGACCGACGAACTCGATCCCGATCTGCAGACCTGGCTTGCCGCCCATCCTGGGCGCTATCTGCTCAAGATGACGCTGCCGCCCGGCGTGCGCGTCAGCCCCGGGGAGGAGACGGCAGCACTCGCCGCGCTCCAGCGCGAGATCCGCGCCTTCCTCGCCGGCCAGAGGGACGAGGCGGCCTCGGCGCTGCTCCGTCTCGATCCGCTGCTGCTCGCCGGGGCGCGC
>KN173887.1:0-7055 GCA_000759655.1 Acidicaldus organivorans | reverse complement strand
GCCTCGGAGCTCGGCCTGCTCGACGAACTCCGCCGCCATTTCGGCCCCGAGGCCCATCTCGCGGTGACGCGCGGGGCGGGGGGAATGGTGGTGATGGCGGCGCGTTCGGCGCGCGGCAACCAGATCGCCCATCTCCTCGCCCACCGGGCGGCGGAAGCGGCGGCGCGCCTTGCCGGGCAGCGCGCCGGGATGATCGCCTTCTTCCTTGAGGATACCGATCTCACCGAGTGGCAATATCTGCGCCGCGACTACCAGATCGAGATCGAGGCGCGCCGTTTTCTTCTTTCCGAAGCGGGGAGAGGGATCGCCGCGCTCTCCTGCGCGAGCCGCGCCGAACTCTTCGAGCGTGGCCCGCCGCGCGCGGCGGAAGCGGGCGAGCTCCGTTTCGCCAATCCGCGCCATCCCTCGCTCGAGCGGCGCGACCTCGCCCCCCTGCTCGCCTCCGCCGTTGAAGGGCCTTAAGCGGCGGAGGCGAGCTCCGTTTCGCCAATCCGCGCCATCCCTCGCTCGAGCGGCGCGACCTCGCCCCCCTGCTCGCCTCCGCCGCTTAAGGCCCTTCAACGGCGGAGGCGAGCAGGGGGGCGAGGTCGCGCCGCTCGAGCGAGGGATGGCGCGGATTGGCGAAACGGAGCTCGCCCCCCTGCTCGCCTCCGCCGCTTAAGGCCCTTCAACGGCGGGCGGAGAGGATGCGCGCCTTATCGCGCTGCCACTCGCGTTCGGCGATGAGGTGGCGCTTGTCCACCTTCTTCCGTCCCGTCCCCAGCCCGAGCAGCACCTTAGCGAGCCCCCGTTCATTGAAATGGATGTCGAGCGGGATGAGGCTCGCGCCCCCGCGGCTCAAGGCGCCGATCAGCTTCTCGATCTCGCGCCGCTTGAGCAGCAATTTGCGCGGGGCGCGCGGCTCGAAGCGCGACAGCACCCCGCCCTGATAGGGGGGGATATAGGCGTTGAAGAGATAGATCTCGCCGTCCCGCTCCCCCGCCCAGGCCTCGTTCAGCGAGGCGCGCCCCATGCGGAGCGACTTCACCTCCGGGCCCTTGAGCACGAGGCCCGCCTCGAAGGTCTCGTCGATCGCGTAATCGAACCGCCCCCGCCGGTTCTGGGCGACGACGCCGCGGCTGATCAGGCGGGGGGCGCTCTCGCCCTTGGCGCTCATGCCGGATCGGATCAGGCCAGGGCGAGCAGGCCGAGCTCCTCCATCGCCGCCCGGATGCGCGCCGCGGTGCTCTCGCGCACCGGGGCGAGCGGCAGGCGGCAATGGGGGGCGGTGAAGCCGAGCAGGCTTGCCGCGTATTTGACCGGGCCCGGGCTGGTCTCGGCGAACATCGCGTCATGCAGCGGCAGGAGCCGGTCCTGGATGGCGATCGCCTCGCTCACCCGCCCCTCGCGCCAGGCGCGGTGCATGGCGGCGCAGAGCGCCGGGGCGACGTTGGCGGTGACGCTGATGCAGCCATGCCCGCCCGCGGCGAGGAAGGCGAGCGCGGTGTGGTCCTCGCCGGAGAGCTGGCAGAATTGCGGCCCGATGGCGCGGCGGGTGTGGAGCGGGCGGGTGAGATTGGCGGTGGCGTCCTTGACGCCTACGATGTTGGGGATCTCGGCGAGGCGGGCCATCGTCTCTACGCTCATGTCGATGACGGAACGCCCGGGGATGTTGTATATGATCACCGGTATGTCGATCGACTCGGCGATGGCCTTGTAATGCAGATAAAGCCCTTCCTGCGTCGGCTTGTTGTAATAGGGCGTGACGATCAGCACCCCATCCGCGCCCGCCTTCTGCGCGTGCTGGGAAAGCTCGATCGCCTCGCGCGTGCTGTTGGAGCCCGCCCCCGCGATGACGGGGACGCGCTTGGCCGCTGCCTCGATGACGATCTCGACCACCCGTTTGTGCTCGTCGTGGCTGAGGGTGGGCGACTCCCCGGTGGTGCCGACCGGCACCAGCCCTTCCGTGCCCTCCCTGATCTGCCATTCGACGAAACGCCGCAGCGCGGCCTCGTCGATCGACCCATCGGCGCGCATCGGCGTGATCAAAGCGACGAGCGATCCCTGGAACATGACCCTCTCCCTGGCCGGCCCGGCGCGGAGGCCTCCCCTCCGCGTCCCGCCAGCCCTTGCCCGCCCCGGCACGGAAGGCGCGCCGGGATGGGCGAGTTTAGGCGCAAGGGATGGAGCGCGGCAAGAGAGCAGGCGTGCAGCGCGAGGGCCGTGGGGCGGCGCGCCGCGCTCGCCCTTGGTGTGGCGCTCGGCCTTGCCGCGGTGATCGGCGGCCCGGCCGCCGCCGAGCAGGGGCCCGCGCCGGAGGCCGCGCTCGAAGCTGCGCTTACCGCCCATCGATGGGACGAGGCGCGGGCGCTTGCCGCAAATTTCGGCCCGCTCGGGGTGAAGCTCGTCGATTATTTCCGCCTCCTCAGCCCTGGCGAGGGCGAGGCCGCCGAGATCGTCGCCTTCATGGCGGCCAATCCGCGCTGGCCGGGGATGGACACGCTCGCCCGCCGCCGCGACGAGGCCTATCTCGCGCTGGTCGACCCTGCCGCCCTCGCCTCCCTCTGCGAGCGTGCCCCGCCTTCGGCGCCCTCTTCCGCTCTCCGCTGCGCCCTCGCCCTTCACCAGCGCGGGACGGAGATGAGGGGGGCGGAGATGGAGGCGGAGCGGCTCGCTCTGCGCGCCTGGCGGGAGGGGGTGAACGGGACGGGGGACGAGCCGACGCTGCTCTCCATCTGGGGCCGCGCCATCGGCCCGGAGGATGACTGGGCGCGGTTCCTCCACCTGCTCGGCCACTCAGAAAGCGCCCTCTCCCGCGTCATCGCCCGCCTCGGCCCCGAGGCGCGGAAGCGCGCCGGGCTCATCCTCGGCCTGCGCCAGGACCAGAGCGCGGCCTGGCAGCGGGTCGCCGCATTGCCGCCGGCAGAGGCGGCCGAGCCCACCCTTTTCCTCGAAGCGCTCCGCTATCTGCGCCGGGCGGGCGATGACGCGGACGCCCTCGCCCTCTGGCAGCGCGCGGGAGGGGCGGCGTGGCGGCGGGCGGAGCCGTCGGGCCGCGCCGCTCTCGCCCTCGAACGGCTGAGGCTGGCGCGGCGCCTGCTTGCCGCCGGGCGGGGAGAGGCGGCGCTCTCCCTGCTCGAGCTTGGGCTCGAACCGAGCCCCCCCGTGGAAGAGGCCCTCGACGGCGCGTTCCTCGGGGGCTTCATCGCGCTTGAGACGCTCGGCGATCCGGCCCGCGCTTTGCCCCATTTCGCCGCGCTCGGCCGCGCCTCGCCCGCCGTCATCACCCAGGCCCGCGCCCATTTCTGGCAGGCCCGCAGCCTCGCCGCGGCCGGGCGCGGGGCGGAGGCGGCGCGCGAGTATCAGGCCGCCGCGGCCTATCCGGTGACCTTCTACGGCCAGCTTGCCATCCTCGCCCTCGGCGAGGGGACGGAAGGTATCGCCCGGCGGCTCCCGCATCGGGTTCGGGATCGCCAAGCGCGCGCAGCCGCCGGGCGATACCTTCCGTCCCCTCGCCCTCGGCGAGGGGACGGAAGGTATCGCCCGGCGGCTGCGCGCGCTTGGCGATCCCGAACCCGATGCGGGAGCCGCACAAAGGCTCGATGCGGACGAGCGCTGGCAGGCGGCGCGCCTGCTCGCCACGTCCTGGGGGATGCCGGAGCGGGCGCGGCCCTTCTTTGGCGCGATCCTGCGCGAAAGCCCCGGCGCGGCGACCTATTCGCTGATCGCCCATCGTGCCCTCGCCATGGGCCTGCCGGATGCCGCGGTGATGACGGCGCGGCTTGCTGGGCGGGATGGGGTGATGCTCCCCGATGCGGGCTGGCCGATGCAGCTCACGCCGCCGCCGCTTCCCGCCCCGCTCGATGCGGCGATGCTGCTCGGCCTCGTCCGGCAGGAGAGCAGCTTCGATCCGGCCGCCGAAAGCTCCTCCGGCGCGCTCGGCCTGATGCAGCTTCTGCCCGCCACGGCGCGCATGGTCGCCTCCAAGCTCGGCGCCCCGCTTCCCGACGGCGCGGTGCGGGCCACCCTGATCAGCGATCCGGGGCGCAATCTCACTTTGGGGGCAGCCTATTTCGCCTCGCTCCTCGACCGTTACGGGGGCGATCCGGTGCTCGCCATCGCCGCCTATAATGCGGGACCCTCTACGGTCGCCAACTGGCTCGCCGCCAATGGCGATCCGCGCCAGGGCGGGATCTCCGAACTCGACTGGATCGAGCGCATCCCCTATGACGAGACGCGCAACTACGTCGAGCGGGTGATCGAGAACATCGCCATCTATCATGTCAAACGCGGCGAAGGGTTCCCCTATCCGCTGCGCCTGCCCCCCCATGACCCGATGAGCACCCCCCGATGAGCGAGGCCCTGCCGCGCCTCCTCGCCGCGGGCTTTGGGCTCGGCCATGCGCCGCGCGCGGCAGGCACCGCGGCGAGCCTCGCCGCGCTTCTCGCCGGCTGGGCCCAGTTTGCGCTCTTCTCGCCGCTTCTGCTCGTCTCCCCCCTGCTCGCCGTCCTGCTCGGCTTCTGGGCGCTCGCCCGCCTGCCCGGGGTCGAGGCCGATCCCTCCTGGGTGGTGATCGACGAGATCGCCGGGCAATGGCTCGCCCTCGCCCCCTTCGTCTTCGCCCCCCACCGCGCCGGGCCAGTGGGGTGGGGAGTGGCCTTCGTCCTCTTCCGCCTCTTCGACATCGCCAAGCCCTGGCCGGTGCGGATTTTTGATCGGCGTCATGACAGTCTCGGCGTGATGGGCGATGATCTCTGCGCGGGGGCCCTCGCCGCTTTGGGCCTCACCGCATGGCTCATCTGGAGAGGGGGCTGAGATGTTCGATCCCAATGATCTCGCCGCGGCCGAGGCGCTGCTCGCCGCCTGCCGTTCGCTCGGGCTCAGGCTCGCCACCGCCGAGAGCTGCACCGGCGGGCTGATCGCCGCTCTGCTCACCGCCATTCCGGGCGCGAGCGACGTCTTCGAGCGCGGCTTCGTCACCTATTCCAACCGGGCGAAGGAGGAGCTCCTCGGCGTGCGCGCCGGGACGCTCGCCGCGCTGGGGGCGGTGAGCGAGGCGGTGGCGCGCCAGATGGCGGAAGGGGCGCTGCGCGCCTCCGCCGCCGATGTGGCGCTTTCCGTCACCGGCATCGCCGGACCCGGCGGCGGCACGGTGGAAAAACCGGTGGGGCTGGTGTGGTTCGGGCTTGCCACGCACCGCTCGACCCTGGCGGCGCGACGGCTTTTCGCCGGCGATCGGGCGGCGATCCGGACGGGCGCGATGCGTTACGGGATCGGGCTCTTGCGCGAGGCGTGCCAGAAAGTGGCGCCCCTCTGAGGCGCAAGCGAAGAGGCCTCGACGAGGGAGGCCGCCGGGGAAAAGCGCGGAGGTCGGAGCGAGGCCGGGGGCAAAGGCTTTTCCGGGAGACGGGAGGGGAGAGAGAAAAGAGAAAAGGCGCGGTCTCCTTCTCTTTCCCCGGCGCCGCAGGAAAGAAAGCGGAGAGACCCGCGCCTTCGTCTTTCGCCGTAAGCTTGCGTGAGGCGCGGCTTACTGCTGGGTGGTCGCGCCCTGCGACGAAGCGGGCTTCTTGTGCGCCACCTTTTTGTGGCTCGCCTTCTTCGCCTTGTGGGTCTCGTTCGGCGCCTTCATGTCGGTCTGGCTCTGATCACCATTCGCCTTGAGGTCGGTCTGGGCGAAGGCAGCCGGCGCGGCCAGCAGCATGACGGCAGACAGTGCGATAAGGAAACGTTTCATCAGTGATCTCCTAGGGTGTCGCTCGCGACATATCCGGAACGGCCGGCGCGATGCCGGCTTTGCATCGCTACCGAGACCGTTTCCACCGGTCAAGAGCTAAGCGCGGATTTGGGCGGCATGATGGCGGATGATCGCCGCCGCTTCCTCGGTCTCCGAGGGACCGATGTCGAGATGAAATCCGGCGCGCAGCCGGCTCGGCCCGAAGGCGCTGAGCAGGAGCCCATCGCGCCGCAGACGGGCGGCGAACTCGGCCGCCGTCACCCCGAGACCGGCAACATCGAAAAAGACGAGATTGGTCTCCGGCATCTCCACCGCGATCCCCTCGATCCCCGCGAGGCGTTCGGCGAAACGGCGGGCATGGGCGTGATCCTCGGCAAGCCGCGCGACGTGATGGTCGAGCGCGTAGAGACAGGCCGCGGCGGCGATGCCGCCCTGACGCAAGGCCCCGCCCAGGCGCTGCTTCCAGCGCCAGGCAGCTTCGATGAAGGCGCGCGAGCCGGCGAGTACTGCGCCGATCGGTGCGCCGAGCCCCTTGGTGAAGTCGATCCAAACCGTATCGTAACGCGCCGCGTAACGAGCGGCCGCAATGCCGGCGGCGACCTCGGCGTTGAGGAGGCGCGCCCCGTCCATGTGGGTGGCAAGCCCCGCCTCATGGGCGAGATCGGCCACCGCATCGAGCGCCTCGAGCGGCCAGATCGCGCCTCCGCCGAAATTGGCGGTCTGCTCGACGGCAAGCAGGGTCTGCGGGGCGGCGTAACGGTAATCGCGCGGGCAGTTCGATACGGCGACGCTCAAGCGGGCGCTCAGCCCGCGCGATTACCGTTGCGCCGCCCCGCAGACCCTGCTTGCCGTCGAGCAGGGTCTGCGGGGCGGCGTAACGGTAATCGCGCGGGCTGAGCGCCCGCTTGAGCGTCGCCGTATCGAACTGCCCGGCCCGCGCCCAGGGCGCGCCTCCCTCGCTGGTCGCGATATGGGCGCTCTCATGGGCGAGGATCTCATCGCCCGGGCGGCAATGGGTGAGGATGGCGATTTCGTTGCACATCGTGCCCGAAGGCAGGAACATCGCCGCTTCCTTGCCGAGCAGCGCGGCGACGCGCGCGCAGAGCGCGTTGATGGTGGGATCCTCGCCCCGCTGCTCATCGCCCACCTCGGCCGCCGCCATCGCCGCCCGCATGGCGGGCGTGGGCCGGGACTGGGTGTCGGAGAAGAGATTGATGCGGACCGGTGGCAGGGTGGGGTCGGGCAGGGGCGGGGCGAGGCTCATCCGCTTTTCACCATCGGGTTTTCCATCGGGGTCGGGGGAGAGGAACGCGCGGCGGCAGTGGAGGGGGCAGAAGTGGGG
>KN173886.1:4923-5517 GCA_000759655.1 Acidicaldus organivorans | reverse complement strand
CGGCGAGGCTGGCGCGGAGGGCGGGGGGGGCGCGGAGCAGCCACCACACGCCACGCTCGGCCTGCACCCGGGCGGTCAGACGCTGGTGGAATTCGGCGAAGGCGGGGGCGGCGATCCAGGCGAGCCCCCCGCCCCAGTCGAGGAGGTAGGCCGCCCCTTCCGCTTCGGCGAAACGGGCGATGCGGGCCCCGGAGGAGGGGGGGACGGAGACGCGCCAGATCGCATGCGCAGGTTCGGGGGCGAGGGGGCGGACGTCGCGCACTGCCTCCCACAGGGCAAGGCTCGGCCCCTCGTCGAGACGGTCCACCTCGCCGTGGGCGGAGAGGAGTTCGGTCAGACGCGCGCTCCGGTAGCGCAAACTCGCCTCGTTGAATTCGAGCCGGACCAGCGTGGCCGAGCCCCCCGCGCCCAGGCTTTCGAGACGCGCCGCGGCGGCCTCGGGGAGATAGGCCGCGCCGGTGATGCCATAAGGTGAGTTAAGGGCTGAGGTGAGGGCGGCGAGCCCCGCTTCGGGGGCGAGGCCACGGAGGATAAGGGTCGCGGTGCGCGGCGGACGGGGCAGCACCTTGAGGGTGATCTCGGTGAGCACGCCGA
>KN173886.1:2777-4844 GCA_000759655.1 Acidicaldus organivorans | reverse complement strand
GCGTGCCGAAGCTCCCGGTGAGGAACTTGGCGAGATCGAGGCCGGTGACGTTCTTCAGCACCCGTCCCCCGGAGCGGATGATCTCGCCCCGCCCGGTGACGGCGCGCACCCCGAGCACGTGATCGCGCATCGCCCCGAGCGCCACACGGCGGGGGCCGGAGAAATTACAGGCGACCACCCCGCCGAGGGTAGGGGCTCCGGAGGTGCCGAGCAGGGCAGAGAGATCGGGCGGCTCGGCGATCAGCATCTGGCCGGAGGCGGCAAGCTCCGCCTCGATCTCGGCGAGCGGCGTTCCCGCCCGGGCGGCGAGCACGAGCTCCTTCGGCGAATAGAGGGTGATGCCGCGATGGGACGCGAGAGAGAGGGTCTGCGCCGCCTGGAGCGGACGGAGGATGGCGCCCGCCTTGGTCCCCCCCCCGATCACCGCAAGCGGCGTGGCCGAGGCGGCCGCTTCGGCGACGACCTCGGCGATCGCGCTCTCCTCTTCCGGGGCGATGACGCTCATGCCGCTTCCCGCGCCGGGTCCTCGAGCGGGAAGACCTTGGCCGGATTGAGCAGCCAGCGCGGGTCGAAGGCTGACTTGATGCGCCGCTGCTGGGCAAGCTCGGTTGCGGTGAACTGCACCGGCATCAGATCGCGCTTCTCCACCCCGACCCCGTGCTCGCCGGTGAGACAGCCCCCCACCTCGACGCAGAGCTTCAAGATGTCCGCCCCGAACGCCTCGGCGCGGCGCTGGCTGTCCGGATCATTGGCATCGAACATGATGAGAGGGTGGAGATTGCCATCCCCGGCATGGAAGATGTTGGCGACCTCGAGCCCGTAATGGCGGCTCATCTCGCCGATGCGGGCGAGCACCTCGGCGAGCCGGCTGGTCGGGATGGTGCCATCCATGCAGAGATAATCGGGGCTGATCCGCCCGATCGCCCCGAACGCCCCCTTGCGCCCCTTCCAGATCGCGGCCGATTCCTCAGGGGTCTGCGCCACCTTGAGGCTGATCGGATCGAAGCGGCGGCAGATCTCGGCGATCGCCGCGAGCTCCGCCTCCTGCTCCTCGGGGCTTCCCTCGACCTCGATGATCAGCATCGCCTCGGCATCGAGCGGATAGCCGGCATGGGCGAAGGCCTCGCAGGCGTGGATCGCCGGGCGGTCCATGAATTCGAGGGCGACCGGGATGATGCCGCTTGCGATGATCTCGGCCACGCACGCCCCGGCGATCTCGTTGGAGCGGAAGGCGGCGAGCATGGCGCGCGCCCCCTCGGCGCTCGGGATGAGCCGCACCATGACCTCGGTGACGACGACGAGCTGGCCTTCGCTGCCGATGAGGAGGCCGAGCCAGTCATAGCCCGCCGCGTCGAAATGGGCGCCGCCGAGCTCGAGCACCTCGCCCTCGAGCGTCACGCAGGTGAGGCCGAGCACGTTGTTGGCGGTCACCCCGTATTTGAGGCAGTGCGCGCCCCCCGAATTCATCGCGATGTTGCCGCCGATCATGCAGGCGAGCTGGCTGGAGGGATCGGGGGCATAGAAGAAGCCGAGATCCTTGACCGCCTCGGTGATGGCGAGATTAGTCACCCCCGCCTCGACCCGGGCATAGCGGTCTTCGGTATTGATCTCGAGGATGCGGTTCATCCGCATGAGCCCGATGACTACCGCATCGGCGAGCGGCAGCGCCCCGCCCGCGAGGCTGGTTCCCGCCCCGCGCGGGATCACCCGCACCCCGCGCTCGTTGCAGAAGCGGAGCACGGCGGCGACTTCCGTGGTGCTGCCACGCAGCACCACGGCGAGCGGGGCCTGGCGGTAGGCGGTGAGCCCGTCCGTCTCATAGGCGCGGAGCTCATGGGGCTCGGCGATCACCGCATCCTCGGGCAAGAGCGCCCTGAGACCGGCGATGATCCGTTCCCGGTCAGCCAAAACCTCCGCCTTGGGCGCAGGCAGCGCGATCATTCTCTCCTCCCACGATGACCGAGACGGGGGGTCTGGCCGGCCCGTCTCCCCACTCGAGATTTAAGCGGCCCCTTTCGTTCCGGCAACCAGAGGGGAGTGGGTCCCAGCCGGTGCCAGGGGTGGACG
>KN173886.1:0-2681 GCA_000759655.1 Acidicaldus organivorans | reverse complement strand
GTTTAGACGCGGTGCGGTGTTCGGGCTCAGCCCTGGCGCGCCTTCATGCGGGGGTTTTTCTTGTTGATGACATAGACCCGGCCGTGACGGCGCACGACGCGGCAATCCTTGCCCCGTTTCTTCGCTGACTTCAGACTGTTGCGGACTTTCATGCTCTCGATCCCGGCCGGAAAGAAGAAAGGCAGCCCACGCTGCCTCGGGGCGGCTGGTTATAAACCGCAGGCTTTCCTGTCAAGTCTCTGCCCTCGCAAAAGACGCGCGGCGGGAGGAGGAGCGGGGCGATCATTCGAGGCGGAGCGGCGGCGGCGGGGCGATCGCATGCCAGCGCACCAGGCGGAGCTTGTGCGCCTGCATCAGCCGCACCCGGTGCAGCCAGCGCTCGGCCTCGGCGACGATGGCCCGCGCCTCGACCGGGGTGGGGCGGTCCGCCTCGAGCTCGCGCAGCAGGCGGTGCCAGGCGTGGAGGGCGGCGGCGATGTGACGCGGCGTGAGGTCCTCGACGACGCGGACATCGAAGCGCCAGCGCTCGAAGAGACCGCTGATGTCCTGCTCGGCGGGAAGGCTCGGTGGATGCCCTTCGAGCTTGGCCCAGATGCCAAGCGCGGGGAGATCGGCGGGCTCGGCGACGAAATCGACGAAGACGATCTGGCCGTGCGGGCGGAGCGCCTGGGCGAGGGCGCGGAGCAGGGGCTCGGGCGGCGCGCCGCGCAGCGCGCCCAGGGCCATGACGTGATGGAATCGTGAAAGCGGGAATTGGGGCTCGGCCGGATCGAAGGGCGCGATGGTGGCGCGTTTGCCGAGCCCGGCGCGCTGGCAGTGCTGCTCGGCTCGGGCGGCGCGGGCCGGATCCGATTCGAAGCCGTTCACCCAGCAGCCGAAGGCGGCGGCGAGCGCGGCGACCGGCCCGCCGCGCCCCACGCCGGCGACGAGCGCGCTATGCGCCTCGGAGAGGCCCAAAGGGCGGGCGAGGCGGAGCACTTCCTCGCCCCCTTCCGGCCACTCATGGCCCGGCCCGCACAAGATCTCGAGCGGATCGCGCGGCGGCCGGGCAGGTCGCGGCCCCGCCTGCGGCGTCTCGGGATGGGGCGCGGCCTCCGCCTCCCCCTCGCTGCGGCGCGAGAGGAGATGGGCGACCCGTTCGCCCCACTGCTCAAAGAGACGCTGCAGGGTGAGCATGGGGCGGGGCCTGCGCCGAGGGGGGTGGAATACGGCTCATGCCCTCATTCTAACCGGTGAGATGTGAAAAAAACGTTTCCGCCGAAGGGACGAGGAAAAGAGGGATGGGGGCTTGATCTCGATATGATAACTCGGATATAGCGAATCGCAGATTCGTGAACTTCCCCACCTTCGTTCCCATCCCACGGAGTCTGCCCCATGCGACGCCCGAACGTCCTTCGCGTCCTCGCCCTCCTCCTCTGCGCCCCAGCTTTCGCCGGTCTCGGTGAGCGGACCGCCCGCGCCGATGAGACCGCGGCACTCGATACCGACACCCTCTCCGCCCTCCTCGCCGATGCTGGTCCGGTCACCACCGGCCCCTCGCCAGCTCCCACGGTGAGCCTCTCCTACGATCCCGGCTATGACAGCGTTTCCGACTATTTCACTCACTGGTTCGAGCGGGTCGATCGCGCCCAGGCGGAGCAGCCGCACTGGATGACCCCGATCATCACCGTCACCCCCCGCCTCGAAGAAGAAATGCGCTGGGACCAGTACTGGCAGCGCACCGCGACCGGCGCCAACATCGACAACTACGATGCGGGCAAAGGGCTCGAACTGATCCCCACCGAGACCGAGGAGATCATCCTCGGCCTTCCCCCTTACGTCACCACCGGCAACGTGCCGCATCCCGCCTCCGGCTTCGCCGACTGGCCGTTCTTCCTCTTCAAGCAGCGCCTGCTCACCGCCAATGAAGAGAACGGCAACTACATCCTCACCCTCTTCCTCTCCGGCCAGGCGCCGATCGGCATCACCCGCTACACCCAGAATGCCTACGTGATCACCCCCACCATCGCCGGGGGCTTCGGGGTCGGGGATTTCGACCTCCAGGCGACGGTGGGCTTTCCCTATCCCACCGACCACATCGACACGCTCGGGGCGCAGGTCGTCACCAATGCGACGCTGCAATATCACTTCCTGACCTATTTCTGGCCGGAATTCGACATCACCGACATCGACTTCCTCAACGGGGTGAGGGGCGGCAAGAACGAGGTCTTCCTGATGCCGGGGATCCTGTTCGGCCGCTTCCACCTCTACGGGCGGCTCCGCCTCGTCTTCGGCTTCGGCTACCAGTTCGCCGTCTCGCCGCATACCGAGCTCGACCCGCTCACCCCCACCTACAACCACGCGTGGATCTTCTCGGTGCGCTTTCCCTTCTGAGCGGCGCGCTGCCTCCTTCCTGTACCTCTGCCCCGGCAGACCTCCTGCCGGGGCCTTCGTTTTCCCCACCCCAAGCTGCCGTTTTCCGCAAACTTATCCACAGGGTTGCAGATTCGGCGTGATTCCAAGGGATTGTCACAAGAGGTTCAAAAACCCTCTCAGCCCCGCCAATTTATCTTTGAAAATCAATGTATTACGAGGGGGTGGGAGAGGAGCCGGGGCCGATCCGGCCACCGCGCCCCCGCTTCCCTCCCCGAATTCCCAAACGCTTTCCCCAGAGTTATCCACAACCGCCCTCCGTTTTGCGC
>KN173885.1:16078-17591 GCA_000759655.1 Acidicaldus organivorans | reverse complement strand
CGGCGCAGGCGGAGGAAGATCTGTTCGAGATAGGCGAGGCTGATGCCCTGACGGCTCGCGATGTCGCCGAGGCTCACCGGTTTCTCGCTTCCCTTGCCCTCGGTCTCCCGGGCAAGGTCGGCGAGGGCGATGATCGCGTAGCGGGCGCGGGTGGAAAGCTGCATCGGCCTACCCCTCTTCCGCAGCGGAGGGGCTGCGGCGCCCCTCGCGGGCCGCCATGAGGAGGGCGAGCCGCGCCTCGACCTCGGTGAGCTCGGCGCGCAGGCTTTCCACGTCGCGCATCAAGGGATCAAGCGCCGCTTCGAGCGGCGTGCCGTAGGGATCGAAACAGGGCTCGCGGCGGCGGCGCTCGATGGGGCGGGCGGGGATGCCGACCACCGTGGTCCCGGCCGGAACCGGCTGGACGACGACGGCGTTGGCGCCGATCCGCGCATCATCGCCCACCGTGATCGCCCCCAGCACCTTGGCGCCAGCGCCGATGATCACGCCGCGGCCGATGGTGGGGTGGCGCTTGCCGCGTTCCGAGGAGGTGCCGCCCAGGGTGACCTGGTGATACATATAGACGTCATCGTCCACTTCGGCGGTCTCGCCGATCACCACTCCCATGCCGTGATCGATGATAACCCGCCGGCCGATCTTGGCGCCGGGATGGATCTCGATGCCGGTGAGCCAGCGGCTGAGATGGGAGACGAGCCGGCCGAGCAGGCGCGCGCGGTGGGTCCACAGCCAGTGGGCGAGGCGGTGGAAGAGGAGGGCGTGCAGGCCGGGATAGCAGAGCAGGACCTCGAGGTCGGAGCGGGCGGCGGGGTCCTTTTCGCGGTAGGCGCGGATGGTTTCGCGCAAAAAAATGAAGCTCATGCGACAATTCCATTATCACTTTCGGTCAAAGATGTTCTATATGAGGGGGAGGTCATGGCGGTTCCTTCCTTTCGCATGAGCCCTCTCGCCGCACCCGGCCCGCGTGGATGACAATCAATTTAGAAACGCCGCGGCAAGGTGCAATCGGAAAAGAGAGGGAACAGCAGAAGAATGGAGGGAGCCGTGGTGGGGACCGGTGAGAGGCGCCCCGCGCCGTTCGCGTGGAAGCTTCTGGGTTGAAACTCTCGGGGGTGAAACCCTGATGAGGTAAAACCCGGGGAGTGAAGGCCTCCGGCTGGGCGGCGGAAAGGGGAGCGGCGAAAGAAGGAGAAAGGCGAGAGAAAGAAAAAAGAGGGGAAAAGAACGGAGAAAGTTCAGGGAAGAAGGAGACGCCAAGGAGGAAAACGTCGGAGAAAACGAGAGGGAAGATTGGGGACTTGGCAGGACCGCGTCCGCAGGAAGCGGCAGGGTCCGGATGCCGCGAGGCATCCTCAGGGCGAACCCGAAGGGATATTGAGAGAGAGCAGAGTAGAGACATGGCAGAAGTGATGTTCGCAGGCCCGGATGGCCGTCTGGAGGGTCGTTACCACCACTCGAAGGAGCTCGGCGCGCCCGTCGCGCTCGTCCTCCATCCTCACCCGCTGCATGGCGGGAC
>KN173885.1:13817-16027 GCA_000759655.1 Acidicaldus organivorans | reverse complement strand
CCGACGCCGCTGCGGCGCTCGACTGGCTGCAGGCGGTCAACCCCAATGCGAGCGGGCTGTGGATCGCGGGCTACTCGTTCGGGGCCTTCGTCGGCATGCAGCTCCTCATGCGCCGACCGGAGGTCTCGGCCTGGGTGAGCGTCGCCCCGCCAGCGAGCCATTACGATTTCAGCTTCCTCGCACCCTGCCCATGCGGGGGGCTGATGATCCACGGCGATGCCGATGAGCTTGTCCCCGAAAGCGCCGTGGCCAAGCTCGTCGAGCGGCTCAATGCGCAGAAGGGGGTGACGGTCGATTACCGCGTCCTGCCCGGCGCCGATCACGTCATGGCCAACCACGCCGAGGCAGTGGCGGACGCGATCGAGGACTACGTCAACCAGAAGATGGTCGGCCGCTACTTCGCCCTCGCCGCGGATTGAGCGGGGCAGAGGTCAGGGCGGAGGCAGGAATCGCCTGAGCGTCCTGAGAAAGGACGAGGAAAAGAGAAAGACAGCGAAAGAGGCGGGGCCGCAAGGCTCCGCCTCTTTTCGTTCGCCGCGCCCCCTTCCCCCGTCCACGCACCCCATCCACGCACCCCGGCCTTCGTCCCCGAGGTCTCACCTACCCAAAGATCTCAAGAGATCACTAGAGATCTCACTCCCCAGAGCTCTCTTCCCTCAGAGATCATCCTCAACACCTTCACCACCGAAGCCGCGCGTGGCAGAGTGGCTGATATTCCAAGGGGAGGATACCCCTCCCCTGCCGCGGCGAGAGGCCAAGACGTGCGCTCCCGGACCGGAGGCGCCAGATTGAGAGCCCAAGATCGAGAGGTAGAGCCATGACCGCATTCCCCATCGAGCGGACCGCCACCCCCAAGCAGGCACCGCCGGATGACAGTCTCAAATTCGGCACCTTCTTCACCGACCACATGTTCATGATGAATTACGACGAGGGCCGCGGCTGGCACGACCCCCGCATCGTCCCCTACCAGTGTCTGAGCCTCGATCCGGCAACCTGCGTGCTGCACTACGCCCAGGCCATCTTCGACGGGCTCAAGGCCTTCCGCGGCGCCGATGACGTCATCCGCATCTTTCCCCCCGCCCGCCACGCCGCCCGCCTCAACCAGTCCTGCGAGCGGCTCTGCATCCCCCCTCTCGATCCGGCTCTCGTCGCCCAGTCCTTCGAAGCCCTGGTCGCGGTCGATCACCGCTTCGTGCCGCGCAAGCCGGGCACCGCGCTCTATATCCGCCCGACCGTGATCGCCACCGAACCCTTTCTCGGGGTACGGCCGGCGACGAGCTATCTCTATTTCGTCATCCTGAGCCCGGTCGGCGCCTATTACGCGGAAGGGATGAACCCGGTGAAGATCCTCGCCTCCGACCGCCATGTCCGCGCCCTTCCCGGCGGGCTCGGCGCGGCGAAGACCGCTGCCAATTATGCAGCGAGTCTCTATCCCGCCGAGGAGGCGCACCGGCTCGGCTTCACCCAGGTCCTCTATCTCGACGGGGTCGAGCACCGCTACCTCGAAGAGGTGGGGACGATGAACATCATGCTGAAGATCGACGGGACGGTGATCACGCCCCCGCTCTCGGGCTCGATTCTCGCCGGGATCACCCGTGAGTCGGTGCTCACCCTGCTCCGCGACTGGGGAATCCCCGCCGTCGAGCGTCCGATCACCATCGATGAGGTGATCGCGGCGATCGAGGCGGGGAAACTCGAGGAGATGTGGGGCACTGGCACCGCGGCGGTGATCTCGCCGGTGGGCGAACTCGGCTACCGCGACCGGCGCTTTACCATCAATGACGGCAAGATCGGGCCGCTCACCGCGCGCCTCTACGAGACGATCGTCGGCATCCAGTATGGGCGTCTGCCCGACCCGCATGGCTGGATGCGCCCGGTGCGGGCCCGCGGCCGAAGTCGCCGCATGAGCGGCGCGGAGCTCGCCTATCTTCCAGCGACCGCCCAGGCGGCGGCTTTCCGCGCCCGCACCCTCTCCCCGCGTGAGGTGGCCGAGGCGGTGCTGGCGCGGAAAGCCGCCGCCTGGGCGGTCGCTGGAAGATAGGCGAGCTCCGCGCCCGCACCCTCTCCCCGCGTGAGGTGGCCGAGGCGGTGCTGGCGCGGATCGACACATTCGGGCCGCGGGTGACCGCCTTCGCCACGCTTTGCGCCGAGGTCGCACTCGAGGAGGCACGGGCCGCCGAGCGGCGCTTCCTGCGGGGAAGTCCCAAAGG
>KN173885.1:13743-13812 GCA_000759655.1 Acidicaldus organivorans | reverse complement strand
GGCGCGGATCGACACATTCGGGCCGCGGGTGAACGCCTTCGCCACGCTTTGCGCCGAGGTCGCGCTCGA
>KN173885.1:6934-13679 GCA_000759655.1 Acidicaldus organivorans | reverse complement strand
ACGCGACGCGCCGGTCGCCGCCCGGCTCAAGGCGGCGGGCGGCATCCTGCTCGGCAAGACCACCACCCCGGAATTCGGCTGGACGGCGGCCTCGCGCAGCCCCCTCACCGGCCTCACCTTCACCCCCTGGGGCGAGGGGCTTACCGCGGGCGGCTCCTCCTCGGGAGCGGCAGCCGCGGCGGCGGCCGGGTTCGGTGCGCTGCATCAGGGGAGCGATGCGGCGGGCTCGATCCGGCTTCCCGCCCATTTCTGTGGCGTCTTCGGCCTCAAGCCGAGCTATGGCCGGGTGCCGATCGACCCCGTCTCCAACACCGACTACTCCTCCCATCTCGGCCCGATCACCCGCACCGTGGCCGATGCGGCGCTGATGCTGCGGGTGATGGCAGGCCCCCACTATGCCGATCACACCAGCCTCGAAAAGGAGCCCGAGGATTATCCGGCCCTCCTCGACCAGCCTTTTCCGCGCCGGCCCCGCCTCGCCTACAGCCCCGATTTCGGCCACGCGCGGGTCGAGCCGGAGGTCGCGGCGCTGGCCCGGCAGGCGGCAGAGCGGCTTGCCGCCGCACTCGGCGTCGCGCTCATCGAGGTCCGCCCGCCCTTCGGGCCGGAGGGGCCGGAGCTCATCCGCTTCTTCTGGCCGGCGCATTGGACGATGCATGCGGACAAGCTCGCCACCCATCGCGCCGAGATGGACCCGGGCTTCGTCGCCTGCATCGAGGCGGGGCTTCCCATCACCATCGCCCGCTACCAGGCGATGCGGGAGCGCAAATACGCCTATATTCGCGCGATCCACGCCTTCTTCGAGGAGTGGGACTTTCTCCTCTCTCCCTCAGCCTCGGTCGCCGCTTTTCCCGCCGACCGCCTCGCGCCCCAGGACTGGCCGGAGCATCCGTGGGACTGGATCGGCTGGGCCGAGTTTTCCTACCCGTTCGATCTTTCCGGCAATCCGGCCGCCTCGGTTCCTTGCGGCTTCACCCGGGCGGGCCTGCCGGTGGGGCTACAGATTGCCGGACGCCGCTTCGATGATCTCGGCGTGCTCCGGCTGGCCCGGCTCTTCGAGACGCTTGCCCCCTGGCACGACGCCCAACCGTTCTGAACCCAGCCGCTCTGAGTCCAACCGTTCTGGGCGCGCCGAAGGCGAAAAAAGGGAGGAAAAAGGGAGTGGTGCTGCTGGTGAGGATCGAACTCACGGCCTCACCCTTACCAAGGGTGTGCTCTACCACTGAGCTACAGCAGCGCCGCGGGAGGTCTCCTAGACGGTTGGCGGGCAGTCTGCAACCCTCCCCCATCGACTTCACGCGAGGTCACCTTCCCGGAGGGCCGCAGCCAACATGACCGGAACCAAAGGATGGGGTGTTCCGCCATGACGGGCGAGCCGCCTCTGCCGGTCCTGCTCCATCCGGCGGAAGCCCCCGCCGGGACTGGATCGTTGCCGCCCCTCTGGTGGCTCGATCTCCACGCGGCGGTGCTGCCGGGAGAGACCGCCCTCGCCTCCCTCATCGCGCGTCATCCCCAGGCGCTATGGTTCGTCGAAGTGAACGCGGGGACGCTCGCGGCGGCTCTGGCGCGCCTCGTCCCCCTCTTCGGCGCATCGCGTCTCTGGCTCGGCCTTGCCGCGCAAAGCACCGACGACGCGGGCGAGGCGCTCGGCGCCCTCGCCGCCCTCCCCTGGCGGCGGAGATTCCTCCATATCCGCGGGGAAGGAGGGATCGATCTCGAGGAAGCAGGCTGGCGGCGCTGCCTTCGCTGCGGCGGGGCGGGCGCGCGGGACGTCCCCGGCCCCGAAGTCTGCGTCCTCTGTCCCGACTGCCTCGGCCGCGGCGAGACCACCGCGCCCTTCCTCGGCGCGCTGCTCTTCGACCATCCAGCGGCCCTCCCGCCACCGCTCGCTGGGATCTCCCCCCCTGGGATCTCCCCCCTTGGGATCTCCTCTGCCGACGCCACGGGTAGCCCCCGTGTGGTTTTCCTCCCGAAAGCGGGAGAGGACGAGATATTCTCTTCAAGGTAGAAAAAACATTTCCGAATAAACTCTGAGGTTGATATACTGGCGGCGGCTACCTTGGGGCGTGCCGCGGATGTCCACCCTCACCACCGATCGCTGGATTGGCGCCAATGGCGCCTTCACCCTCGCCGCCGACTGGAGCACCGGCAGCCTGCCCGGGGCGACGAATGACGCCTATTTCGGCGAGTCCTTCCCCTATCTGGTCACTTTCGCCACCACCGCCACGCTGGGCGGGCTCGATGACTGGACCAACGCGCTCGCCACCCTCGATCTCGCCTCCGGGGCGCTCACCGTCGAAAGCGGCGCCTGGGGCGGGGCCTTCGTGCTCGCCTCCGGCGCCACGCTCGATATCCCGGGTCCGTATCTGCTGGCGGGGCTCAGCACGCTCGAGGGCGCGATTACGGGCGGCGGCGCGGTGAGCGTGAGCGGCGCGGCCGAAGCGACGGGGCTTGCGCTGAGCGGCAATACCAGGCTCGTGGTGTCCGGCACGCTTGCCACGGAAGGGGCGGCGACGGTCGGAGCATCGAGTTCAGATGCGAGCAGTCTTCTCGTCACCTCAGGCGGGAGCCTGATCCTCGCCGATCCCTCGACCCTCTTCATCGAAGGGACGGGAAGCCTCGCCAATTCGGGCCTGCTCGACGTCGCCGCCGGGGGGACGAGCGATCTCGCCGGCAACGTGCTGCTCGGCGGCACGGTGACGCTCGATGAGAACACGCTCGGGCTCTATGGCGGGTCGAGTTCGCTCACCGGGGCGGTGGCGGGGCCGGGCACGCTCGCCCTCTTCGGCAGCGGGACCTTCGATCTCACTTCTTCCGCCACGCTCGGGATGAGCCTGCTCGAACTCCTCTCGAGCCAGAGCACGCTCCTCCTCAACGCCTCCCCCACCCTCACCGCGGCGGCGACCTTCGGCCCCGGCACCACGCTCGATCTCGAGGGGCACACCCTCACCCTGGCCGGAGCGGCGAGCCTCCGCGGGGTGGTGAACGGAGCGGGCACCCTCATCACCACCGGCACCGCGATCGAAAACGGCCTGATCGGCTCGAGCCTCGATCTCAGCGATCAGGGGACGCTCCTCGTCACCGGCTCCCTGAGCCTCGATGCCGCCTCCACCCTCGCCGTCCCCACGGCGGCCTCCCTCATCCTCGATCCCGGCGCGGCGATCGCCGCAGGCGGTTATGTGGCGGCGGGCGGAACGATCCGGGTCGATGCCGGGGACGGGACCGACTATCTGTCGGGCGCCCCCTTCGTCAGCGTCGGCACGCTCGCCATCAACCCCGAAGGCAGCCTCGCCCTGAGCGGCGCGGCAAGTCTGGAAGGCCCACTGCAAGGAGGGACACTCGTGCTGCAGGGGGGTGGCACGTTCACCCTCAGCCCCGGCCTCACCCTCAATGTTGCCGCCCTCGATCTCGCGGGGACGAACACGCGAGCCACGCTCGCCACCTCCTTGGCGAGCCCCGCCGCGCTGGCCCTCGGCGCCAACACGGCCCTCATCCTCAACAATCACGCCGCTACGCTGAGTGGCGCAGCAAGCCTTGCCGGGACGCTCGCCGGGCCGGGCACCCTCACCCTTGCGGGGAGCATCGATTCGCTCGGCCAGGCGACCCTCACCGGCGGGGCCACGCTCGCCCTCGCCGCCGGCGCCGCCGCGCTCAGCGGGCCGCTCACCTTAGGCACGTCGAGCGCCGATGGCGCTGCCCTCACCCTCGCCGCGGGGGCAAGCCTCCTCCTCGGCGATGGCGCGGGGCTCATCGAAAATGGCGGCACGCTGAGCAATGCCGGGCTGGTCCGGGTGGCGACGGGGAGCACGGTGAGCCTCACCGGCGGGATGACCAATACCGGCACGCTCAGCGTGAGCGCCGGCACGCTCGCCCTCGCCAGCCTCGCCAACCCCGGCCAAGTGGCGGTGAGCGGCGGCGAGATCTCGGTGAGTGGGGCGCTTTCGGGAAGCGGCGGCACGCTCGCCCTGAGCGGCGGGGGAGAGGCGGTGCTCGGCGGGGCGAGCGCGGGAGCGGTGATCGCCTTTTCGGGCAGAGGCACGCTCGACCTTCCCTCCCCCGCCAATTTCACCGGGACGATCAGCGGGTTCGGCGCGGGCGACGTGATCGATCTCGGCGGGCTCACCGCCAATGCCGCCGCTTACGCCTCGGGAACCCTCACCCTCGAAGAGACGGCGAGCGGCGGGACGAGCGTGGTGGGGGTGCTCGCCATGCCGGGGCTCGCCAATCCGGGCGCGCTTGCGCTCGCCGCCGACGGGGCGGGCGGGACGGAGATCCTCTATGCTCCTCCCACCCCCGTCTTTCAGGCGATCGCCCCGCCTTCGGGAACGGTTGACTGGGTCTGGGCCTCCTCTTCCTGGTCCCCCTCCACGCCGGGCGCGTCGAGCCTCGCCATCGTCGGCAACAATGGCACCCAGGCCGCCGTGTGGCCCGCGCTGAATGGCACCATCGCCCTCCTCCAGGGAGGATCGCTCGTCACCTTGGGGCAAGGCTCCGGCACCCTCGCCATCGAGGAAAACCTCATCTGGCCGGGAAGCGTGAATGTCGGCGGCGGGCTGCTCGATCTCATGAGGGGGGGCACGATCGGCGGCGGGCTTTCTCTCGCCGCCGGGGCGAGCCTCGATATCGGCGCCGATACGCTGCGCGCCGCGGGGGCGACGCTCTCCGGGGCGCTGGCCGGGGCGGGGACGCTCGCAGTGGGCGGGACGGCGACCCTCGCCCCCGGGCTCAGCCTCGGCGAGGCCGGGCTCGTGCTCGGCAACACCACCACGCTCGCCACGAACCTCTCCTATGGCGGGACGCTCGACGCCCCCCTCAGCACCACCCTCGTCCTCGGGGGCAACAGTCTCGGCCTGAGCGGGGCGGCCACGCTCGAAGGGCTGATCACCGGCCCGGGCACGGTGACGGCGAGCGTGGCGCCTTCGAGGAGCGCGACGCCGCTCGCCGACGGGGCAAGCTTCCTCGATCAGGGCACGGTCTATGCCGAAGCCCTCCTTCTTCAGGGCGGAACCTCGGCGAGCACGTCTTTGAGCGTCGCCTCGGGCGGCGATCTCCTGCTCCTCGGCGCGCAGAGCATCGCGGGAAGCGGGGCCGCGACGCTCAGCCTCGCCGGCACGCTCGAGAAACTGAGCCCCGGGACGAGCACCCTCGCCCCGGCTTTCCTCGATCAGGGCACGCTGCGGCTCGATCATGGCACGCTCGATCTCACTGGGGCGGCAAGCCTCACCGGAGCGGTTTCTGGCCCGGGCACGCTCGCGATCGCCGGGACGGCGACGCTCGGGACCCTCACCCTCGCCGCCCCGCTTGTCCTTCTCGCCGGGGCCACGGCGAGCCTCTCCACCTCGCTCTCCGATCCCGCGCCCGTGAGGCTTGCCGCGGGCAGCACGCTAGCGCTTGCGAACGGCGCCACGCTCGGCCTCACCGGACCCGCCACGCTCGATGGCACGATCGTCGATCCCGCCACGATGAGCCTCGCCGGGACGGCGATCGCCGACGGGCTCGGGGTGAGCGGGTCGGGGACGATCGCGGTGAGCGGCACCCTGATCCAGGAGGGCAACATCACGCTTGGCCTCGGCACCGCTGATACACCCACCCTCAGCATCGCCGCGGGCGGCACCTATGAGGTGAACGCCGATGCCAACCTCAACAGTCTCGGCAATCCGAACCTGATCAATGCGGGCCTGATCGAGAAGACGGCCGGCACCGGCCTCACCTACCTCTTCGCCAATCTGCAATCCTCCGGAACGATCGCCGTAGCCCAGGGCTCGCTCGCCCTGGCCGCAGGCGCGGCAAGCCTTGGCGGCGCGATGAGCGGGGCGGGCACGCTCGATCTCACCTCCGGTTCCGCCACTCTTCCCGCCGGAACCGCCGAGAGCCTCTATACCTTTCTCCCCGGCCTCTCGCTCTCGGTCGCGGCGATCGGCGTGCTGGGCGATGCCGAACTGATCGACGCGGCGGGCGGCACCTATGGCGGAAGCTTCCTCCTCAGCCAGGGCACGCTCAATCCTGATGGGTCGAGCCTCACCCTCACCGGCCCGGCAAGCCTTGCCGGGACCCTCGCCGGGGTGGGCACGCTCGATCTTCCCGGAACAGCGGTGGCAGCGGGCTTCGCCGTGTTGGGAAGTGCGACGGCGCTCGTTGCCGGCACGATGGTGCTGGAAGGCGGGCTTTCCGTGGGGGGCGCGAGCAGCACCGGAGTATTCGAGATCGCCGCCAGTGGCACGCTCGCCCTCACCGACGAGGTGCCGATCGACGTCTTTGCGGGCGGGGCGCTGATCAATCAGGGGGTCCTGAGCAAGGAGGCAGGGATCGGGACGGCGACCCTCATGGGGGGCTTTCCAATCAGGGCACGATCGCCGCCGCCGCTGGCACGCTCAGCATCGCCGGGGCGCTCAGCAATGGCGGCACGCTGCTCGCCCAAGGGGGCACGCTCGTGCTCGGGGGCTCGCTCACCGCCCCGAGCGGGGGGCAGGGGCTCGGCGAGATCGGCGCAGCGGGGGCGATCGTCCTACAAAGCGCGGTGGCGAGCTCGCAGAGCTTCGCCTTCACCGCGGGCTCGGGAAGCCTCGTCATCGACGCCCCCGGCCAGTTCTTCGCCTCCGTGAGCGACTTCGCAGCGGGCGACGTCATCGACTTTCCCGGCATCACCTTCAGCGCGGGCGAGACCCTCTCTTACGTTTCGGGCACGCTCGCCCTCACCAATGCGGGGACGCCCGAGGCAGCGCTCGCCCTCTCGGGGAGCTTCAAT
>KN173885.1:3481-6895 GCA_000759655.1 Acidicaldus organivorans | reverse complement strand
CGCCCGCGGGGCCGGTCGCGGTCGAGGATCTCCGGGTGGGGGACGTGGTTTCGCTGGCCAGCGGCGGCTTTGCGCCCATCGTCTGGATCGGGGCGCGCGAGGTCGATATCGCGGGCCATGCCGCACCGGATGCGCATTGGCCGGTGCGGATCCGCGCCCACGCCTTTGGCCCGGGCAAGCCCCGGTGCGACATCCTTCTCTCCCCCGATCATGCGGTATGGGCAGGGGGCGTGCTCGTTCCGGTCAAGTTTCTCGTCAACGGGCGGAGCATCCGGGTCGAGAAATGCGCCCGGATCCGCTACCTCCACTTCGCCCTGCCGCGGCACGGGCTGGCGCTCGGCGCCGGGCTTCCGGTCGAGACCTTTATCGACGCGGAGGCCGCGCGGACGGGTCTCGCCCACCGCTGTGCGCCGCTTTGCCTCGGGGGCGCGGCGCTCGCCCGTCTGCGGGCCCGACTCGGCCGGCGCGCCCTT
Source organism: Acidicaldus organivorans (assembly GCA_000759655.1). Classification (GTDB taxonomy): domain Bacteria; phylum Pseudomonadota; class Alphaproteobacteria; order Acetobacterales; family Acetobacteraceae; genus Acidicaldus; species Acidicaldus organivorans. The sequence continues at coordinate 6,422 of KN173885.1, read as the reverse complement.
CGTCTCTACGGGAAGGAAGAGGGCGGCAGCACCGCGATCCCGGCGAGCCCGGCGGCGAGCACGTCGAGGAGATCGGCGCGGGCAAGGGCGATGCAGCCTGCGGTGGGGGCGAAATCGGGAGCGGCGGGATGGAGGAAGATCGCCGAACCGCGGCCAGGGACGGGCAGGACATCGTTCCAGCCGAGCACCCCGATCACGTCGTAGAGCCCATCCTCCCGCCACAGCGCCTCATGGCGGGCGGGATAGGGCGTGCGCACCGGCCGGTTATAGGCGGGATCGGCGGGATCGTCGCACCAGCCCTCCGCACGGGTGAGCGCCCGGCAGGGGACGGCAGCTTGGGGCGGGGAAAGCCGGTCGGGCCGGTAGAGGACTTCGCGCAAGGCGAGAAAGGCGAGCGGGGTGGCCCCGTCGCCCTCGCGTTTCGCCCTGCCCATCCCGCCCCGGCCCAATGCGGCGGCATAGCGCCGGCCGGCGAAGAGGAGCTCTCCTTCCGCCGAGAGAAGGCCAAATCGCGTCATGCGTCCTGCCCCCACGCCGCCCCGCGCATGCCTCACGAGCCCTGCAACCCCGCCACCCCGCCATAGAGGCCGAACGCACAGGTGAGCAGGACGAGGAAGAGGACGAGCGCGAGATATCCCCCCCGCAGCCGGTGGGACGGGGGCAGGGCGAAACGGGCGAGGGCGACGAGGAAGCCCAGCACGAGGGGGAGCAGCAGCGCGTTCATCACCTCGACCGCGATGTTGAGCGCGACGAGATCGGGCGAGGCCCAGACGATCACCCCGCCCCCCGCCACGATCAGGGCGTAGAGCGCGTAAAACCACGGCGCCTCTCCCGGATGCGCCTCGAGCGTGTGGCGGAAGCCGGCGACCTCGCCCACCCCCCAGGCAAGGGCGAGCGAGACGACGATCGCCGCCACCATCCCTGCGCCGACCACCCCGAGGCCGAAGACCAGCCGCCCCGCCCCCGCGCCGAGATAGGGGGTGAGCGCGTTGCTGATCTCGCCCACCGTGGAGAGGCTCGCTTTGGGATCGTGACGGCCGATGGTCGCGGCAGTGGCGATGAGGACGGCGGCCATGATGAGCTGGGTGATCACCGCGCCCGCCGCCGTATCCCAGCGCGCCGCGCGCAGATGATGGAGGCTGAGTTTCTTCTCGGCGATGGCCGATTGTTGGTAGAAGACCATCCACGGCATGATCACCGCCCCGATATTGGCCGCTGCCAGATAGAGATAGTCGGGATTGGTGTAGGGGATGCGGAGGCTCTCACCGAGCATCACGCCGGCCTCGGGATGGGCGAGCCAGGCCACGGCGAGGAAGGCAAGTTCGAAGGCGCCGAAGGCAAGGGCGATGCGCTCGACCCGGCGGTAAGAGCCGGTGAAGGCCACCGCGAGCAAGGTGAGAACGGCGAGCCCAAGGGAGAGGGCGCGGGAGATGCCGAACATCTCCCCCACCCCGGCGATGCCGGAAAGCTCGGTGACCAGCGCGCCGAACACCGCGACGGCCAGCCCCGTCACCGAGACCCATCCCCAGAAGCGGCCGAAGCGGCGGCAGATGAGGACGCCGTGGCCGCAGCCGGTCACCACGCCGAGCCGCACGGTGAGTTCCTGCACCACGTAGAGGATGGGGATGAGCAGGATCTGCAGGCCGAGCAGCCGGTAGCCCCATTGCACGCCGCTCTGGGCGGCGGTGACCACGCTCCCGACATCGGTGTCGGCGAGCATGACGACGAGGCCGGGGCCGAAGACGCTGGCCCAGGCGGCGAGGCGGCCCACCGAGGCAGGAAGCGGGGCGGGACGGGAGGGAGAGTCGGGGACGGACATTGGATCACCTCATTTCTCTCCCAGTTATTGCAAATGGATTGCAGTTGCAAGAGAGGGCATTGTCAGGGGGGACTCATCGGAGGGTGGCCCCTGCGAAAGAGGGGCGGGACAGGAGAACGGCTGGCCGAGAGAAGGGCGGGGTCAAGAGAAGGGAGGGCGTCCCCAGCCTCCTCGCCTCGGCCTCCTTAGCCCCCCTCAGCCGCGCAGCGCCCGGCGGAGGATCTTGCCGGTCGAGGTCTTGGGCAGTTCGTCGCGGATCTCGACGATGCGGGGATATTTGTAGGCTGCCATACGCGACTTGCAGAAGGCGATGAGCTCCTCGGCGCTCACGCTCATCCCGGGCTTGAGGCTCACCACCGCCTTGACCGTCTCGCCGCGATAGGGATCGGGCACGCCGATCACCGCCGCCTCGCGGATGGCGGGATGGGTGTAGAGCACGTCCTCCACCTCGCGCGGCCAGACCTTGAACCCGGCCGCGTTGATCATGTCCTTCTTCCGATCGACCAGATAGAACCAGCCTGCCTCGTCCATGAACCCGACATCGCCAGTGAAGAGCCAGCCCTCGCGGATGGCAGTCTTGGTCTCCTCCGGGCGCTGCCAGTAGCCCGGCACCACTTGCGGCCCGCGCACCACGATCTCGCCGATCTCCCCGGGCGGCAGCGGCTGACCATCGTCTCCGGCGATCCAGGACTCGGTGTTGAACACCGGAACGCCGATGGCAAGCGAGCCGGAGGCGGGATCGACCGGCGCCTCGCGTCCGAAGGGGACGACGTGGGAGGGCGAGGTGGTCTCGGTCATTCCGTAACCGTTATGGATGTAGAGCCCGAATTTGTCGCGGAAGGCCTCCACCACGGCGGGCGGGACCGGCGCGCCGCCCGAGTAGAGCTGGCGGAACGAGGCGAAGCTTCGGGACGAGGCGGCGGGATGGTTCATCAGCGCGATGAAGGCGGTGATGGCGCCGATGGTGAAGCGGGGCTCGTGCTCGGCGATCGTCTCCAGCATCACCGCGGGCTCGAAACGATAGGCGAGGATGAGCGGAGCGGCGGTGATGAAGGACGCGGCNAGACGCGCCTCGTGCGAGATCCTTGAAGAGGCGGGGGGCGTTGCGGGGCTGATACGAAA
>KN173885.1:0-3446 GCA_000759655.1 Acidicaldus organivorans | reverse complement strand
GGGGGCGAGGGCGAGGATCGGCGCCCCCTCCTCCATCCCGATCCAGTCGCGGTAGGTCTGGGCGTTGAAGGCGACGTTGCCGTGGGTGTTCATCGCCCCCTTGGGCGGGCCGGTGGTCCCCGAGGTATAGACGAGGAAGGCCGTATCCTCGGGGCCGAGGGAAAGGGGCGGCACTTTTTGGCCGCGCCCCTCATCAAGAAACATCTCGAAGGCGCGCGCGCCCTGAGACGCGCCTCGTGCGAGATCCTTGAAGAGGCGGGGGTCGTTGCGGGTCTGATACGAAAGGGGAGAGGCGGTGATGAGGAGAGAGGGGCGCGCGGCCTCCGGCAAAGCCTCAAGCGCGGGGAGCGCCGCCTCGTGCACCACGGCCGCTTTGGGCGTGCAATCGCCGAAGAGGAGGGTGAGTTCCCGCGCCTGGTTCATCGGGTTGATCGGCACCACGATCCCACCCGCTTTCCACGCCCCGACCAAGGCGATGACGAAGGCGGGCACGTTCTGCAGGATGAGGGCGAGCCGGTCGCCGCGGGCGAAGCCTGACGCACGCAGGGCGGCGGCAAAGGCGTCACTCTCGCGGTCGAGTTCGGCATAGGTCAGGGCGCCGTCGAAATAGCGGAGCGCCGGGCGCCCGCCCGCCCGCGCCGCGGCGGCGCGGAAGAGGTCGAGCCCGTTGGTGAACTCGGGCGTGATCGTCGCGGCAAGACCCGGCGTGTAGAGGCTGAGCCAGGGTTTGGCAGAGTGGTCTTTCCCGTTTGGCATGAAGCGGACGTTCCCCTCTTTGGCTTGTTCCATCCTTGGCTTGTTTCATCGTTGGCCGGGGGCCGAACGGCCCGAGCGAGGGGCGCGTCGTCCCGGCATGACCGGAGGTTATCGCGGGGTCGGTCTTCGCGCCAAGCCCCCCTCTGCGACGGGGCGCGGAAGGGGCAGGCGTGATGGGGCTCACAAAAAGGTGCGGAGCCTGCTCCCCGGTTGCGCTGCAAAACGGGGCGAAAAATATCAAAGGCGGGCGGCGCGGGAGATGCGCTCTCCCAACCGCGGGGGTCTTGCGCACCCCGCCGGGGTTGGCGCTTTGGCGAGAGCGCGCTCACAACCGACGAGGCGTCGCCCGGCGAACACGGGTGCAGTGAAACCGGATGAACGGATGAGGTGGGAGATGTTGCGGAAAACATGGTTCCTCGCCCTCCTCGGCGGCGCGTTGGGGGGTGCTGTGGGGCATGCCTTTGCCCAGCCAGTGCAAGGGCTTTACGTCAGCGGCAATATCGGGGTGAACTTCCTCCAGGATGAGACGATCGCCCCCTCCCCGGCGCTTGGCACCGGAAGCTCGATGGCGGCCTTCGATCCAGGCTATGTCGCCGTGGCGAGCCTCGGCTACGGGCTCGGCGCGCTCAACCCGTTCCTCAACGGATGGCGAGTGGAGATCGAGGGGAATTTCGGCGCCAATGGGTTCCAGAACGTCTTCACCGGGCCGGGCTTTGCCGGAGCGGTGCATGGGAGCCAGGAGAATTACGGGGTGCTCGCCAATGTCATCTATGACATCACCCCGAGCGCGCTCGGGATCAACGAGCATTTCGTCTATCCCTATCTCGGGTTCGGCCTCGGCTACGAGATGAACAGTTTCAACGGCTTCCGCATCGACTATCTCACCGCCCCCCTCACCGCCTCGGGCGGCAGCAACGCAGTAGGCAATTTCGCCTATCAGGGGATCGTGGGCTTCTCCTTCCCCATCGCCTTCGCGCCGGGGCTTTCCGCCACCGTGGAATACCGGATGCTGGGGGTGGCCGACCCGCAGGGTGCACATCACCTCTCCTTCGATCAATCAGGAGAACGGATCGCCAGCGGCAACGGCGTGTTCGGCAACGAGTTCAACCACGAGATCCTGTTCGGCCTGCGCTATGCCTTCGGCCAGTCGAACATTCTGCCCTGATGAGGACGTTCCGGAAGGAGCCAGAAACGCGGGAAGAAACAGCAAACTTCGGTTGCAGGGATCGCGTTACCCCGGCCAAGGGGAGGCATCCCGGCGAAGGGAGTCGAGGGACGAGGAAGATCGAGGCGCGAGGGCGGCAAGGCGCAGCGGGCGGGATCGGATGGGACGTCGCCCGATCCCTGCGGGCGGGCGCGTCGCGGCGTCGCGAGCGTAGCCACGCCGTCATCGCCGCGGCGTTCCTCTCCGGCCTGCTCGCCGCCTGCGCCGCACCCTCTGCGCCCGCTCCCTCCGCCGCGGCGCCCTGCACGCTCGCCCCGCTCGGCACCATCGCGCTTACCCGTGCTGGCGACATGGCGCTCGCGCCGGTGCACCTCGACGGCCACGAGGCCCGGTTTCTCCTCGATACCGGCGCCGCCCTCAGCATGGTCTCCGCCCCGCTCGCCGACCGTCTCGGTCTCGTCCCCAGCACGGAGCGCCTAGTCACCCTGGCCGGGCTCGGCGGCCCGTTTCTCGCCCGTCCGATGCGCGCCGATGACATGCGGATCGGCTCCATCGACATCGGCCCGCAACGTCTCACCGCGGTCCCCGACGCGCTCTTCCGCGTGTTCACCCCACCGCCCGAGGGCATTCTGGGCGCCGATTTCTTCTCGAATCTCGACGCCGATCTCGACATCGCGGCGAACCGTCTCACCCTGTACCGCGAGATGTCCTGCCAGGGCCGTTTCGCGCCCCCCTGGCCGGGGGCGCGCTTTTACCGTCTGCCGGCCGAGATCGCCGAGGGTGGGCAATTGCTCGTCCCGGTGACGATCGATGGCGTGCGGCTCCAGGCGATGCTGGATTCAGGGGCCGAGGTCACGTTGCTCAATAAGCGTGCGCTTGCGAAGCTCGGCCTCTCCGAAGTCCGGCTCGGCGCCGATCCCTCCCATCCCTATCGCGGGGTCGATGGCCGGCCCCACCTCGCCTTCCGCCATCATTTCGAAAGCCTCACCATCGGGGCCGAGACCTGGCGCGATCCGGTGATCGCCGTGGGCGAGACGCCGATGCTCACCGCCGATCTCCTGCTTGGCGCCGATTTCATCGCCCAACACCGGCTTTTTCTCGCCTGGCCGGCGCGCGAGGTGTTCGTCGCCGTCTCTCCCTGAAGCCATCCCCCCCCTGAGCGGTCTTCCCCTTGAAACGCGCGCTCCTACTCGCCGATCACCACGCGGAGGGCGAAGGTGACCGGATGGGGCGGGAGCTCGGGAGGAAAGGGGGCGAAATGCGTGGCCTTCACTGTGGAAAGCGCGAGCCGGTCGATGAGCGGGGCGCCGCTCGATCGGGCGAGCGAGACGTCGAGCAGCTGCCCATCGGGGGCGAGAGTGATCCGCACCTCGCTCTCTCCGGAAAGCCCGAGCGACTGGATCGAGGCCGGAACGACCAGCGTCCGCTGCACCCGCGCCCGGAGATCGGCCGCGTAACGCGAGAGCGCATCGGCCGCCTGCGCCGCGCTCACCACCGGGGCCGCAGGCGCGGCGGGGGCTGAGGG
>KN173884.1:1285-3179 GCA_000759655.1 Acidicaldus organivorans | reverse complement strand
CCCCCGCCGAGGCCGCCATTCCCACCCCGCCGGTTGCGGCAAGCCCGCCCGTGCCCGCCTCGGTCAAGAGCCTCATTCCCAATCCGCAATCGGCGGTGCAGTCGCTCGACGCGCCGTAACCCCGGTCGTTTGACGCCGGGTCATGTGATACCCGGCCGTGTGACACCGGGTCGTGTGACACACGGCATCGTGCCGGAGGGCGCGACGCTGGGCGGGCCGCTCCCGCCGCCCGCCTTCCCAATTCTTGGTCTATTTCCCCGATTTTTATTCCCCCGGACGGTAACGCATGGCAAGCGGGGCGATCGCCGCCGCGATCCCCTCCGGCCCCGGCAATGCGCCGCGCGGAAAGAGCCGGGTGACGTGGCCCATCTTGCGCCCCGGCCGCGCCTCGCGCTTGCCGTAATGGTGCGGGATGAGACCGGGCGTGGCGAGGATCTCGGGCCAGAGCCCGATCTCCTCGGGGCCGACCAGGTTCTTCATCACCGCATCCGAATGCCGCCGCGGCGCGGGAAGGGGAAGCCCGGCCACCGCGCGGATATGGAGCTCGAACTGGCTCACCGGGCAGGCATCGATCGTCCAGTGCCCGGAATTGTGCGGCCGGGGGGCGATCTCGTTGACCAGGATCCGCCCGTCGCGGTCGAGGAACATCTCCACGCAGAGGAGCCCCACCAGATCGAGCGCCTCGGCGATCCGCGCGGCGATGCGCTGCGCCTCTTCCGCGATCTCGGGCGGAATGGGGGCCGGGGCGAGGGTGAGGTCGAGGATGTGCTGATGATGGTGGTTGAGCACCGGGTCGAAGGCGGCGATCGTCCCATCGGCGCCGCGGGCAAGCACCACGCTGAGCTCGGCGGCGAAATCGACGAAGCCTTCGAGGATGAGCGGCTTGGGCTCGAGCGTCGCGAAGGCCGCCTCTGCCTCCGCCCGCGAGGTGACCCGCGCCTGGCCCTTGCCGTCATAGCCGAGCCGGGTCGTCTTCAGCACGGCGGGAAGCCCGATTTCTTCGAGGGCAAGGGCGAGCTCCTCGCGATCGGTAACGCGGGCGAAGGGCGCGGTGCGGGCGCGGGCGCGCTCGGTAACAAAGCTCTTTTCGGCAAGCCGGTCCTGGCTGATCTCGAGCACGAAGGGCGAGGGGCGGACCGGGCGGTGGTGGGCGAGGCGGGCGAGGCCTTCGGCGCTCACGTTCTCGAACTCGAACGTGATCACGTCGCACGAATCGGCGAACGCCTCGAGCGCGGTGAGGTGGTCGTAGTCGGCGCGGAAGGTGCGGGCGGCGACCTGGGAGGCGGGGGCGTCCTCCTCGGGGGTGAAAATATGGCAGACATAGCCGAGCCGGGCCGCCGCCATCGCCGACATCCGCCCGAGCTGCCCCCCGCCGATGATGCCGATGCGGGAAAGGGGGGGCAGCGGCGGTCTCTCACTCATGGGGGCTCTCCTCGAGGCTCTCTGGGGATGTCTCTCTGGGGACGGCGGCGCGGCAGGAAATTCCCTCACCGCGTCTCTTCGTCGGTGGGGACGAGGGCGACGTTCTCGGTCTGCGCGGCGCGGAAGGCGGCGAGCCGCGCGGCGAGCGCCGGATCGTCGAGCGCCAGCACCGCGACCGCGAGCAGCGCCGCGTTCACCGCCCCGGCCCGGCCGATGGCGAGCGTGCCGACCGGAATCCCCGCCGGCATCTGCACGATGGAGAGGAGACTGTCGAGCCCTTTGAGCGTGGCGCTCTCCACCGGCACGCCGAAGACGGGAAGCGTGGTCCAGGCGGCGCACATCCCCGGCAGATGCGCGGCCCCGCCCGCCCCGGCGATGATCACCTTAAGTCCGCGCGCAGCGGCGGTCTTGGCGTATTCGGCGAGCCGGTCCGGCGTGCGGTGAGCGGAGACGATGCGGGCCTCGTGGGCCA
>KN173884.1:913-1218 GCA_000759655.1 Acidicaldus organivorans | reverse complement strand
GGGGGAGCGGTCTCAAGCTCAAGGGGCCGGGGGCACCGGGTCAGGCCGGGAGGTCAGGGATGAGGCGGCTTTCGAGCCGCATAATCTCGTCCTTGAGGCGGAGCTTCCGCTTCTTGAGGCGGACGAGCTGGAGCTGATCGACACGCGCCACCGCCTCGAGCGCGGCGATCACCGTATCAAGATCGCGGTGCTCGGTCTTGAGCTCCTCGAGCCGGCGCAGCAGCGATTCGCGGTCGTTCAGCGTCACCCTCTCTTTCCCCGCGGCCCTCGAGCCTCCGCGAGCGCTTCTCTTATAGCACGGGGGC
>KN173884.1:714-824 GCA_000759655.1 Acidicaldus organivorans | reverse complement strand
AGGCGGCTTGGCCATGTCTGGCGCCGCATCTGGCGCCGCCGCTCCGCCCTNGGGGAGGCGCTCAGGCTCACGATGTGGTCTCCTCGGCAACGGGCTCGGGAAATGGTCTC
>KN173884.1:0-668 GCA_000759655.1 Acidicaldus organivorans | reverse complement strand
CTGCGCCGGCGAGCCCCTCGCCCGCGGAGGGGGGCGCGGGGCGGAGGAAGCGGGCCGCGGCGAGCGGCAGGACGAGGAGGGTGAGCGCCATCGAGCTCAAAAGCCCGCCCAGGATGACGAGCGCCATGGGGCCCTCGATCTCGCGGCCCGGATCGTCCATGCCGAGCAGCAGGGGCGAGAGGCCGAGCGCGGTGACCAGCGAGGTCATCACGATCGGGGCGAGGCGCTCGCCAGCCCCCTTTATGGCCAGCCGCACCCCGAGCCGCCCCCCCGGCCTCCCCAGTCTCTCCGCCAGCTGCTGGTAGCGCACGATGAGCATGATGGCGTTGCGCAGGGTGAGGCCGAACAGGGTGACGAAGCCGACCCAGGCGCCGAGCGAGATCACCCCGCCGCCGAGCCGGGCGGCGAAGATCCCGCCCACCAGAGCGAAGGGGAGATTGGCGGTGAGCAGGATCAGGGCGGAAGGGGTGCGGGCGAGCCGCCAGAGCAGGGCGAAGACGCCGATCGCGGCGAAGAGGGCGCGGATGAGGAGATCGCGCAGCGCCCGCGAACCCTCGACCGCGCTTCCCGAGATCTCGGCATAGACGTGGGGGGGAAGCGGCGTGCGCTGAAGCAGGGCGGCGAGGGCCTCGCGCGTGGCAGCCTCGCTTCCTCCCGCGAGCTCAAGC
>KN173883.1:56164-56923 GCA_000759655.1 Acidicaldus organivorans | reverse complement strand
CTCCCCGCCCTCACCGAGCGCCTTGGCCACCTCGCCCACCCTCCGGGCGAGCAGCCGCGTGGCAAGAAGGCTCGATGCGAGCGCGCCGAGCCCGATCGTTCCGGCAAGACCGAGCCGGGCGGCGAGGGCGGAAAGGAGGAGGGCGGGGAGCAAGGCCGCGGCCAGTACCGCCGCGAGGACCGCCGCGCCCCGGATCCGGGCAGCGGCAGGGGCCAGTTCGGGCCGGTTGAAACGCCGCTCCGCCCATGCGATCAGCGCGCCGATCCAGATCACCGGATGGCCGATCCTCCGCTCGAGCGGAGCGGGATAGAGGAAGGCGAACTCGACGGTGAAAGCCAGCGCGAGAAGGAGGGCGTGCTCGGAAATGGCAGACTCCGTGCGGATGGGGGCGCAAACGGGCATCGCGCATGGCGGACGGCTGGAGGCGATCCGCCGCGCCTTTCCCGGCGCGCCGCAACCTTTCCTCGATCTCTCCACCGGCATCAACCCCGACCCCTACCCGTTCACGCCGCCCGCCTTGGGTCTCTTCGCGCGCCTGCCCGAGCCTGAGGCGCTCGCCGCGCTCGAAGCCGAAGCAGCCCGCGCCTATGGCGTTCCCGATCCGGCTCGGGTGATCGCCGCCCCCGGCTCGCAACTCCTCATCGGGCTCCTGCCGCGGCTCGTCCCGCCCTCCCGCCGGGTCGCCGTGCTCGGCCCGACCTATGGGGAGTACGTCCATGTCTGGCAGAAGGCGGGGCATGCGGTGCGGGAGGTGGAGAC
>KN173883.1:53491-56072 GCA_000759655.1 Acidicaldus organivorans | reverse complement strand
CCTCGAGGCGGCGGCGGAGGCGGAGGTCGTGCTGCTGCCCCGCCCCGACAACCCGAGCGGACGCGTCTTGCCCGCCGCTTCTCTCCTCGCGCTCGCCGCCGGGCTTGCCGCGCNCCTCGAGGCGGCGGCGGAGGCGGAGGTCGTGCTGCTGGCCCGCCCCGACAACCCGAGCGGACGCGTCTTGCCCGCCGCTTCTCTCCTCGCGCTCGCCGCCGGGCTTGCCGCGCGGGGGGGGCTCCTCGTCGTCGATGAGGCGTTTGCCGATTTCCTCCCCGGTTTTTCGCTCGCCCCCGATCTTCCCGAGGAGGGGCTTCTCCTGCTCCGCTCCTTCGGCAAGGCCTATGGCCTCGGCGGGCTCAGGCTCGGCTTCGCCCTCGCCCCCGCCTCCCTTGTTGCGCCTCTCCGCGCCGTGCTCGGCCCCTGGCCGGTGAGCGATGCGGCGATCCTCATCGGGCAGAAAGCGCTCGCCGACCGGGAGTGGCGGGCGATGGCGGCGGCGCGGCTTGCCGCGCGGCGGGAACGAATGGCAGCGCTCTTCCAGCGGGCGGGCTTCACCATCGCCGGAGAGACCCCGCTCTTCCTCTTCCTCCACCACCCTGAGGCGGGACGCTGGTGGGAGCGGCTCGCTGCGGCCGGGATCGTGCTTCGCCGATTCGCCGACCGCCCCCATCACCTCCGCGCCGGGCTTCCGCCCAAAGCGGCGCTGCCACGGCTCGCCCGCGCCCTTGGCTTGCCGGATCACCTCGGTTGATCCCAATCTTTCGGAGCCGATCGATTTCCGTCCCTGGCCGGGACGGGCGAGAAAAGGGGAGGGCGCGATGGAGACTTTGGAACAGGATCTCACCGCACGGGTGCTCGCCCGTTTCGCCGCGGCCCCCGATCCGCGGATGCGCGCCATCCTCGCAAGCCTGGTGCGGCATCTCCATGCCTTCATCCGCGACATCGAGCCAAGCTTCGAGGAGTGGCGCGCCGCGATCGACTTCCTCACCGCCACCGGCAAGTTCTGCACGCCGGAGCGTCAGGAATTCATCCTGCTCTCCGACGTGCTCGGAGCCTCGATGCTGGTCGATGCGCTCAATCACCGCTTTCCACCGGAGGCGACGCCGAGCACCGTGCTCGGCCCCTTTTTCGTCGAGGATGCGCCCGTCCTGCCGCTTGGCGCCGATCTCGCGGAAGGAATAGAGGGCGAGCGGCTCTACGTCGCGGGCCGGGTGCGGAGCCTCGACGGTGCTCCCCTCGCCCGGGCGCGGATCGAGGTCTGGCACGCCGATGACGCGGGCTATTATGACGTCCAGCGCGATCCCCGGCTCCGCGCCTTGCGCGGGCGTTTCGAAAGCGACGCCGAGGGGCGGTTTCACTTCTGGACAGTACAGCCCGCCTCCTATCCGGTGCCGCATGACGGGCCGGTGGGACGGCTCCTCGAGGCGGGCGGGCGGCATCCCTACCGCCCGGCGCATGTCCATTTCCTGATCAGCGCCGAAGGTCATGCCCCGCTCGTCACCCATGTTTTCGTGGCGGGCGATCCCTATCTCGAGTCGGATGCGGTATTCGGGGTCAAGCCGGAGCTGATCGCCGAGTTCCGCGCCATGCCGCCGGGGCGGGCGCCGGATGGGCGGATGATGGAGGCGCCATGGCGGCAGCTCGACTATGATTTCATCCTCACTCCGGCTGCGTCGCATCCGGGAGCTCGGGCAGAGGAAAAGGCGGCATGATGCTTGATGTGACGTTTCTGGTGGACCGGAGGGTGGCGGAGGCGGGGGTGGCGATCGACCATGAACTCGACATCACGGCGCTGCGCTGCCCGATGACGTTCGTCCACACCCGGCTGGCGCTCGACCGTATGGCCTCTGGCGAGACGCTGCTCGTCACCGTGCGGGGCGAGGAGCCCTTCATCAACGTCCCCCGCGCCGCCGCCCAGCTCGGCCATGAGATCCTTGCCCAGGAATGGGAGGAGGGGACGGGGCGGATCCTGATCCGCAAGGCCTGACGGCGGTCCCGAGGCGGGGGCCCTGAAGTGGTCCCCTGCAGAGGATCGCGTCAGGAGGGCTGTCCGAACGCCATCCCTGCTGGGCGCGAACGCCACCCGCGGTGGGGGCCTTCAGCGCGGGCGGCGTTTGGGGTCGGAGGCCGCGATGAGGGCCGCGATCTCGTCTTTCCCCTCTTCCCTGAGCCCCGCGATCACGCCTTCGCGATCGGCCTCCGGGCGGTTTGGCTCATCTTCCACTTCCCCTCGATCGTCTCGATGGCGAGGGTGAAGCCGGTGATCGCGGCGAGCTGGGCGGCGATGAAATCCTCGGGCGCATCGCTCACCGCCCAAGGCTTGGGGCGCGCGGCCTCATGCGCCGCGGTCAGCGCCTCGACGATGGCGCGGAGCTCGGCCGGGTCATCGTGCCAGGAGAGCGTGCCCCGCACATGCACCACCACGTAATTCCAGGTCGGTACCACCTTGCCGTGCTCGCGCTTGGCCGCATACCAGCTTGGCGTGGCGTAGGTGTCCGGCCCGCTGAAGATGGCGCGCGCGCGGGCCGGGCGCGCCTGGGCGAAGGGATTGGCCCGCGCCAGATGGCCGATGAGGCGGGGG
>KN173883.1:53339-53409 GCA_000759655.1 Acidicaldus organivorans | reverse complement strand
CGCTCGCCCTCTTCGAGCAGGAGAGGGACGGGGGTAGCGATCACCTCCTCGCCTTGCGCGCTCACCAAAT
>KN173883.1:43438-53259 GCA_000759655.1 Acidicaldus organivorans | reverse complement strand
GGGCGAGCGGATGGGCGCGGAGCGCGGCGAAGATCACCTCAGGGCGGCTCTCGCGGAAGGGAAGGGGGGTGTAGAGCATGGGGGGGTCTCTCGTGCTCGCCTCTGGTGCTCGCCCGCACGGGGCAGGGAATGGCGCGTCTGCCGCTCAGCGCTCGCCGCTCAGGCCGAGCACGAGCAGGATGATCAGGCCGGTGAGCACGTAGCGCAGCCCCGCACTCACCGTCCAGACATTGAGCAGGGTGACGATGAGATAGAGGAGGAGCGAGGCCCCCCACAGCCCGCCGACACTCACCGCGCCCCCGCTCACCCGGCTTCCGCCGAGCACCACCACCGCGATCGACATCAGCAGGAAATCTTCCGCCATGTTGAGTGAGGCGCCGCCCGAATAGGCGGCAAGCCAGAACCCGGCGAGCGCGGCGAAAACGCCGGAAAGGAGATAGGCGGCGGCATGGGCGGGACCGGTGCGGAGCCCGGCGAGATAGGCGGCGCGCGCATTCTGGCCAAGGGCGAGCAGGGTGCGGCCGAAGACCGAGCGGCTCATGAGGAGCGCCATGACGGCGGAGAGGAGGAGGGCTCCGAGCGCGATGAGGGGGAGCGGGCCGAGATGGGCGAGTGCCGCGTCGAGCAGGAGCGGGGGCGGTTTGGCGGTCGAGCCCCGCGAATAGGCGATCGTCACCGACTGCATGACCAGCCCGGCGGCGAGGGTGGCGATCATCGGGGGAATGGCGAAGAGGCGGATGAGGAGGAGATTGGCCGCTCCGCCGGCAAGGCCGAGCCCGAAGGCGAGGAGGAAGCCGAGAGCGAGCCGTCCGTTCTCTCCGCCCATCAGCCCCATGCCGAGATAGCCGGCGAGCGTCATCATCGAGGGAATGGAGAGGTCGATATTGCCCGGTCCCGCCGCAATCACCAGCATCTGGCCGAGCCCGGTGATCACATAGAACGTGCCGAAGCCGAGCGCCGTGCCGAGCGTGGCCCAGGCCCCCCGTCCTTCGGCGCTCGCCACCACGAGCAGCCACACGAGCACCGCGCCGGTCGCGGCATAGAACCAAGGGCGCCGCGCGAGGCGGATGAGGGGGGCATGGGGTGCTTCCGCTCGTTCAGGCGGCATGGGCGTCTCTCTTGCGGAGAAGGGCGCGCAGGGCGAGGACGAGGATGAGGATCCCGCCTTGCACCGAGAGCTGCCAGTCGGTGGAGACGTCGAGGAAAGAGAGGAGCGCGCCGGAAAGGAGGAGGATGAGCGCCCCGATCACCGTCCCCGGCGGGGAGACGATGCCGCCCGCGAACTCGCCGCCGCCAACGATCACCGCGGCGATGGCGAGCAGGGTGTAGGGGGTGCCGAAATTGGCATCGCCCGTCGTGTTGATGCCGGTGAGCGCCAGTCCGGCGAGGATGCCGAAAGCCCCGGCCAGCCCGTAGAGGAAGGATTTGGCGGCGATGAGCGACCATCCGGCGCGGATCAGCGCCTCGGGCGCTCCGCCGAAGCCGCGCAGCACCACCCCGGCAGGGCTCGTGATGAAAAGGATTTGGCCAGCGAGGGCGAGGGCCACGGCGAGCCAGAGGGGGAGGGGGACGAACGGCGTGTGCAGACGGAGCAGGGCGGCGAGCCAGTCTGGCGCAGCCCCGCCCGGTGTGGGGAGGATGAGGAGGCCAGCCCCGAGCCAGATGAAGGAGGCGCCCAGCGTGATGACGATCGAGGGGAGGCGGCGGGCGGCGATCAGCGCACCCATTGCGGCATAGGCGAGGAGGGAAAGGACGAGGAGGAGCGCGGCGAGAGACGGATTTCCGGCAAGCCAGCGGGCGCTGATCACGTTGGCAAGGCCGATGAAGGGGCCGAGCCCGAGATCGATGTCGCCGAGCACGATCACCGCCATTGCGGCGAACGCGGCGAACATGAGGGGGATGGAGAAATTGAGGAGGAGACGGAGCCCGAGATAGCTCGCCGCGCGCGGCTCCCGCCAGACGATGACGGCGAACATGAGGAGGAGGGCAAGCGCCGCGAGCAGCGGACGCGCCGCAAGCGGCGAGAGCCGGAAGGGCGCCGAAAGGCGGGGGCGAGAGGCGTCAGGCGGCATGGGCGAAGGAGGCGCGGAGCAGGCGCTCTTCATTGAAGGCGGCGCGCGGGATCTCGTCGGCAAGCCGCCCCTCGAAGAAGACGTAGGTTCGGTCGCAATGGACCAGCTCCTCGGTCTCGGTGGTGTAGAGCAGGATGGTGCGCCCCCGCGCCGCCTCATCCCGGAGCACCGCGAAGAGCTCCCGCTTGGTGCCGATATCGACGCCGCGCATCGGATCGTCGAGGAGCAGGATGTCGGGCTCGGCGGCGAGCGCGCGGGCGATCAGCACTTTCTGCTGGTTGCCTCCCGAGAGGGCGAGGATCGGGGTGGCGATGGAAGGCGCGCGCACCTGAAGCCGCCCCCGCCAGTCCTCGGCGATCTCCCGCTCCTGCGCCGCCGAAAGCCAGCCCCATCGCTGGATGCGCCGGATGAGCCCCACCGTGAGGTTGTGCCCGACCGTCCAGAGCGGGAAGACACCCTCACGGGGACGATCGCCGCTCACATAGGCCACGCGCCCGTCGAGGCGCACGTCTGGCATCCGCGCTCCCTGGGCGGCGGCAAAGAGGCGAAGCAGGCTCGCCCGTTGGCCATGCCCGTCGAGGCCGGCAAGCCCCACGATCTCCGCCTCGCGGGCGATCAAGGCGGAGGGACCGCCGGGAAGAGAGGGAAGGCGCAAGCTCACGCGCACCCTATCTCTTTCCTTTGCCCGGGCTTCGTCAGAGGTCGCGGCGGCGCGGGCCGATCCCATCAGTTCGACGAGGCCTTCGGGGGTGAGTTCGGCGGCATCCCGTTCGGCCGTAATCTCGCCATCGCGCATCCCCACGACCCGCCGGCAATGGGTGAGGACCTCGCGCAAACGGTGCGAGATGAAGATCACCGCCGTCCCGTCGCGGTGCGCTTCGGGGAGGAAGCGGAGCAGCGCCTCTGCGGCCTGGGCGCCGAGCGAGGAGGTGGGCTCATCGAGGATGACCAGACGCGGCGGAGCGGGGATGGGGAGGAAGGCGCGGGCGATTTCGATCATCTGCCGCGCGGCGAGGGAAAGACCGCCCACGGGATGGCGGAGATCGAGTTTCGCGCCGCCGAAGATCCGCCCAAGCGTTTCCTCGAGCAGCGCTTCGGTCCGCCGCCGCCAGCCTCTGCCCGAGATTTCGCGGTGCAGGATGCGGGTATTCTCCACCGCATCGAGATTGGGGCAGAGCGAGAGTTCCTGAAAGACGCAGCGGATCCCGAGCCCATAGGCGCGGCGCGCCTGCCAGTGCGCGGCGTGGTCCTCGCCGGCGATCAGGATCGCCCCGCGGTCGGGACGGAGCGTTCCGGCGAGGATGTTCATCAGCGTGCTCTTGCCCGCGCCATTGTGACCGAGGAGGGCGAGAGTGGTGGCGGGCGGGATGGCGAGCGAGACCCCGCGCAGGGCCTCGATCGCGCCAAACCGCTTGACGATGCCTTCGAGGCGGATGAAAGGCGCGGACCCTCCGCCAGGATCACCCGTCATCAGAGCCCCCTTCCTTACCCTTGCAGTGTTTCCGCCCAAGCCCGCAGGCGCTGGGGCGCGGGGGATAGGCCGAGCGAACCCCCCCGCCGTCCCCTTCGGCCTTCCTCACATGTCCCCCGCCTTGGCGATCGGGGAGGGCGGCAGCGGCTTGCCTTCGGCGTTGGCGTCGATCAGTTGGGCGGTCCATTCCCGGGTATAGACCGGCGTCGCAACCGCGCCTTCGGGCATGATGGCGAGCCACTGATCGAGGTCTTTCTTTTCGATCACCGGGAGCGGCAGGGTGATCGTCTTCGGCACTTTCTTCCCGGCGAGGATCTGCTGGGCGACCCAGAACGCCACCGAGGCGCAGCCCGGCGCGGAGGAGACGGAGAACGTGTCATAGTTGGGGTTCTCCTTGAGGATGTCGCGCCAGAGGGCGAGCTCGTCCTGACGGTTGCCGAAAATGATCAGGGGGGTGGGGCGGCCCGCCGCCTTGAACGCCTGATACGTCCCCCAGCCATCGCCGCCCTGGGTCACCACCGCATCAATCGGGGGAAGGCTCGGCAGCACGCTCGCCACTTCCTTCTGGGCGATGGTCTGGGTCCAGTTGCCATGCACCGAACCCACGATCTTGATGCCGGGGGTCTGGGCGAAGCCCTCGGTGATCCCGCGATGGATGTCGTCATCGACCGAGACCCCGGCGATGCCCCGCACTTCGAGCACGTTGCCACGCCCGTTGAGCTTTTTGGCGACGAAATCGGCCTCCATCCGTCCCATCGCCACGTAGTCATAGGCGACCTTGTAGGCGCAGGGGGCGGTGGCGAGGCCGTCGAAGACCACCACCACGATGTGCTGGTCGCAGGCCTCCTGGATGACGCCGTTGAGCGCGGTGGGCGAGGCGGCGTTGATGACGATCGCATCCCATCCTTCGACGATCAGGCTTTCGATCTGGTTGGCCTGCTCGGGGGCGGAGGCGTTGGCGTTGACAACCTTGGTTTCCTTGATCAGGTGCTGGGCGAGGGCGTCATGGCTCGCCCGGTCCCAGGTCTTCAGCATTTGCTGGCGCCAGGAATTGCCTGCGTAGGAATTGCTGAGCGCGATCCGTTTGCCCGACGTATCGCCGCTGGCCACCCCCTCCTGGGCGTGGGCTGAGGCGATCGGGGCGAGCGCGGCAAGGCCGAGCGCGAAAGCAAGGGTTCTGAGTGCGTTCATGGTTTCCTCCCCAAAGCGCTTCATCTCACCCCGCCCAATGCCGCATGGCAAGGGGGCGGGGCGATTGTTTGCGTTTTCTCAAAAGCTTGTGCGGGGCGCGAGGACTGGCCGGCAAGCGGGGCGCGTTGCGGGAGTGACGTTTCCGCGCCCTGGCGGAGGGGCGGGATCAGCGGAAACGCGGGGGGCGTTTTTCGCGGAAGGCGCGCACGCCTTCGAGGAAATCGGGCCGCCGCCCCGCTTCTCGCTGCAGGTCGCGCTCGAGCGCCAGCTGGGCGGGAAGGTCATGGGCGCTCCCCTCATGGAGGGCGCGCTTGATGAGCGCGATCGCCGCCCGGTTTGCCGCCCTCTCCCCGGCGGCGATGCGCAGCGCCTCTTCCATCAGCGCCGTGTCATCACAGACTTTCCAGATCATCCCCCAGGCGGCAGCGGTCTCCGCCTCGACCGGCTCGGCGAGCAGCATCAAGGCCCGCGCCCGCGCCTCGCCCACCAGGCGGGGCAGGAACCAGGTGCTCCCCGAATCCGGAATGAGCCCGATCTGCACGAAGGCCTGCACGAAACGCGCCGAACGCGCCGCGATCACCACGTCGCAGGCGAGCGCGAGCGAGGCGCCCGCCCCGGCGGCGATCCCGTTGACCGCGGCGATGATCGGCAAAGGATGGCGGCGCATGGCGAGGATGAGCGGGTTGTAGAGCCGCTCCACCACCGCGCCGAGATCGGTCCGGCCAAGCTCGGCCTCGGGCAGCGCGGCGAGGTCCTGGCCCGCGCAGAAGCCGCGCCCGGCGCCGGTGAGGAGAATCGCGGCAAGACCCGGCACCGATTGCGCCTCCTCGATGCGGGCACGGAGCGCCTCGAGGAGGTCGGGGGTCAGGGCGTTGAGCTTGTCGGGGCGGTTGAGGGTGAGGATCCTCACCCCGTTTTCGTCGCGGCAGTCGAGATTTTGTGACATTGGGCGTATCCTCCCCGCTCTTTCCCGAGAGATGGGTGGTGCTTAAGTTCCCTCCATGCCCGCGGCAAGAGGGGCGAGACCGCCCATCCGGAGCAGGATCTCGGCGTGATGGGGGGCGATGGGCATCACCGAAAGCCGCGCCTGGCGGACGAGGGCAAGATCGGCAAGCCTGGGCTCGGCCTTGATCGCGGCGAGCGGCACCGGGCGGGGCAGCGGCATCACCGCCTTGACATCGACCGCGACCCAGTCGCCGCCCTCGGCGGTCGGATCGGGATAGGCCTCGCGCACCACCTCGACGATGCCCACGATCTCGCGGCCGATATTGGAGTGATAGAAGAACGCCCGGTCGCCGCGGCGCATCGCCTTGAGGTGGTTCTTGGCGGCATGGTTGCGCACCCCGGTCCAGGGCTCGATGCCAGCCCGCACCTGGTCGTCCCAGGAAAAGACATCGGGCTCCGATTTGACCAGCCAGCGCGGCAGAAGGACGGCGGGCGGGTTCATCGGCAACTATTCGAGCAGGCTGCCGCCGCGGAAGACGGCGCGGTAGGGGCGGATGAGGGTGCTTTCGAAAAGACCGGCTTTGCTGTAAGGATCGTTCGCGGCAAAAATTTCGGCTTCGGCGCGGTCGGCGAGGTCGATGACGATCAGGCTGCCCTGCGGCTGGCCCTTCGCATCGAGCAGCGGACCCGCCTCGACGATGCGGTGCACATAGGTTTGCAAATAGGCGAGATGGGCCGGACGGGTCGCTTGACGCAAATCAAGGCTTGCCGGCTTGTCCATGGCGATGATGGCGAACAGCATGAGGGCGGTCCTCGCTCTTTTGCTTGGGCGCGCCGGCAGCAGAGGGTGGAAGCGCCGGGGCCGCAAGGGTGCCAACGGGTGGTTCGAGACGCAGGATAGGGGCAAACGTGGGCGAGTTCAATTCGGGCGGCTTCGAGGCCGAACTCAAGACGCTCCCCCTCTCGCGCCGCAGGGGGAGAGGCGGGGCGCGCGGGATCAGCCGTTTCGCCAATCCCGGCCAGTTCCTCCGCCTCGCCCGTCCCCTCGTCGCCCCGCTTGCCCTGCTCGGCGTGGCCTTGCTCGGGATCGGCGTCTATTGGGGGCTCTTCGTCTCCCCGGCCGACTGGCAGCAGGGCGATGCGGTGCGCATCATGTATGTGCACGTCCCCGCCGCCTGGCTCGCCTCGGCGGGCTATGTGGCGCTGGCGCTCGCCTCGCTCTCCTCGCTGGTCTGGCGTCACCCGCTCGCCGATCTCGCCGCCCTCGAGATCGCGCCGGTGGGGGCGGCCTTCACCGCGATCTGCCTCATCACCGGGAGCCTCTGGGGCAAGCCGATGTGGGGCGCATGGTGGGTGTGGGATGCGCGGCTCACCTCGGTGCTCGTCCTCTTTTTCCTCTATGTCGGGCACATCGCGCTCACCCGCGCCTTCGACAGCCCCGAACGCGGCATGCGCTCGGGCGCGATCCTCGCCCTCGTCGGGGTGATCAATCTCCCCATCATCAAGTTCAGCGTCGATTGGTGGAACACGCTGCACCAGCCCGCCACCATTTCCCTTTTCCACGCCCCCACCATCTATCTTCCCATGCTCTGGCCGCTCATCTTCACCACGTTCGGCTTCTCCGCCCTCTTCGCCGCTCTCGTGCTCGCCCGGATCGAGGCGGCGGTGCTGGAGAAGAGGCTGCGCCAGCGTCTCGCCCGCAAATTCGAGGCGGGCTTCGCGGAGGGGGCATGACGCATCTTCCCTTCATCGTGGCCGCCTACGGGGTGGCGCTTGGCCTGCCCGCCCTGCTCGGGGCGGCGACATGGCTCCGGCTGCGCCGGGTGCGCAGAGCGCTCGCCGTGCTCGAGACGTCCGGGGAGCTCCCATCATGAAACGCAAGCATCGCCGTCTGCTCTTCGTGCTCGGCGGCGGCGTGGTGATCGGCCTCGCCGCGGCGCTCGTCCTCTTTGCCTTCCGCGACTCGCTGGTCTTCTTCGTCACCCCCTCCGATCTCGCCGCCAAGGGACGGCCCGGCATGACGCTCCGCCTGGGCGGCCTCGTCGAGCGCGGCTCGGTGCAGAAGACCACCGAAAACGGCATCCCCCACGTGCGCTTCGAGGTGGGGGATGGAGAGCGCACGGTCTGGGTCGATTACAGCGGCGTGCTGCCCGATCTCTTCCGGGAGGGGCAAGGGGTGGTGGTGATCGGCAAACTCGCCGCCGACGGCCATTTCGCGGCGAGCGAGGTGCTCGCCAAGCATGACGAGACCTACATGCCGAAAGACGTGGTCGAGGCGCTGCGCAAGAGCGGGCACTGGCAGCCCGAAGCCGGTCCGCCGCCGCCTGCGGCGAGCTGGAACACGCTCGGGCTCGACCGCAAGGGGGGCGGATGATCCCCGAACTCGGCCATTTCGCCCTCGCCCTTGCCGCCGCCCTGGCGCTGGCCCAGGCGGTGCTCCCGCTGATCGGCGCGGCGCGGCGCGATCAGCGCCTGCTCGCCGCGGCGCCTGCGCTCGCCGAGGGGCAGTTCCTCGCCCTGCTGCTCGCCTTCGGTGCGCTCGAGTGGAGCAGCATCGTCTCCGATTTCTCGGTCCTCAACATCGCCGAGAACAGTCAGAGCACCAAGCCGCTCCTCTACAAGATCACCGGCGTGTGGGGCAATCACGAGGGCTCGATCCTGCTCTGGTGCTTCATCCTCTCCATTTGCGGCGCGGCGGTCGGGTTCTTCGGCAGAAGCCTTCCCGCCCTGCTGCGGGCCCGGGTGATCGCGGTGCTGGGGGCGACCTCGGTCGGCTTCCTCCTCTTCTCGCTCACGGTGAGCGATCCGTTCCAGCGTCTCTGGCCCCCGCCCATGGAAGGGCGCGGCATGAACCCGCTGCTCGAGGATCCGGGCCTCGCCTTCCATCCTCCCATCCTCTATGCGGGCTATGTCGGCTTCGCCATTCCCTTCGCCTTCGCGGTGGCTGCCCTCATCGAGGGACGGGTCGATGCCGCCTGGGGGCGCTGGGTGCGACCCTGGGCGCTCGCCGCCTGGGCCTTTCTCACCGGTGGCATCGCGCTCGGCTCGTGGTGGTCCTATTACGTGCTCGGCTGGGGCGGCTATTGGTTCTGGGACCCGGTGGAGAATGCCTCGCTGCTCCCCTGGCTCGCCGGGACCGCGCTCGTCCATTCGGCGATCGTGGTCGAGAAGCGCGAGGCGCTCAAGGTGTGGACCATCCTGCTCGCCATCGGGACGTTTTCGCTGAGCCTCTGCGGGACGTTCCTCGTCCGCTCCGGCATCCTCAACTCGGTGCATGCCTTCGCCAATGACCCGGCGCGCGGCGTGTTCATCCTCGCCCTGCTCGGGCTCATCATCGGCACCGCCACGCTGCTCTTCCTCTGGCGCGCTCCGCGCCTCGCCCCGGTGGGGCTCTTCGCCCCCGTCTCGCGCGAGGCGGCGCTCGTGCTCAACAACGTCTTCCTCTGCGCCATCGCCACGGTGGTCTTCCTCGGCACCGTCTATCCGCTGTTCGCCGAACTTCTCCTTCACCTCCAGCTGAGCGTGGGGGCCCCCTTCTTCAACCTCACCGTCCTTCCGCTCGCCGTCCCCCTCCTTCTCCTCATGCCGGTGGGGCCCTTGCTCTCGTGGAAGCGGGCGGCGCTGTGGCCGGCCATCCGCGGGCTCTGGTGGGCGGCCTCGGCGGCGGCGGTCATCGGCGGGATCGCCGTGCTGGGACGGGCCGGCGTGGCCGCGCTCGGCTTCGCCCTCGGCGCTTACGTGCTGCTCGGCGCCTTCGCCGAGCTCGTGGCGAGGAGCGGCCTCTTCCGGATGCCGCTGGCCGAGGCCTGGCCGCGGCTGCGGGCCCTGCGGCGGGGGATGTATGCGGCGGCGGTCGCCCATGCGGGCCTTGGCCTTACCGTGCTCGGCATCACCGGCATGACGCTCGCCGAGACCCGCATCCTCGTCCTCCATCCGGGCGAGGAGGTGCGCTTCGGCGGCTATGTCTGGCATTTCGACCGTCTGGAGACGGTGAGCGGCCCCAACTACACCGCCCGTCAGGCGGTGCTCAGCGTGCGTTCCGCGCATGGCGAGGTGGCGCGTCTCCTCCCCGCCGAGCGCTTTTATACCCTGCAGCGGACCAAGACAGTGGAGACGGCGATCCATACCAACCTCCTCTATGA
>KN173883.1:42234-43378 GCA_000759655.1 Acidicaldus organivorans | reverse complement strand
CCGCCGGCTCCGCGTCGGCGCCCCGGCGCGCCGGGTGGTGCGCGAGCCGCTCTCCAAGGCGGCGGTGTGAGAGACGAGGCATGAACGATGTCGGGTGATCCTCTCTCGATGCCGCGCCGCACGCTCTCGCGGCGCCTCGTGATGAGCCTTCCCCTGCTTGGCACGCTCGCGGTGGGGGCGGGCTTCTACGCCCTGCTCGAACGGATGCGCGAGGGCCGTTACGATCCGCACGAGGTGGACAATCCGCTGGTGGGCCGCCCCGTGCCCTCCTTCCCGCCGCTTCCTGCCCAGCCTCCGGCGGTGGAGGGGTTCGGCGCGGGCGACATCCGGGCACTCCATCGTCCGCTGCTGGTCAACTTCTTCGCCTCCTGGTGCCAGCCCTGCCGCGTCGAGCATCCTGCCCTGATGGCGCTCGCTCCCGACCTCCTCATCTGGGGGGTGGCCTACAAGGACACGGCGGAGGCGGTGCGCGCGCTCCTCGCCGAGAGTGGCAATCCCTACCGGCGGATCGGGCGGGATGCGGATGGAAGGGCCGCCATCGAGTGGGGCGTCTATGGCGTGCCGGAAACCTTCCTGATCGACGCCAACGGCATCATCCGCGGGCACTGGGCCGGACCGCTCGACCCCGACGTCATCGAGGGCGAGCTCAAGCCGCTGCTTGCCCGCGCCGGATGAACCCCATGAAGTCGGGTCGTTTTACGATGCGTCTTCGCCGGTTCGTCGTCCTGCTGGCGCTGGCCCTCGTCCTGCCGCTTACCGCGCGGGCGGTGAGCGATCCTGCCGAGATGCTGCCCGATCCTAAGCAGGAAGCGCGCGCCGAGGCGATCGGGCGTCAGCTCCGCTGCCTCGTCTGCCAGAACGAGAGCATCGAGGACAGCCAGGCCGATCTGGCCAAGGATCTCCGCAAGGTGGTGCGCGAGCACGTCGCCAAGGGCGAGAGCGATCAGCAGGTCATCGACTGGATGGTAGCGCGCTACGGCAATTTCGTCCGCCTCCGTCCGCCTTTCCTCTGGGAGACCTTGCCGCTCTGGGCCTCGCCGGGGATCGCGCTGGCCGCCGGGGTGCTTTTGGTCGCCTTCCTCTTCCGTCAGCGCCGTGACACCCCGCCGCTTTCGGCCGAGGAACGGCGCCGGGTCAAGGAGCT
>KN173883.1:42067-42140 GCA_000759655.1 Acidicaldus organivorans | reverse complement strand
GGTGATCTGGCTCGTTTTCTTGGGCGCGGCGGCGCTCTGCCTTACCCCGCTCGCCCTTCTTCTCTCGGGCCGC
>KN173883.1:40892-41985 GCA_000759655.1 Acidicaldus organivorans | reverse complement strand
ACGATGCCCGCCCTCGAAGGGAGCCGGAGCGCCGCCGAGGCCCTCTACCGCGCCGAGCTCGCCGAACTCGCCGCTGCCCGCGCCCGCGGCGAGATCGACGAGGCGGCCTTCGCTGCCGCCGAGGCCGAGGTGGGGCGGCGTCTGATCGCCGCCGGTCTTTCCGAGCCGGGCTGGAGCGCGGGCGGGCGCGGCCTGCTCATTGCTGCCGCCCTCGCCATCCCGGTGCTCGCGCTCGCCCTCTATCTTCCGTGGGGCGCGCCGTTCCTTCCCGCCGCGCCGCTTGCCCCGCGTCAGGCCGAGGCAGCGCGCGAGGATGCGCTGATCGGCCTCCTGCGCGACAAGCTCGCCCATATGGACCCCACCTCGCCCCGCACCCGCGAGGGCTATATCCTGCTCGGCAACGCCGAAAGCGGGCGGGGAAATGCCGCGGCCGCGGCCGAGGCCTGGGGCAAGGCGCTCGCGCTTGGCTTCGACCCGCTGCTCGCCGCCGAGACGGCGGAGGCGATGAGCGAAGCGGCAGGCCAGGTAACCCCCGAAGCCGCCGATCTCTTCCGCCGCGCACTCGCCGCCGCCCCGCCCGAGGCGCCGTGGCGGGCGATGGTCGAAGAAAGGCTCAAGCAAGCGGCGCCGCCGGGAGCGGCCTCTCCGCCGGAAGCCGCCTCTCCATCGCCACGTTGAGCCGCCCCGCCCCAATTTCCTCTTTCGCGTCACGAGACGGATGACGCGAATGCGCCGAGCGGGTAATATCGCCTTTCAGTTGTGACGCGGCGATCGCGCCCGCCTCGCCGGCGATCGGAAATCGTAACTTCTTGTCAACCGATCGCTGCTAGGAAGAAGGGCGGGGGAAGGGGGCGCCTCGGCGGCGCGGATGAGACGGGGCGATGAGCTACATTGCGATCCTCGATGACCGGGTGACCAACCGCAACATCTTCTACCGCCTCGCGCTCACCATCGAGCCGGGGCTCGAGGTGCGCACCTTCGCCGATCCGCTCGAGGCGCTGGCCGAACTCGCCGAAGTCGAGCCCGACCTCGTCATCACCGATTTCAAGATGCCCAATCTGGACGGGGCCGAGTTCACCCGCCGCTTCCGCGC
>KN173883.1:38264-40848 GCA_000759655.1 Acidicaldus organivorans | reverse complement strand
CTGCAAAGCCCGGTCGATCACCAGGAATTCATCATCCGCGCCCGCAACCTGCTCAAGCTCAGCAAGCAGCAGCGGCTGATCAAGAGCCGCGCCCTCGACCTGCAGCGTGAGCTCGCGGCAAGCGAGGTGCGGCGCGAGCGCCTGCTCCGCGACAGCCGCGAACAGCTCGCCCAGGTGATCGACACCGTCCCCGCCCTGATCAGCGCCACCGGCCGGGATGGGAGCTACCTCTTCATCAACGCCCATTTTGGCGCCTTCGCCGGGCTCGATCCGGAACAGCCGGGCGGGGCGGCGCTCGCCTCCGTCTTCGGCGAGGAGTTCCTCAACCGCTCCCGCGCCCTCGACCGGCTGGTCTTCTCCACCGGCCAGGGCCTGCCGCCCTACGAGGAGGAGATCCGCGACCGGCACGGCGTCCCCCACGTCTTTCTCACCACCAAGTCGCCGCTGCGCGACGGCGAGGGGCAGGTGATGAGCGTGCTCACCACGGCGATCGACATCACCGACCGCAAGCGGGCCGAGCGGCGGCTCCGTTACATGGCGCATCACGATCCGCTCACCGGCCTTCCCAACCGGCTCCTGCTCCAGACGGCGCTGCAGCGCGAACTGGCTCGCAGCCCGGCGCAGGGCGGGCAGATCTTCGCCCTTCATTTCATCGATCTCGACCGTTTCAAGGAAATCAACGACACGCGCGGCCATCCGCTCGGCGATCAGGTGCTGCAGGCGGTGGCGGGACGGCTCAGGCATGCGGTGCGGCATGGCGATACGGTGGCGCGGCTGGGGGGCGACGAGTTCGCCGTCCTGCAGACGCGGCTCCATCATCCGCGTGAGGCGGAGGCCTTGGCGCGGCACGTCATCGAGACCCTCACCCAGCCTTTCGGGGTGGGCGGCGAGACCTTCCTGCTCACCGCCAGCATCGGCATCACCCTTTTTCCGGCCGACGGGCGGACGCTCGAGGATCTCCTGCGCAATGCCGATCTCGCCATGTACCGCGCCAAGCGGGAGGGGGGCGGGCGTTTCAGCCTCTACCGCGCCGATATGAGCCAGAGCCTGGAGCGCAGTCTGGCGCTCGAAGGGAGCCTTCGCCGCAGCCTGGGCGAGGAGCGCTTTGCGTTGCATTTCCAGCCGCAGGTCGCGGTCAAGAGCGGCGAGATCGTGGGCTTCGAGACGCTGCTTCGCTGGCGCGACGATGCGGGCCGGGTGCGCGGGCCTGATTCGTTCCTCGCCGTGGCCGAGACGAGCGGGCTGATCATTCCGATCAATGCCTGGGTGCTGCGCGAGGCCTGCCGCCAGGCGGTGGCCTTCCGCGCCCGCGGCCTTCCCCCGTTGCGCTGCGCGGTCAATGTCTCGCCGCTCCTCTTCCGCCAGCAGGATCTTTACGGGCTGGTGGCCGAGGCCCTCGCCGAGTCGGGGCTCGAGCCCGCCCTCCTCGAGCTCGAGATCACCGAGACGGTACTGATGGAGGATGCGGAGAGCGCGGGGCACACGCTCGCGCGGCTGCGCGATCTCGGGGTGAGTTTCGCCATCGACGATTTCGGCATCGGCTATTCCTCGCTGAGCTACGTGAAGAACTTCCCGGCGAGCCGCCTCAAGATCGACCAGTCCTTTGTCCGCAACCTCAAGACCGATCCGAGCGATACCGCGATCGTGCGCGCCATCATCCAGCTCGGCCACAGTCTCGGCCTCGGCATCATCGCCGAGGGGGTGGAAACGCGCGAGCAATATACCCAGCTTGCCGCCGAGGGCTGCGATGAGGCCCAGGGATTCCTCATTTCCCCCTCGCTGTCGGCTGACGATTTCGTCACATTCTGTCTCGAACGGGAGGGGCGATGGCGCTGAGCGCGCTGAGAGAGGCCGGAGAGCGTCTGCTGCGATCTCTAGGCGTTGACGGGTCTCCCTTCGGGCGGGAGCGTCTCGATGCGGCGCGGCGCTGGCTTCGTGCCTTTTACCGCGAGCCGGAAGGGGAGATGGCGCTCAATCGCAGCGTGGTCGCCCTCCTCCTTATCTTCTATTTCGCCCTTGTCCCCTCGCTGCGCCAAGCCTTCCCGCTCGCCGTCGCGGCTTACTTCCTCACCTACACCGCGATCTTCCTCGTTCACGTCATCCTCTACCGCGGGCGGCGGGAGTGGCGGGTGGTGCTCGCCATGCTCGCCGATTTCACCGCGCTCGGCTTGGGTCTCGCGGCGGCTGGGGCGGCGGGAGCGATTTTCTATCCGCTCTTTCTCTGGGTCATCCTCGGCAACGGGCTCCGTTTCGGGCCGCGCCATCTGCGCGCGGCCAGCGCCCTGGGGCTCGCCGCCTTCACCGCCGCAGCCCTCGCCGAGCCCTACTGGCGGCACCAGCCGCCGCTCGCGGTGGGGCTCGGCCTCGGCCTCATCATTCTGCCCGCCTATGGGAACAAGCTGATCCGCCGCCTCTCGCGCGCCAAGGAGGAGGCGGAAGCGGCGAGCCGCGCCAAGACCCAGTTCCTCGCCAGCGTCAGCCACGAGCTCCGCACCCCGCTCAATGCGGTGATGGGAAGCGCGCACCTGCTCCTCGACCGGGTGAGCGAGGCAGAGGACGCGGAAAACGTGCGCACCATTCTCGC
>KN173883.1:34462-38126 GCA_000759655.1 Acidicaldus organivorans | reverse complement strand
CTCGAGCCGCGCGCTCCACGAGATGATCGGCAAGATCCTCGACTTCTCGCGGCTCGAGTCGGGCCAGATGCCCGCGCCGGAGGAAGAATTCGCCCTTCCCGCCCTGCTCGCCGACCTCATCCGCCTGGTGAGGCCCGAGGCGCATGCCAAGGGGCTCCGGCTCGGCTGGCACGTCACCGCCCGTACCCCGCTCACCTTGCGCGGCGTCCGTGTCCACCTTCAGGAAATCCTGCTCAACCTGCTCGCCAACGCGGTGAAGTTCACCCCCTCTGGCGACGTGAGCATCGCGGTGGATGCCGAGGCCGGGGAGGGCGATCAGGTGCGCCTTGCGATCGAGGTTGCCGATACCGGGATCGGCATCGCGCGTGAGGTGCAGGAACGCATCTTCGAGCCTTTCGCCCAGGCCGACGAGACCATCCTCAGCCGTTTCGGCGGCACCGGGCTGGGGCTTGCCATCTGTCGCCGCCTCACCGAACTCCTGGGAGGAGAGATCGGCGTGGAAAGCGAGCCCGGCCGGGGAAGCGTCTTTCGCCTCTCACTCCCCATGCGCCGCGGGCGGGAGGCGGGTGCGCCCCTGTTCATCGAAGCCGCCCTGGTCAGCGCCGATGGCGCCTTCGCCGCCCGCATCGCCGCTCTTCTTCCCCCCTCCGTCACCCTGGCGCCGCACCCCTCGCTCCGGGCCATGCGTGAGGCGGGCGGGCAGAGCCAGGTTCTGCTCCTCGATGAGACCCATCCCGAGGCGAGGCCGGAGATCGTCGATGACATCTTGGGCGAACTGGGTGAGGTGGCCCCGCCGCTCATTCTCCTTGCTCCCGTTGCGGAAGCCGGTCTTCCGGCGCGCCCCTGGCGGAGCCGCGCTCTCTCGCGGAGCGGAGCCAGCGCCGAGCCGCTCGCCCGCGCGCTTGCCCTCTCGGCGGAGGCGGCGGGGCCGTGGGCGGCCCGTTTGCGGCCGGCGAGCCGGCGGCTTTCCGTCCTCGTCGCTGAGGACAACCGCACCAACCAGCGGGTGCTCGCCAAGCTCCTGGAGCGGGCCGGACACGCGGTCACGCTGGCCGAGAATGGCGAGAAAGCGCTCGACCTGATGCTGGCGGGCGGCTTCGACCTCGTTCTCATGGACCTCAACATGCCGGTGATGAACGGCATCGACGCGGCGAAGCTCTACCGTTTCATGGCGGCCGGCCAGCCGCATCTTCCCATCGTCGCCCTCACCGCCGACGTCACCGAAGAGGCCGGGCGCCTCTGCGCCGAAGCGGGCATGGACGGGGTGCTCACCAAGCCCTTCGATCCCGAGCGCCTCTTTGCGCTGCTCGAGCGGATCGCCGGGCAGGGTGCCGGCAGCGAGGCCGCGGAGACGGCGGAAGAAGCCGGAGCGGTTGCCGAGATCGCGCTCCATCCGCGTTTCCGCCCGGCGGTAAGCGGGGTCGATACGGAGGTCCTCGACGGGCTCCTCGAGCTTGGCGGGCCGGATTTCGTGAGCGAACTGATCGACGCCTTCCTTGCCGATCTCGCCGAACTTATCGGCGAACTGGTGCGGGCCGCCGAAGCGGGCGATTCGGCCGCTTTCCGCAACCACACCCACGCCTTGCGCAGCGCGGCGGCCAATATCGGGGCGCGCGGCCTGTTCGAGCTCTGTCTCTCCTCGCGCCTGATCGAGGCGAAGGATTTGGGACGCGAGCGGGGGGCGCGGCTCATCGAGCGGCTCGAGGGCGAGCGCGACCGGGTGCGCGCCGCGCTGCTCGCCTACCGCGCCGGGCTTTCCCGCCGCGCCCAGAAGACGTAAGCCCCCCGGGAACCGGGAGGTCAGCAACCCGACCCGGCATCTGGGCTCACGCCACGTCCGGCTGGCCCTCTTCGCGGATGTCGAGGAAGCGGAGCTCGTTCTCGCGCTCGATGGCCCGCTGGAGCTGAAAGGCCGAAGGGGCGAGAAAGACCGGGCGGCCGAGATGATCCTCTGCCGCCGCGCTGCGGTGGCGGCTGGTGAAGTCCTCGAGCGCCGCGCGCGGACCGCTGACCCAGCGGGCAAGCGCGAAGGGAGAGGGCTCGAAGCCGACCGCGACGCCGTATTCCTCGCGCAGACGATGGGCGAGCACGTCGAGCTGCAGCGCGCCGACCACGCCCACCACCGCCGCGCTGCCGTCGAGCGGCCGGAAGACCTGCACCACCCCCTCTTCGGCGAGTTCGAGCAGCGCCTGGCGCAGTTTCTTCGCCTTCATCGCCTCATCGAGGCGCACCCGGCGCAGGATCTCGGGGGCGAAGGCGGGTACGCCGAGGAAGCGGAGCGGCTCGCCCAAGGTGAAGGTGTCGCCGATGGCGATCCCGCCATGGGAGGGGATGCCGATCACGTCTCCGGCATAGGCCTCCTCGGCGAGGCTCCGTTCGCGGGCGAAAAAGAACTGGGGCGCGGCGAGGGTGAGCCAGCGGCCGCTGCGCACATGGAAGATCTTCATCCCCCGCTCCAGCCGGCCCGAGCAGATGCGGGCGAAGGCGATGCGGTCGCGGTGCTGGGGATCCATGTTGGCCTGGATCTTGAAGACGTAGGCCGAGAACTCCTCCTCGTCGGGATGGACGAGACGCGTTTCGGCGCGGCTCGGGCGAGGGGAGGGGGCGTGGTGGGCGATGAGGGCGAGGAGTTCCGGAACGCCCAAACCCTTGATCGCCGCCCCGAACACCACCGGAGTGAGATGGCCCTCGTGAAAGGCGCGTTCCGCGAAAGGCGGCAGCGCCGCGGCGGCGAGCGCGCGTTCTTCCTCGGCGGCGGCAAGCCGCGGATCCTCGGGGTCGAGCGGCAGCGGCGCGTCCGAGCCCCCCGCGAGCGGCAGCACGCCCGCGAAACGGTCGGCCCGTCCCACCGGCCAGTAGAGAGGGGCGGTATCGAGGGCGAGCTCCCCGGCGATCTCGTCGAGGAGGGCGAAGGGATCGCGGCTTTCGCGGTCCATCTTGTTGATGAAGGTGATGATCGGGATGTCGCGCAGGCGGCAGATCTCGAAGAGTTTGCGGGTCTGCGCCTCGATCCCCTTGGCCGCGTCGATCACCATCACCGCGCAATCGACCGCGGTGAGCGTGCGGTAGGTGTCTTCCGAGAAATCCTCGTGGCCGGGCGTATCGAGGAGGGTGAAGACCAGTTCCTCATAGGGGAAGGTCATCACCGAGGTGACCACCGAGATCCCCCGCGCCCGCTCGATCGCCATCCAGTCGGAGCGGGTGCGGCGGCGCTCGCCCTTGGCGCGCACCTGGCCGGCGAGCTGGATCGCCCCCGCCGCGCGCAGGATCTGCTCGGTGAGGGTGGTCTTGCCCGCGTAGCGCGACCGGGTGCGGGCGAAAACCCGCCGCCGCGCGGCCTCGCGGGCGAGACCGGGGCGGCGGGCAGCGAGGCTGTCGCTCAACGCGAGTAGAACTCGACGACGAGGTGCGGTTCCATCTGCACCGGGTAGGGGACGTCACCGAGCTTCGGCCCGCGCAGGAACTTGCCGCGCATCGCCCGGTGATCGACCTCGATGTATTCCGGCACGTCGCGTTCGTTGCTCTGCGCCGCATCGAGGATGACGGCGAGCTGCTTCGACTTTTCGTGGATCTCGATCTCGTCGCCGTCCTTGACGAGGTAGGAGGGAATGTTGACCCGCTTTCCATTGACCAGGACGTGGCCGTGGGAGACGAGCTGGCGGGC
>KN173883.1:33269-34422 GCA_000759655.1 Acidicaldus organivorans | reverse complement strand
GACGGCGAGCTGCTTCGACTTTTCGTGGATCTCGATCTCGTCGCCGTCCTTGACGAGGTAGGAGGGAATGTTGACCCGCTTTCCATTGACCAGGACGTGGCCGTGGGAGACGAGCTGGCGGGCGGCGAAGGGGGTGATGGCGAATTTCATGCGATAGCCCACCGCGTCGAGCCGCCGCTCAAGGAGCTCGATCAGGTTCTCGCCGGTATCGCCCTTGCGGCGGGCCGCCTCTTCGTAATAGTGGCGGAACTGCTTCTCGCCGATATTGCCGTAATAGCCCTTGAGCTTCTGCTTGGCCATCAGCTGGATGGAGTAGTCGGTGGTCTTCTTCCGCTTCCGTCCATGCTGGCCCGGCGGGTCGGGGCGGCGGGTGATCGAGGCCTTGGGCCGGCCCCACAGATTGGCGCCGAGGCGGCGCGTGATCTTGTACTTGCTTGCGATACGCTTGGTCATGTAACCCTTCCTGTGCGGGGTGATGGGCCGGTAGTCTTTTCCCCTCCGACGCGCTCTCGCCGTGCTCTGGCGAGGAGCGGGCCAAAAGACGAAAAGCAGGCGCGGGCCCGAGGCCCGTCCATGTTCCCAGCCATGTGGGCGGGGCTTTAGGCGAGGGGGAGCGGCTTGTCAAACCCCGTGCCCTCTTCTGCCGGAAGCTCTTGCCGCAGGCGCCGTTCTTCCCCAAGGAGAGAAGATGATCACCAAACGGGATATTCTCTGGCTAGGGACGGTGGCGGGGGTGAGCGGCGGATTGCTGGGTGGCATCCTGCTCGGGACCGGCATCGCGCTCGTCCTTTCCGGCAAGGCGCTCGGAATGCTGTTCGTCTTTCTCGCCGTTCCCGTCTCGGCCGGCGCCGGCTTCCTGATCGCCCGGGGGCTTGCCCGTCACGCCTGAGGCGCCGCTCTTCCCCCGTCACGCGGCTCACGCGAGGCCAGCGCCGCCGCCGCGGCGGCGATCCCGTCGGCCACCCGTTCGCGCAGCGGCGGGGGGGGGGGGGGCGTGGCGGCGGCCCCTTGCCCGGGCGCGCGGGGGGCGCCCCCCCCGCGCCCGGGCAAGGGGCCGCCGCCACGCCCCCCCCCCCCCCGCCGCCGCTGCGCGAACGGGCGGCCGACGGGATCGCCGCCGCGGCGGCGATCCCGTCGGCCACCCGTTCGCGCA
>KN173883.1:32611-33184 GCA_000759655.1 Acidicaldus organivorans | reverse complement strand
GCGGCGGGTGGAGATGGGGATTGGCGGCGACCATTTGCCGGGCCGCGCGGGGATCGCCTCCCTCGGCGTCGGTGGCGAAACCGCCCGCCTCGCGGACGAGCAGCAGGCCGGCGGAGACGTCCCAGGCGTTAAGGCCGAGTTCCCAGAATCCATCGAATCGCCCCGCCGCCACCCAGGCGAGATCGAGGGAGGCCGCGCCGAAGCGGCGGATCCCGGCCACTTCGGGCATCAGCGAGGCGAGCGTCCGGGCGAAGGCGAGCCTGATGGCGGGGGCCATGCTGCGATGCGGGATACCGGTGGCGATCACCGCCTCGCGCAGGTCACGGCGCGCCGAGACGCGCAGCCGGTGGTCGTTGAGAAACGCCCCGCCGCCCTTTTCCGCCCAGAACAGCTCATTGAGCGCCGGGGCATAGACCACCCCCGCCACCACCTCGGAGCTTTCTTCGGAGATCCGTCGCTCGAGCGCGATGCTGATCGCCCATTGCGGGATGCCGTGCAGGAAATTGGTGGTGCCATCCAGCGGGTCGATCACCCAGCGCCATGCCCAGTCCTCCGGCCCCTCGATGCCGCTCT
>KN173883.1:23552-32504 GCA_000759655.1 Acidicaldus organivorans | reverse complement strand
CTTCCATCAGGAACGCATAGCCGGGGCGGGCGCGGGCGAGCTCGTCGCGCAGCGTCCGTTCGCTGCGCAGATCGGCTTGCGAGACGAAGTCGGAGGGGCCCTTGATGCTGACCTGGAGGTTTTCGACCTCGTTGAAGTCGCGCAAAAGCCGTTTCGCCGCCTTCTCGGCAGCGTTGACCATCACGGTGAGGTGGGCGGAGGGGAGGGCGCGCATCCCCTCAGCCTTTGGCCCGCTCGACGTAGGAGCCGTCTTCGGTGCGGACGACGATCTTTTCGCCCGCCTCGATGAAGGGCGGCACCATGGTGCGCACGCCATTGGCAAGCCGCGCCGGCTTGTAGCTGGAGGCGGCGGTCTGGCCCTTGACCACCGGATCGGCCTCGGCGACCTCGACCACCACGGTGGGGGGGAGATGCACGGCGACCGGCTCGCCCTCGATCAGATCGACCGTCACCGTCATGTTGTCCTGCAGGAAGGGCGCGGCATCGCCGAGGAGCTCGACCGGGACGAGCAATTGCTCGAAGGTCTCGGGGTCCATCAGCACCAGGTTGGAGCCGTCCGTGTAGGAATAGGTGTATTCCTTCTCCTCGGCCACCAGCCGCTCGACGGTATCGGCGGTGCGCCAGCGTTCGTTGGTCTTGTTGCCGCTTTTGATGTCGCGCATCTCGACCTGGATGAACGCCCCGCCTTTGCCGGGGGTGATGATCTGCTGCTTGAGGACGAGCCAGCGCCGGCCATCATGCTCGATCACCTGGCCGGCCCGGATCTGGTTGGCCTGTTGCTTCATCGCGGTTGGGATCTCCAAGATTGGGGGGTGGCGCTAGTTAAACGGAAGGCTCCCTCTCGGCAAGCGGCCGGGTTGGAGCGGGGGTTTTCTGCGCGGCGGGGGCGAGTTCGTGCCGCCGCCCTTCGAGATCGCGCACCATGCCTCCTTCCCAATAATCGGGCCCCACCGGCACCTTGCCGTAGCCTCCGGGAATGTCGAGGACGAAGGTGGGCCAGGCGAGGCCCGAGATCCGCCCACGCAAGGAGTCGAGCAGGGCGCGGCCTTCCTCGATGGGGACGTGAAACCGCGCCGTGCCCGGCGCCCGGTCGAGGGCGTGGAGATAATAGGGCTTGATGCGGTGGCGGAGCATGGCGCGCCAGAGGGCGGCGAGCGCCTCGGCGCTGTCATTCACCCCACGCAGCAGCACCGACTGGCCGAGGAGTGGGATGCTGGCCCGCGCCAGGCGGGCGAGCGCCGTGGCCGCGGCGGGGCTGAACTCGCGGGCGTGATTGGCGTGGACGACGATGTAGAGCGGCTTTTCCACCGCGAGCGCGTCGATCAGGGCGGGGGTGATCCGTTCAGGGAGGGCGACTGGCAGGCGGGTGTGGATGCGGAGGATCTCGACCGAGGGAATGGCGGCGAGCCTCGAGAGGATGGCGCCGAGGCGGCGCGGGGCGAGCGCGAGCGGCTCGCCTCCTGAGAGGATCACCTCGCGGATGGCGGGGCGGGCGGCGATCCAGGCATAGGCGGCTTCGAGCTCGGCCTCAGAGAGGAGGCCCCCGTCGGGCCCGACCTGCTCGCGGCGGAAGCAAAAGCGGCAATAGACCGGGCAGACGAGGAGCGGCTTGAGCAGGACCCGGTCCGGGTAGCGGTGGACGATCCCCTTGATCGGGGAGAGCGCCTCATCGCCGATGGGGTCGGACCGCTCGGCGGGATTGGGCAGGAGTTCGGCCGGGTCAGGGATGAACTGGCGCCCGATCGGATCGGCGGGGTTTTCGATGAGAGCGGCGAGCTGGGGCGGGATGGCGATCGCGTAGTGCCGCGCCACCACTTCGAGGGCGGGGCGGGCCTCGCGCGGGGCGAGGCCCGCGGCGATCAGGTCATCGACGGTGCGCAGCGTGCGGTCGGGCATGGGCGGGGAGATGGGCGATGGCGGGCGCGCTGTCGAGGGGGCAGACGCGCCGGCGCCGTCTCGATGGTGTGGCGGTTTTGCAACAGGGGTGGATTTTTTGCCGCAAGGGGGCACGACAGCCAGGACAGCCCCTATGAATTTTCCGGAGAACGATATTTAATCATAGACACGGTCAGACGGATGATGAGAGTCTTCGTTATGACTCGATCAGCGATCATATCGTGTAAACGAGCATATCGTTCAGACGAGGGATCGCTTCAACGCGAAGGAAGGGAAACCATGAAGCAAGGTGAGATCCGTTTTTGGCGCCGTGCGCCGGCCTGGATCGGGGCCGTGGCGAGCGCGGTGCTGGCTT
Organism: Acidicaldus organivorans; assembly: GCA_000759655.1. GTDB lineage: Bacteria > Pseudomonadota > Alphaproteobacteria > Acetobacterales > Acetobacteraceae > Acidicaldus > Acidicaldus organivorans. Next base: position 30,253 of record KN173883.1, on the reverse strand, counting down.
TCGGGGCGAGCCAGGCGCACGCCCAGGGGGCCTATCTCTACTCCATCCTGCAGAGCCGGAATGACCACGACCAGATCCCGCAGCAGGGGCAGAACAGTTCGCAGGCGCCGGTCGGCCTCGATGACCAGACGCTGGCGGTGAGCCCGACCCAAGGCTCGCCCGACAGCCAAGGTTATCTGTTCAACCTGCAGTTCGGGAAGTCACTCGGCCAGGCGCTGGCCAATTACGGCATCTACATCGACGGCAGCTACATCAACATCACCGACTACAACGCGGGCGGCGGGCTCCGTAACGGCGCTGCCTCCGATGGCGACGCCACGCTCGGCATCAACCTCGACATGCAGAAGATCATGGGCATCCAGGGCGCCCAGATCCACTTCTATGTCGATGACCGGCAGGGGCCCAACGCCTATGGCCACTGGGCCGGGGTGGGGCTCGACAACAGCTTCGTCTATGGGCCGAATGATGCGTTCCGCCTCACCGAGCTCGACTGGGACCAGAGCCTGTTCAATGACCATGTGCGGATCCTGGTCGGGCGCATCAACGACCTCGGTGACTTCGATACCTTCGATTTCGCCTGTAACTTCGTAGACTACACCTGCGCCAACACCTCCTTCTTCTACTTCAACGACTCGAACTCGGCCGATCCGGTCTCGGCCTGGGGCGGGCGGATTACCTTCAAGCCGACGCTGCAGACCTACCTCCGGATCGCGGCAGAGGCCTCGGATGGGGATGGCTTCTACAATGCCAACAACGAGGGCTGGAACCTCGCGATGACGCACGACAACGGCGTCTTCGTGCCGGTCGAGGCGGGTTACAAGACCGATTTCAGCTCATCTGCCTATCCCAGCCAGTATGACATCGGCGGCTTCTACAACAGCGGCGAATACAACTATGCCGGGGCGATGATGGCGAAGAACAGCATGCTGCAGCCGCTCGCCAACATCTCGACCTCGACGCCCAGGATCGGCGTCTGGGCGCAGGCGGCGCAGATGGTCTATCGCCCTGACATGAACTCCAAGCGCGGCATCACGGTGTTCGGCGAGATCGAGTCGATGGTGACCGGCTATGTGCCGATCCAGGATGAAATCGATGCTGGTCTCGTCTGGCGGGGCCCCGCGGCGAGCCGTCCCAATGACACGCTGAACTTCATCGTCGAGTACTACAAGATCGGCAACCAGATGGTGAACTACGAGACCGGGACGGTGGTTCAGGCGGGGGGCACGCGCCTCACGGGCGACATGGAGGTCGTTCAGGTGGACTACAATGCGGCGCTGGCGCCCGGCCTCACTCTTGGGCCGTTCTTTGAATACATCATCAACCCCAATCCCGGTGGGTTCGTAGCCTCACGGGTGAAGAACGCGAGCGAGGTGGGCGGGATGCTGCAGATCGCCCTGCCCGACCTGCTCGGTCTGCCGACGCTCGCCCGCGTCAACTGAGGCCAGCCTCTATTTGACCTCCCCGTCCGCGGTGCCCCGCGGACGGGGGTGGTGCGGATTTGCAACAGGTGGGGAGTTTTTGCGTCTCCCCGCCTGTTGTTCTTCTTTTGTTCACATCGTTTCCCCTTTTCCCGGTCGCGGAAATCGCTTTCATATCACGGAGGCGAGAGGGGCCTGCGGGCCTCGCCTCGTCTCTCCTCCCGCGAGGGAGGGGCAGGTTTCCGAAACGACACAACCCGAGGAAGGGAAACGCTGATGACTTCAACCCAGACCAAGACCCGTGCGCCCCTTTGGGTGGGCGCGGTGGCGGCGGTGGTTCTGGCGCTCGGCGCGAGCCAGGCGCACGCCCAGTCCGCCTATCTCGTCTCGCTCGAGCATGCCCGCGACGCGCAGGATCAGATCCCGGCGCTGTCGGCGGCCGATGCGTCGCAGGCTCCGGCTGACATGTCGGGCCTCGTGGTGAACCCGGCCCAGGGTTCGTCCGACAACCAGGGCTACCTGTTCAACCTGCAGTATGGGAAGTCCTTCGGGCAGGCGCTGGCCAATTACGGCATCTACATCGACGGCAGCTACGTCAACATCACCAACTACAACGCGGGCGGCGGCATCCGTAACGGCGCCGCCTCCGATGGCGACGCGACCATTGGCATCAACCTCGACATGCAGAAGATCCTGGGCATTCAGGGCGCCCAGATCCACTTCTACGTCGATGACCGGAGTGGGCCCAATCCTTACGGCCACTGGGTCGGCACCTACCTCGATGACAGCTACGTCTATGGTCCGAATGCCGCCTTCCGCCTCGGCGAACTGGACTGGGATCAGAGCCTGTTCAACGATCATCTGCGGATCCTGGTCGGACGCATCAACGATCTCGGCGACTTCGACACCTTCGACTTCTCCTGTAACTTCGTCGATTACACCTGCGCCAACACCACCTTCTTCTACTATAACGACTTCAACGCCGCCTTCCCGGTCTCGTCCTGGGGCGCGCGGATCAGCCTGAAGCCGACCCTGCAGACCTATCTGCGCATCGCGGCGGAAGCGACCGATTCGGACGGCTTCTACAACCGCAGCAACGAGGGCTGGAACCTCGCCATGTCGCACGATGACGGCGTCTTCGTGCCGGTCGAGGCGGGCTACAAGACCGATTTCAGCTCTTCCGCCTATCCCAGCCAGTATGACGTCGGCGGGTTCTACAACAGCTACAATCCGCAAAATTTCGATCAGACCCGGGGAGGCGTGCTTGAGGGCGTGTGGGCGCAGGCCGCGCAGATGGTCTATCGCCCGGATATGAACTCGAAGCGGGGCATCACCCTGTTCGGCGAGATCGAGACGATGGTCACGGGAGCGAGAAATGCTACCGGCGTGACGGGCGTCGCGCCCATCCAGACCGAGATCGACGGCGGCTTCGTCTGGCGTGGGCCGGCGGCGAGCCGTCCCAACGATTACCTGAACTTCGTCGCCGAATATTACCGGATCGCCGCAGGCAACACCTTTGCCGGCGTCTCGCCGACGACGGAGATGTATCAGATCAACTACATGTTCGCGATGGCGCCGGGGCTGGTCCTGCAGCCCTATTACGAATACATCGTCAATCCGCAGGGCATCAATCCGGCCACCAACAGCCGGATCAAGAACGCCTCCGAAGTGGGCGGGGCGCTGGTCATCGTGCTGCCCGACCTGCTCGGCCTGCCGACGCTCGCCCGCGTCAACTGACGCCAGCGCCGGAAGGAAGAGAGTTCGTCTTTTGCCCCGGCCCCTCATGGGGGCCGGGGTTTTTCTTTGCCTCTGGCCGCAACCTCAGATCGGGTCCCAGGAAAACACCTCGCCCGAACGGTCGAGTGGCATGAACGCATCGCGCAGCGCCGGAATGGCGTGCTCGGCGATCGTCTCCGGCGTCCAGCCCTCGCTCCGATGCACAGAGCGGATCGGGCGCGGCGCACTCATCAGGAAGATCTCGTTGTGGCGCACCGCGAAGACCTGGCCGGTGATCTCACGCGCCGCATCGGAGGCGAGATAGACCGCCATCGGCGCGTTCTTCTCGGGCGTCATCTGCTTGATCTTCTCCACCCGCGCCTTCTGCTCCGGCGTCTCGGCCGGGATCGAGCTCGTCATCCGGCTCCAGGCGAATGGCGCGATGCAGTTGGAGCGGACATTGTAACGTTTCATGTCGAGCGCGATCGATTTGGAGAGCGCCACGATGCCGAGTTTCGCCGCCGCGTAATTGGCCTGGCCGAAATTGCCGATCAGCCCCGACGTGCTGGTCATGTGCACATAGGCGCCGCTCTCCTGGCGGCGGAAATATTCAGCCGCGGCGCGGGAGAGGAAGAAACTCCCATTGAGATGGACGTTGATCACGGAAAGCCAGTCCTCCGGCGTCATCTTGTGGAAGATGACGTCGCGCAGGATACCGGCGTTGTTGACCACGATGTCGATGCGGCCGAAATGATCGAGCGCCGACTCGACGATTCGCCGGGCCGATCCCCATTCCGCCACACTGTCGGTATTGATCTCCGCCTCGCCGCCGCGTTGGCGGATGATGGCGCGGGTCTCTTCGGCGGGCGAGGCGGATTGCCCCTCGCCGGTGAGCGAGGCGCCGATGTCGTTGATGATGACGCGGGCGCCGGCCAGCGCCATGGCGAGGGCGATCTCGCGGCCGATCCCCCCGCCGGCGCCGCTCACCACGGCGACCTTGCCCTCGAGCAGGGGACGTTGCGGGCTACTGGACTGGCTCATGGCATCTTCCTCCTCTTGCCGTTTTGCATCCGGCTCTCCAGCCGGGACCTTTTCCACCCAAGTCCGCACCATGCGGGGACGGCGCGGCCTCTCCCCAGAAGCCTAAGCCCGGAGGGGCGTGCCGGCCAGCCCTCCACCCCTTCTCATCCGCGCCCCCGCTCTTGACGGGCGGGCGCGAAGGGGCCATCTCCAGCCTATCTGGACTTGATTAGTCCACATTCCACGGCGGGGCCCTCGAGGCTCTGGCGGACGGGGCAGGAGATGCTGCGTATCTCGCGGATGACGGATTATGCGGTGGTGGTGCTGGTCCAGCTCGGGCGCGGGCCCGAGGTGCAGACCGCTTCCGGCATCGCGGCTGCCACCGGCGTGCCCGAACCGACCGTGGCCAAGCTCCTCAAGGCGCTCGCCACCGCGGGGCTTGCCGCCTCGCTGCGCGGGGCGCGCGGCGGCTACCGCCTCACCCGCCCGCTCGATGCCATCTCGATCGCCGAGGTGATCGCCGCGCTCGAAGGGCCGATCGCGCTCACCGCCTGCGTGGAGGGAAGCGCGGTGACCTGCGGCCAGGTCGAATGCTGCCCGATGGGCGGGCGCTGGTCCGAGGTCAACGCCGCGCTGCGCGGCGCACTCGAAGGCATCTCGCTCGCCGCCATGGCCGAAGGCGCCCAGCGCGCCACCGTCCGGCGCGAGGCGCTGTGGCTCGCCCCTGCCGATTCACCTTCTTACGGGAACGCCAGATGAACGACGAAAGCGACACTCTCGCCACGCTCCAGCGGGTGACCGAAGGCGGCTATCGCTGGGGGTTCGAGACGGCGATCGAGACCGAGCTCGCTCCCAAAGGGCTGAACGAGGACATCATCCGCCTCATCTCGGCGCGCAAGGGCGAGCCCGAATGGCTGCTCGAGTGGCGGCTCAAGGCGTTCCATGCCTGGCTCGGCATGCGCGAGCCGCACTGGGCGCGCGTCTCCTATCCGCCGATCGACTATCAGGACCTCCACTATTACGCTGCGCCCAAGCAGAAAGCGGCGCCGAAGAGCCTCGACGAGGTCGATCCCGAACTCCTCCGCACCTATGAAAAACTCGGCGTGCCGCTCCATGAGCGGGCGATCCTCGCCGGGGTGGAGGGGGCGGCGGAGAGTGCTGCGCGCAACGTCGCGGTCGATGCGGTGTTCGACAGCGTCTCGGTCGCCACCACTTTCCGCGAGACGCTGGCCAAGGCCGGGGTGATCTTCTGTTCGATCAGCGAGGCGGTGCGCGAATATCCTGACCTCGTGCGCCGCTATCTCGGCTCGGTGGTGCCCTATGGCGACAATTTCTTTGCCGCGCTCAACTCGGCGGTCTTCACCGACGGGAGCTTCGTCTATGTGCCCGAAGGGGTGCGCTGTCCGATGGAGCTCTCCACCTATTTCCGCATCAACGCCCGCAAGACCGGCCAGTTCGAGCGCACCCTGATCATCGCCGACCGCGGCGCCTATGTGAGCTATCTCGAAGGCTGCACCGCGCCGCAAAGGGACGAGAACCAGCTCCACGCTGCGGTGGTCGAGCTCATCGCCCTTGACGAGGCGGAGATCAAATACAGCACCGTGCAGAACTGGTATCCGGGCGATGCCGAAGGCCGGGGCGGGATCTACAATTTCGTGACCAAGCGCGGGGCCTGCCGCGGCGCGCGCAGCAAGATCAGCTGGACGCAGGTCGAGACCGGTTCGGCGATCACCTGGAAATACCCCTCCTGCCTCCTCCTCGGCGAGGGGAGTGTCGGCGAGTTCTACTCGGTGGCGGTGACCAACCATCACCAGCAGGCTGATACCGGCACCAAGATGATCCACCTCGCGCCCCACACGCGGAGCACGATCATTGCCAAGGGGATCAGCGCCGGGCGGTCCAACAACACCTATCGCGGCCTGGTGCGGATGATGCCGCGCGCCCATCATGCGCGCAATTTCACCCAGTGCGACAGTCTCCTGCTCGGCTCGCAGTGTGGGGCGCACACTGTGCCCTATATCGAGAGCCGCAATCCCACGGCGCGCGTCGAGCACGAGGCGACCACCTCGAAGATCGCTGAGGATCAGCTTTTTTACTGCCGCAGCCGCGGCCTCTCCGAGGAGGATGCGATCGGCCTCATCGTGAATGGCTTCTGCCGGGACGTGTTGAAGGAATTGCCCATGGAATTCGCCGTGGAGGCCCAGAGACTGCTTGCCATCAGTCTCGAGGGTTCGGTCGGCTGAGGAGAAGAACATGCTCGAAATTCGCGGACTCTGGGCCAGCATCGACGGCAAGCCGATCCTCAGGGGGCTCGATCTCACCCTGCCCCAAGGCGAGGTGCACGCCATCATGGGGCCGAACGGCTCGGGCAAATCGACCCTCTCCTACATCCTCGCCGGGCGGGAGGGATACACCATCGAGGCGGGCGAGGTCCGCTTCAATGGCGAGGACCTGCTCGCCTTGAGCCCAGAGGAGCGCGCCGCGCGCGGCATTTTCCTCGCCTTCCAGTATCCGGTCGAACTCCCCGGCGTCGGCAACGCGACCTTT
>KN173883.1:19161-23471 GCA_000759655.1 Acidicaldus organivorans | reverse complement strand
CTCCGCAGCGCGGTCAATGCCATCCGCCGTGCCCGCGGCGAGGCGGAGATGGAGGCGATGGCCTTCCTCCGCGCGGCGCGGGCGGCGCTCAAGGAGCTCGCCCTTCCCGAGGAGGTGCTCAAGCGCAACGTCAATGTCGGCTTCTCGGGCGGGGAGAAGAAGCGCAACGAAGTGCTGCAGATGATGCTGCTGCGGCCCAAACTCGCCATCCTCGACGAGACCGATTCGGGGCTCGACATCGACGCGCTGCGCATCGTCGCGCAAGGGGTGAACACGCTGCGCGGGCCGGAGTTCTCGGCCCTCGTCATCACCCACTACCAGCGCCTCCTCGATCATCTGGTGCCCGACCGGGTGCATGTGATGATCGACGGGCGCATCCGCCGCTCGGGCGGGCCGGAGCTTGCCCGCGAGCTCGAGGCCTCGGGCTACGCGGCGTTCGGCGCGGAGGCGGCATGAGCGAGGACGTCCTCGAGCGCCGCCGCGCCGCTCTCCTCGAGCGCTTCACCACCCGTCGCGCCGCGCTCTTCGATCCGCTCGCCGCACGCGAGGAGGCGGCGCGCGCTTTCGCCGCAAGCGGCCTTCCCACGCGCAAGGTGGAGGCGTTTCACTTCACCGATCTCCGTCCGCTCGCCGCTTATGATTTCGATCTTCCGGACCGGAGCGCCGCCCCCGCCACGCCCCCCGACCTTCCCGCGCCGCTCGCCGCGCTAGCCGCGCGGGTGGTGTTCGTCGATGGAAGGTTCGCGCCGGAATTTTCCGCCCCGCCCGCCGCCTTCTTCGCCCCGCTCGCCGAAGCGCCCGCTTTCCTTCCCCGCACCGCCTCGCCGCTCGCCGCGATCAACACCATGTTCGCCGAAGACGGGATGGTGCTCACCTTGCCCGAAGGGACGGCGGGCGGCACGCTGCTCCTCCTTCATGAGGCGCGGACGGAAGGGGCGGCCTTTCATCTCCGTCATCGCATCGTGCTCGGCGCCGGGGCGCGTCTCGTCCTCATCGAGCGCGCGCAAGGGCGCGGGCGGCATTGGCAAAATCCGGTCTATGACGTGAGCTTGGGGGCAGGGGCCCGACTCTTGCTGTTGCGGGCGGTGGCGGAAGGCGAGGCGGCGTTTCACACCGCCTCCCTCTATGCCGAACTCGGCGCGGGCGCGGCGCTGGAATGCGCCCTGCTCCTTGCCGGAACCGGTTTTGCCCGCAACGAACTCGACCTCCGCCTGCAAGGCGAGGGGGCGGAGGCGCGGCTTGCCGCGGCCCAGCTCCTCGAGGGGCACGAATTCGGCGACCTCACCGCCGTCATCACCCACGCCGCGCCCCGCACCACCTCCAACCAGCGGGTGAAGAACGTCATCGATGGCGAGGCACGCGCCGTCTTCCAGGGGCGCATCGCCGTCACTCCGGCCGGGCAGAAGACGGATGGCTACCAGAAGAGCGACTCGCTCCTGCTCTCCCCGCGCGCCGAAAGCGATACCAAGCCCGAGCTCGAGATCTTCGCCGATGACGTGAAATGCAGCCACGGGGCGACGGTCGGCGCGATCGACGAGGAGGCGCTCTTCTATCTCCGCTCGCGGGGCATTCCGCTTGAAGAGGCGCGCGCCCTGCTCGTCGGGGCCTTCATCGAGGGCGCCTGGGAGGGGGTGAGCGAGGAGCTCCGCCCCCTGCTCGACGCGCTCACCGCAGAGTGGCGGGAGGGGGTGCGATGAGCCTCCGTCCCGAACGCAAGAGGGCCGCGCCGGTGGTGACGGAGGAGATGGTCGCCCGCTGGCGGGCCGATTTCCCCATTCTGGCGACCGAGGTGCGGGGGCGTCCACTCGTCTATCTCGACAGCGCCGCCTCCGCCCAGAAGCCGCGCGCGGTGATCGCGGCGATGGTCACCGCGATGGAGCGGCACTACGCCAATGTCCATCGCGGCATCCACTGGCTGAGCGAGCGGGCGACCGAGGCCTATGAAGGGGCGCGGGCGCGGGTGGCGCGTTTCATCAACGCGCCCGCGGCCGAGGAGGTGGTCTTCACCCGCAACAGCACCGAGGCGCTCAATCTCGTCGCCCACAGTTTCACCGCCTTGATGGCGCCGGGCGAGGCGGTGGTCATTTCGGAAATGGAACACCACTCCAATCTGGTGCCGTGGCAGATGCAGCGCGATGCGCGCGGGATCGAGCTCCGCATCGCCCGTGTGAATGAAACGGGCGAGATCGATCTCGACGATCTCGAAGCCAAGCTCGCCGATGGCAAGGTCAAGCTCGTCGCCATCACCCACATGTCGAACGTGCTCGGCACCTGCACGCCCGCGGCGCGCATCGCCGCCCTCGCCCATGCGGCCGGAGCGGCGGTGCTGTTCGACGGCTCGCAGGCGATCGTGCACCGCCCGGTCGATGTGCAGGCGATCGGGGCCGATTTCTACGCTTTCACCGGCCACAAACTCTACGGGCCGAGTGGGATCGGCGTGCTCTGGGCGCGACGCGAATGGCTCGAGCGCATGCCGCCCTTCCTCGGCGGGGGCGAAATGATCGCCACCGTCAGTTTCGAGCGCGCCACCTGGGCGCCGCCGCCTTACAAATTCGAGGCGGGAACGCCGCCCATCGTCGAGGCGGTGGGGCTCGCCGCGGCGATCGATTATCTTGAGGGGATCGGCTATGAGGCGATCCTCGCCCATGAGGCGGCGCTCGTCGATCATGCGCTCCGGCGTCTTTCCGCCATTCCCGGGCTCACCCTCTGGGGCCGCGCCCAGGAACGGGGCGGGGTGGTGAGTTTCACGCTCGAGGGCGTGCACCCGCACGATCTCTCCACCCTGCTCGATCGCGCCGGGATCGCGGTGCGGGCGGGCAATCACTGCGCCGAGCCCTTGATGCAGAAGCTCGGCGTGCCAGGAACGACGCGGGCGAGTTTCGGCCTCTATACCACGCATGAGGAGATCGAGACGCTCGCCGAGGCGCTCGAGCGGGTGCGGGAGTTTTTTGCCTGATGTTCGACGATCTCCGCGACCTCTATCAGGAAATCATCATCGAGCGGGCCCGGCATCCGCGTCATGCCAAGCGCCCGCTGCGGGCCGATCGCGAGGCCAAGGGCGACAATCCGCTCTGCGGCGACCGGCTCACCCTCTGGCTCGCCCATACTCCGGAGGGGCGGATCGCCGAAGCAGGGTTCGAGGCCAAAGGCTGCGCGATCAGTCTCGCCTCGGCCGATCTGATGGCCGAGGCGGTGGTGGGGCTCACGCCGGAAGAGGCCGAGATGCTGGCCGATGCGGTGCAGCATCTCGCCCGCACCGGCGAGGCGAAGGAGCTTCCGCCCGCGCTCGCCGAACGGTTCGAGACGCTGCTCCCGCTCGGGGGCGTGCACGAGTTCCCCTCGCGGGTGAAATGCGCCACGCTCGCCTGGCATGCGCTGCGTGCCGCGCTCGGCAGGAAAGACGAGGAGGCGTCCGCATGATCGAACGCGCCCCTGAAGACCGCGCCCATCACGCCGTATCTGGAGACCGGCGCGATCCGCCGCCCTACACGCCCTGGCAGCCCGAACCGGAGACGCAAGGCGCCTCCTCCCCCCTCTCCGGGCCCGCCCGCCACACGGGCGAAGACGCGCCTTCGCTCGGCACCTCCGGGGACGCCCACGGGAGCGAGGCGGCACCGGCTCCGGGCCGGGTGCGCGAGGAGGACGTCATCGCTGCGATCTGCAACGTCTTCGATCCGGAGATCCCCGTCAATATCTACGAACTCGGGCTGATCTACGCGATCGACATTTCCGAGGAGGGAGACGTCAAGATCGAGATGACCCTCACCGCGCCCGCCTGCCCGAGCGCGCAGGAACTGCCGGGCGAGGTCGAGGCAGTGGTGAGCGCCGTGCCTGGCGTGCGCTCGGCGACGGTCGAGGTGGTGTGGGACCCGCCCTGGGATCCGAGCCGGATGAGCGACGAGGCACGGCTCGTGCTGGGGATGTTCTGAAGCTGGGGATGTTCTGAATGCGTCCAACGGGTTTGGGGAAGGGACAGAGATGACGACGGCACTTTCTTCGGCGACGACGGAGAAAACGGCAAGAAAACGGGAGTTGCCGCCCCTCCTGCGCCTCACCGAAGCGGCGGCGGCGCGGCTCGCCCGCCTCTATGAGGGGGCGGGAAAGGGCCGTCTCCTGCGCATTTCGGTCAGCACCAAGGGCTGTTCGGGCCACTCCTACCAGCTCGACTGGGTGGATGCCCCCGCCCCGGGTGATGAGGTGATCAGCGAGCATGGCGTGAGTGTGCTGGTCGATCGCAAGGCCACCCTCTTCCTCATCGGCACGGTGATGGACTGGCGCGAGGATCCGCTCGAGCAGGGCTTCGTGTTCCG
>KN173883.1:17815-19087 GCA_000759655.1 Acidicaldus organivorans | reverse complement strand
CAATCCCAACGAAAAGGGCCGCTGCGGCTGCGGCGAGAGCTTCATCGTCTGAACCCATCGCCCGCGCGACGGCGCGACCTCGCCGCCCTTACTCGGCGGGCGAAAGGAGACGGTAGCCGACGCCGGGCTCGTTGCGCAGAAGCCGCCCGGCGGCGCCGAGCTTCCGCCGCAACTGCCAGACGGTGACGCGGAGATAGGCCACATCCTCGGCATGCGCCGGGCCCCATAGCGCGATCAGGATCTGGCGGTGGGTGAGCACGCGGCCCTCGTGACGGGCGAGCAGGGCGAGGAGGGCGAATTCGCGCTTGGTGAGGGGAAGCGGCGCGCCGTCGAGCCGCGCCTCGTGGCGTGCGAAATCGATCTCGAGCGGTCCCGCGGTGAAGGTCTCGGCCCCCGTTCCGTCCTTGCTTCGCCGCCGGAGTGCGGCGCGGATGCGGGCGAGCAGCTCCCCCACCCCGAACGGTTTTTCGACATAGTCATCCGCCCCGGCATCGAAAGCGGCGATCTTGTCCGCTTCGCGGTCGCGGGCGGAGAGCACGATCACCGGAACCTCGGAAAAGGCGCGGAGCTCGCCGAGCAGCGCCGTGCCGTCGAGATCGGGGAGGCCAAGGTCGAGGAGGACGAGATCGGGCGATTCCTCGGCCGCCATCCTGAGCCCCTCCCGCCCGTTCAGGGCGCGCAGCACCACGTAGCCCGAGGCGCCGAGGGCAGGGGCGAGGAAGCGGTGGATCTGCGCCTCGTCGTCGATGACGAGGATGCGCGCCTCAGGCCGGGCGGCCGCGCTCATCCCACACCTTGAGCCAGAGCGTGACCACCGTCCCCGGGAACCCTTCCGGCGAGGCATCGGGGCGCGGGCTTTGGACCACGATGCGCCCGCCCATCGCCTCCATGAACCCCTTGGCGATGGCGAGCCCGAGCCCGGTGCCGGGGGCAATGCGGTCGCCGCGCTGGGCGCGGTAGAAACTGTCGAACACGTGCGGCAAGTCCTCCGGCGGAATGCCGATGCCCTCATCGCTCACCCGGATCATCACCTCATCGCCGGCACGCTCGCCGGTGACGGAGACGAGGCTGTTGGGCGGCGAGAACTTGATCGCATTGCCGAGCACGTTGATCAGCACCTGTTCGATCAGCACCGGATCGGCGGCGACGCGCGGCAGATCGGGGGGCAGGTTGACCGAGACGAGCAGCCCGTCCTCGAGCCGGCTGATCGCGGTCTCGATCACTTCGCCGAGATCGGTGGGGGCGAGGCGGGGGACGATCTCGCCGCTCTCG
>KN173883.1:16755-17785 GCA_000759655.1 Acidicaldus organivorans | reverse complement strand
GAAGAGCATTCCCATCGCCTCTTCCGGAATGGCGGGGGAGATCTCGCCCACCCCCGGGACGAACGCGACGAGGAGGGGGGGNGATGTTGGTGAGGAAGCGGGTGATGCGCCCCGTATCCTGCTCGATGCTGCGCAAGAGATCGTTGCGGGCATCGGGAGAGAGATCGTCCCATTTGGTGCGCAGCGTCTCGGCCGCGCCGCGCATGGCGGCGAGCGGCGTGCGCAGATCGTGCGAGAGCGAGGAGAGGAGGGCGGTGCGCAGCCTCTGGCTCTCCTGCTGGGCGGCCGACCGCGCCGCCGCCGCGGCGAGCCTGAGACGCTCGAGCGAGAGCGCGGCGAGCTCGGCGAGCGTGGTCAGCGCCTGCGCAATCGGCTCCGGGATCGGCGCTCCGGCCCCGATGCCGAGCACCACGGCGGGTTCGGAGGAAAGGCGGAGGGGAAGGAAGCGGAAACGGGCGGCAGGGAGCGTGGAAGTTCCAGCGCCGGCCGGCTCGCCGTGCCCCGCCGCCCAACGTGCCGCGCCGAGGTCGATGTCCTCGAGGGCGAGCTCGGGCGGCAGGCGTTCGACGGGGACGACGTCGCCTTCGCCGGTGCCGCGCAGCACCACCGCGCTTCCCGCCAAACCGGCGGCCTGGCGGGCAAGCTCGGCGAGGAGTTCGGGCTCGGTCGAGGCCGCCCCCAGGGCGCGGCTGAAATGGCCGATGCGGCGGAGGCTCTCCACCCGCGCCTGCGCCGCCTCCGCCTCCCGCCGCACCTTGCTCGCCGTGGTGCCGGCGATCGCGGCGACGGTGAGGAAGACGAAAATGGCGATGACGTCCTTGGTATCGCTCACCGTGAGCACGTAGAGCGGGGGGATGAAGAAGAAGTTCCAGGCGAGGAAGCCGATCAGCGCGGTATAGAGCGCGACCGCCAGCCCATAGAGGCTCGCCGCCACCACCACCGCGGCAAGGAAGAGCATTCCCATCGCCTCTTCCGGAATGGCGGGGAAGATCTCGCCAACCCCGGTGACGAACGCGACGAGGAGGGTGGA
>KN173883.1:16304-16658 GCA_000759655.1 Acidicaldus organivorans | reverse complement strand
AAAGAGCCAGGGGCGGATGGCGCGGAACGGCCCGGCCTCCAGCCAGCGGCGGCGCGGGGCGGTGGTGCGCCGGCCCACCGGTTTCGGGATGACGTGTAGGGCGAAATCGGAGGCCCGTTCGGCGAGCAGGCGGGTGAGCGTCCGTCCGGTGAGGCGTCGCCAGAGGGCGGGGCGGCCGCGGCCCACCACGATCTGGGTGACGTTGTGCTCGGCGGCGAAGCGGAGCACCGCATCGAGCACGTCCTCGGCGGTCACCGTCACCGTCTCGGCGCCGAGCCCGGGGCCGAGCGTCATCGCGCTCTGCGGCTCCTCGCGTTCGCCCGGCCGTTCGACGTGGAAGATGATCCACGGCGC
>KN173883.1:8866-16227 GCA_000759655.1 Acidicaldus organivorans | reverse complement strand
GGGCGACATTGGCATCGACGTGCTGCGCGGCCCGCCGCAGCGCCATCTCGCGGAGCGCGGCGAGATTGCCTTCGCGGAAGAAGCCGCGCAGCGCCCGGGCGGCGTTCTCGGAGGGGTAGATCTTGCCCTCGGCGAGCCGGGCGCGGAGCTCGGCGGGGGGCAGGTCGATCACCTCGATGTCGTCGGCGAGCGAGAGGATGCGGTCGGGGATGGTCTCGGCCACCCGCACCCCGGTGATCCGCGCCACCGCCTCGTTGAGGCTTTCGAGATGCTGGATGTTGAGCGTGGTCCAGACGTCGATCCCGGCCTCGAGCAGTTCGATCGCGTCCTCCCAGCGCTTGGCGTGACGGCTGCCGGGGACGTTGGTGTGGGCAAGCTCGTCGAGGAGGAGGAGTTCGGGGCGGCGGGCGAGCGCGCCGTCGAGGTCGAACTCCTCGAGCTCGCGGCCGCGATAGAGGATTTTGCGGCGCGGCAGGATGGGGAGATCGCCGATTTGCGCCTCGGTTTCGGGCCGGCCGTGGGTCTCGACCAGCCCGATCACCACATCCACCCCTTCCGCCTTCTTGGCGCGCGCCGCGGCGAGCATCTCCCAGGTCTTGCCCACCCCGGGCGCCATGCCGAGAAAGATCTTGAGCCGGCCCTTCCGCTCCTTCTCGGCGGCGGCGATCAGGGCATCGGGATCGGGGCGGCGTTCGTCATCGGCAAACGACATGCCCCCTTCTTAGCGCAAGCTTCAGGGCTTGTGCATCTCATCGAGGGCGAGATTGAGTTCGAGCACGTTCACGTGCGGCTCGCCAATGAAGCCCAGGAGCGGGCGGCGGATATGGGCGGCAACCAGGGCGCGGAGCGCGGCCTCATCCAGATGACGCGCCTTGGCGATGCGCGGCACCTGCCGGTAGGCGTAAGCCGGCGAGATGTCGGGATCGAGGCCGGAGCCCGAGGTGGTCACCGCGTCCGCCGGAATCGGGGCGGGGCTTTCGGCACGCAGCGCCGCGACGTCGCCCGTGACCCGATCGATGAGCGCCTTGCTGGTCGGCCCATAGTTGGAGGCGCCCGAATTGTCGGCGGCGTAGGGGACGGGGATGGTCTTGCTCGGATCCTTGGGATCGGGCTCGGTGGTAGCGGATGGCCGCGGGTGGAAATAGCCCGGCGCGGTGAAGACCTGGCCGATGAGGCGCGAGCCCACCACGTGCCCGTCCTTCTCGATCAGGCTGCCATTAGCGGCGGTGGGAAAGAGCGCTTGGGCGATCCCGGTCATGACGAGCGGCACGACGAGGCCGGTGAGCAGGGTGAGCGCCAGCACATGGACCAGGGCGGGGCGCAATGCTTTGGCGAGCATGGGTTTCTCTCCGTCAGACGAGGCCGAGCAGGGTGAGGGCGAGGTCGATGAGCTTGATGCCGATGAAGGGAGCGATCACCCCGCCCACCCCGTAGAGGAGCAGGTTGCGGCGGAGCAGCTGGGCCGCCCCTATCGGCTTGAAGCGCACCCCGCGCAAGGCGAGCGGGACGAGGAGGACGATGATGATCGCATTGAAGATCACCGCCGACATGATCGCCGATTGCGGCGAGGTGAGGCGCATGACGTTGAGCGCGGCGAGCTCCGGATAGGAAGTGACGAAGATCGCGGGCAGGATCGCGAAATATTTGGAGACGTCGTTGGCGATCGAGAACGTGGTCAGCGCGCCGCGGGTGATGAGGAGCTGCTTGCCGATCTCGACGATCTCGATGAGTTTGGTGGGGTCGCTGTCGAGATCGACCATGTTGGCCGCCTCCCGCGCCGCCTGGGTGCCGCTCTGCATCGCCACTCCGACATCGGCCTGGGCCAGCGCCGGGGCGTCGTTGGTGCCATCCCCGGTCATCGCCACCAGCCGCCCTTCCGCCTGGACGCGGCGGATATAGGCGAGCTTGTCCTGCGGCGTGGCCTCGGCGATGAAGTCATCGACCCCCGCCTCGGAGGCGATGGCGGCGGCGGTGA
Source organism: Acidicaldus organivorans (assembly GCA_000759655.1). Taxonomy (GTDB): domain Bacteria; phylum Pseudomonadota; class Alphaproteobacteria; order Acetobacterales; family Acetobacteraceae; genus Acidicaldus; species Acidicaldus organivorans. The sequence goes on along the minus strand of KN173883.1, from coordinate 14,252 downwards.
GGCGGTTGTCGCCGGTCACCATCACGGTGCGGATCCCCATCCGGCGCAGCGCGGCGAAGCGTTCGCGGATGCTGGGCTTGACGATGTCCTTGAGCTCGATGACGCCAAGCAGGGTCTTGTCTTCGGCCACGGCGAGCGGCGTGCCGCCCGCCCGGGCGATGCGCTCGACGGCGGCGGTAAAGGCAGCGGGCGGGTTGGTCTCGCCGAGCCAGGCGAGCACCGAGTCGACCGCGCCCTTGCGCCACTGGTGCCCCTCCGCATCGAGGCCGGAAAGCCTCGTCTGGGCGGTGAAGGGCACCACGGTGCCGCCTTTCATCGTTTCTGGAACGATCCCGTAACGGTCCCGGGCGAAGGCGAGGATCGAGCGCCCCTCCGGCGTCTCATCGCCGAGGCTCGCCCGCACCGCGGCCTCGGCCAGCCTGCGCTCTCCGATGCCGGGGGCGGGGATGAAGGCCGCCGCCATGCGGTTGCCGAAGGTGATGGTGCCGGTCTTATCAAGGAGCAGCGTATCGACGTCGCCCGCCGCCTCGACGGCGCGGCCCGAGGTGGCGAGCACGTTGAAGCGGACGAGGCGGTCCATGCCGGCGATGCCGATCGCCGAAAGCAGCCCGCCGATGGTGGTGGGGATCAGGCAGACGAGGAGGGCGACGAGCACCGGCACGGGGATCATCGTGCCGGAATAATGGGCGAGCCCGACCAGTGTCACCACCGCGATGAGGAAGATCAGGGTAAGACCGGCGAGCAGGATGTCGAGGGCGATCTCGTTCGGGGTCTTGCGCCGCTCCGCCCCCTCGACCAGGCGGATCATGCGGTCGAGGAAGGTCGAGCCCGGCTCGGCAGTGATGCGCACGACGAGCCAGTCAGAGACGACCAGCGTGCCGCCAGTGACGGCGCTGCGATCCCCGCCGGCCTCGCGGATGACGGGGGCTGATTCACCGGTGATGGCGCTCTCATTGACGCTCGCCATGCCTTCGATGACGTCGCCGTCGGAGGGAATGAGATCGCCCGCCTCGACCAGCACGACATCGCCCGCGCGAAGCTCGGTGGCGGGGATTTTGGTATAGCGGCGGCGATCCTTGGGGTCGGCGAGTTTCTTGGCGATCGTTTCGGTGCGGGTGCGGCGGAGGCTCTCGGCGCGCGCCCGCCCGCGTCCCTCGGCCACGGCTTCGGCGAAAGTGGCGAAGAGCACGGTCAGCCAGAGGAAAAGGGCGATGGCGAGTTCGAAGCCAGCCGGGCGGCCGGAAACCGCATCCGCCACGCCGAGAACGCTCACCAGCGCCGAGACCACCTCGGTGAAGAAGATCACCGGGTTGCGCATCAGGGTGAGCGGGTTGAGCTTGACGAAGGCGTCGCGCGCGGCGCGGCTCAGGATGCGGCCGTCGAAGAGGGAGAGCGTGTCTGCCTGGGTGGACATGGCCCGATCCTTCACGGAGTTTTCTTCACGGGGGTTCAGAAGGTTTTGCCGGCGAGCATCACGAAGTGCTCAGCGAGCGGGCCGAGCGAGAGGGCGGGCATGAACTGAAGACCGCCCAGGATGATGATCACGCCGACGAGGAGGCCCACGAAAAGCGGCCCGTCGGTGGGAAACGTGCCGGCCGAGGGCGGGAGCTTGACCTTGGCGGCGAGCGAGCCCGCGATCGCCATCACCGGCACGAGGAAGGCGTAACGGCCGAGCAGCATGGCGATGCCGATCGTGGTGTCGAACCAGGGCGTGTCCGCGGAAAGCCCGGCGAAGGCGCTGCCATTGTTGCCGGTGGCCGAGGTGTACGCATAAAGGAGCTCGGAAAGCCCGTGCGGGCCGGCATTGCCGAGCGCGGCGAGCGCCTGGGGAAGCACGGCCGACAGCGCCGCCCCGCCCAAGATGGAGAGCGGCAGGATGAGCACGGCGAGCATGGCGAGCTTGACCTCGCGCGCCTGGATCTTCTTGCCGAGATATTCCGGCGTGCGCCCCACCATCAGCCCGGCGACGAAGACGGCGAGCAGGGCGAAGACGAGCAGCCCATAAAGCCCCGAGCCCACGCCGCCCGGGACGATTTCGCCAAGCTGGATGAGGAACATCGGCACCATGCCGGAAAGCGGCATGAAACTGTCGAGCATGGCATTGACCGCCCCGCAGGAGGTGGCGGTGGTGATGACCGCGAAGAGGGAGGAGAGCGTGATGCCGAAGCGGACTTCCTTGCCCTCCATGTCGCCGAGATGGGGATCGACCCCGAGCGCGGTGAGCAGCGGATTGCCGTGCGCCTCGGCGCTGAGCACCGCGGCGAGCGAGGCCACGATGAAGACGAGGCTCACGGCGAGCAGCGCGTAGCCTTGCCGCGGCGCGCCGACCATCCGCCCGAAAGTGAAGGTCAGCGCGAAGGGGATGAAGATGATGAGAAAAGTTTCGATGAGCGAGGTGAGGGCGGAGGGATTTTCGAAGGGATGGGCGCTGTTGGCGTTGAAATAGCCCCCGCCATTGGTGCCGAGTTCCTTGATCACTTCCATGAAGGCAACGGGGCCGAGGCTAATCGTCTGATGCGCCCCTTCGAGCGTCGTCGCATCGGCGTGGGTGGCGAGCGTTTGCGGCACGCCGAGCGCAACGAGGAGCAGCCCCCCCACCACCGCCACGGGCAGCAGCACGTAAAGCGTGATCCGGGTGAGATCGGCCCAGAAATTGCCGAGCTCGGCCACCGCATTCTGCCGGAGCGCGCGGATGAAGGCGAGCGCAGCTGCGATACCGGTCGCTGCCGAGACGAACATGTGGGAGGTGAGCCCCCACATCTGGCTTCCCGGAGAAAGGGTGGTCTCGCCCGAATAGGCCTGCCAGTTGGTGTTGGTGACGAAGCTCATCGCCGTGTTGAAGGCGAGCCGCGGCGACATGCCCGCCAGGTGGTCGGGATTGAGCGGTAGGTAATATTGCAGCCGCAGCATGAGATAGAGCAGCAGGAAATGGAGCACATTGAGGGCGAGCAGGCTGAGTGTGTAGGCCTGCCAGCCCATTCCGGCGGAAGGGTCGATGCCAGAAAGCCGGTAGATCCCGCGTTCGATCGGGCGGAGGAGGGGATCGAGCGGGGTGGGCCCGCCCTCGGCCACCCGGGCGATCCACAGCCCAAAGGGCCAGGCGAGCAGGACGGAGAGGACGAGGAACAGGGTGATTTCGGCAAGACCGCCGGCGGTCATGACGTGTGCTCCCGCAGGGCTGGAGAGAGGGGCCAGAGAGAGGGGGACTGGAGAAATGGGGGAAGATCAGATGAAATCCTCCGGACGGATCAGCGCCCAGAGGAGGTAGATGAAAAGGAGAAAGGCGATGATGCCGCTGGCGATGAGGGCGATCATCGTTCAGATCCGTGCGCAGAAAGCGGCGTAGGCGGCCATCAGCAGGATGCCGCTCAGGCCGAGGAGGAGGAAGAGGAAATCCGCCATGACACTCCCGTTTCGCTTGACGATCACATTGCTCGGCGATGACGTTGCTTGGCGATCACCGGGGGAGGATGGCGGAAGGGCGGATCAAAATTCCATCTCGAACTCGGCCCGCCCCCATCAAGAAAAAATAAAAAAACCTATTTGGTCTCGGTAATGCGCCGCAGCTCACCCGCCTTGACCGAAGCGATGGCGTTTTCGAGGACGCGCACGATCGCCGCATCGTCCAGCGCATGGGCAAGCAGCCCGAGCGCGCCGCCCAAGAGGGCGGAGGCGATCGCCATCTCGTCGCAGTTCTTCTCGAGCAGGAACTGGATGGTCTTGTTGACCGCCGCCCCGGCCTGGCCGAGGGATTCGAGGTTCGCCTCGTTTTCGTTTTCGCTCATCACTGGGATCCTTTCATCGGTTCTGTTCCGGGGTTGAGGGCGGTTGAAGCCATCTTCCCGCCTCAGGCGGCGGGGGGAAGTCCGAGCGAGGCGGGGGGCGAGGCTACACTCTCGCCCCGGTCCTCGGCCTGGATGCGCCACATCTCGGCATAGAGCCCGCCTAAGCCAAGGAGCTCGGCATGGGTGCCGCGCTCGATGATCCGGCCACGGTCGAGCACGATGATCTCGTCGGCATCGACGATACTGGCGAGCCGGTGCGCGATGGCGAGCGTGGTGCGGTTGCGCGAGAGCTGGCCGAGCGCGCTGGTGATCTCCCGTTCGGTGGCGCTATCGAGCGCGCTCGTCGCCTCATCGAGGATGAGGAGGCGGGGATTCTTGAGCAGGGTGCGGGCGATCGCCACCCGCTGGCGCTCTCCTCCCGAGAGCTTGAGCCCCCGTTCGCCGACCCGCGTCTCATAGCCCTCGGGCAGCGACATGATGAAATCGTGGATGCGGGCGAGCCGGGCGGCGGCCTCGATCTCTGCCTCACTCGCCCCGAGCCTCCCATAGGCGATGTTGTAGCGGATGGTGTCGTTGAAGAGGGTGGTATCCTGCGGCACCACGCCGATGGCGCGGCGGAGCTCGGACTCGGGCAGGGCGCGGATGTCGATCCCGTCGAACAGGATGCGCCCCGCATTGGGCTCGAAGAAGCGGAGGATGAGGCGGGTGAGCGTCGATTTCCCGGCCCCTGTCGGCCCGACCACGGCGAGCTTGCGTCCCGGCGCGAGGTCGAAACTCACCCCGCGCAGGATGGGCCGCTCCGGCTGGTAGCCGAAATGGACGTCCTCGAAGCGAAGCGCGGCGGGGGCGTCCTTTTCGGCGAGATGCGCCGCCTCAGGCGGGGGGGCGAGCGAGGTGACGGGGCGGGGCGTGGTGAGCAGGCGGAAGAGGTGCTCCATGTCGATCAGCCCCTGTTTGACCTCGCGATAGACGAAGCCCAGCATGTTGAGGGGCTGATAGAGCTGCATGAGATAGGTGTTGACGAGGACGAAGCGGCCGAGGCTCGCCCGTCCCGCCACCACATCCAGCCCGGCGAGCGCCATCACGCCGACCAGGCCCGCCGCCATGATCGCCCCCTGGCCGAAATTGAGCAGGCTCAGGGTGAGCTGGGAGCGGATCGCCGCCCGCTCATAGGCGGCGAGCGAGGCATCGAAGCGCGCGATCTCATGCGCCTCGTTGGTGAAGTGCTTGACCGTCTCGTAATTGAGCAGGCTGTCGAGGGCGCGGGTCTGCGCCTCCGAATCGGTCGCGTTCATCGTCCGCCGCAGCCGCACCCGGGAATTGGTGACGACGAAGGTGAAGGCGGCGTAGAGCGCGATCGCGCCGACGGTGAGCGCGGCGAAGCGCCAGTCGAAGAGGCGCCAGAGCACCAGGGTGACCAGCGCCACTTCGAGCAGGGTGGGGAGGATGTTGAAGATCGAGAAGCGCAGCACCTGCTCGATGCCGCGCATGCCGCGGTCGATGGCGCGGGCGAGCGCGCCGGTGCGCCGCTCGAGATGGAAGGAGAGGGGAAGGTCGAGGAGATGGGCGAGCGCGTCGCGCGCCACCATGCGCACCGTGCG
>KN173883.1:5225-8858 GCA_000759655.1 Acidicaldus organivorans | reverse complement strand
CTGCTCGATGCCGCGCATGCCGCGGTCGATGGCGCGGGCGAGCGCGCCGGTGCGCCGCTCGAGATGGAAGGAGAGGGGAAGGTCGAGGAGATGGGCGAGCGCGTCGCGCGCCACCATGCGCACCGTGCGCTGCTGGACGGCGGCGAACAGCGCATCGCGCAGTTCGGCGAAGGCGGAACTGCCGAGCCGGGCGAGCCCATAGGCCCCGAGCAGCGCCCAGGGCAGCATTTCGGCCGCGCCCCATTTGCCGCTCAGGTGATCGACGAGGCGGGCATAGAACCAGGGCACGGCGAGGGTGGCGAATTTGGCGGCGAAGAGGGCGAGGACGGCGCCGGCGAGGCGGAGCTGGAGCGCGGGGTTTCCCCGCGGCCAGAGCCAGGAGAGGAGGGTGGCCAGCGTGGCCAGCGGGGAGCGTTCGGGAAGAAGGCGTTCGGAGGAAGAGGCAGGCGGCAGGGAGGGGGACATGGGATCTCTCTTGCGTCCCATGTGGCAATTCCCGTGCCGGATGGGAAGGGTGTCGCGGGCATTGCGGAGCGGCGGATCGCGCCGCGGTTGCGGGGGGCTGCGGCGCACTTTCGGGGTCTCTCGGGGGCCTGGTCTCTCAGCCCCTCTCAGTTCTTCTCTCAGTCTCCCTCTTCTCTCACTCCCTCACTTCTCTCAATCCATGCCGGGCGGGGGCGGGGGGATGCGCGGCGGATGGGCGCTCTCATCTTCCAGCATTTGCCGGCCAATGTTGTCGAGCTCCTCGTTCAGCGCCTTTTCCTGCTGGACGGAGGGGGCAACACCAAGGGCGCGCTCCTCCGGGGCGACCTCCATCTCCTTGGGCTGATGGGGGATCGAGTTCCAGATATTCCCGTTCCGCTGCGGCGGGTTTTCCTCGTCCTGGGCGCGGAGAGGGGAGAAGGGCAGGGCCATGAGCAGGAGCGCGAGGAAAACCCCGCGCAAGGACACGGCCCGGCGCGGCGTGGCCGGGGGACGGACGGCAGACGAAAGATGGCGGGCGCGCATGGATCTCCTCCCCGCAAGTTGCGCCATGCTAGGGCGGATGGCGCTGCGCTTCAATGGCCGTGCGCGTCACGATCTGCGTGCGCGGGGCTTATCATGCGCGGGGCTTGTCGTGCGTGGGGTTTGTCGCGCACCGAGAAGGGGGAGCACACTGCGTAGGCCCTCTAGGGCCCGCGCAGCACATCGCCGGGCGGTCCCTCCAGCACCGCGCGGCCCCGGTCATCGAGCAGATTGCCGTCGGGATCGCCATGCAGCACGTCCTGCGGTAGGGGCGGCGAGGCCGGGATACAGGTTTGGGGCGCCAGCGCTTCGGGCGAGAGCGGGATCGCGGCCATTCCCACCCCCGGCAGCACCGGGAGCAGGGTGACGCCGCCCGGCGCGATGGGGGGCGCGCTCTCATCCGGGGTGGTGGGGCAATCGGCTGGCGCGGGGGGTGATGCGGCGCGGGCGGCAGACATGAAGCCGAGCGCGGGCAAGGTCACGGCCAAGGCCGAGACCCAGACACGGACGTCGCGCGCGCCGTTTGCGGCAGGAGGGAGCCTCGGTCTTCGCGAAGGGGCAGGGCTCATGGCGGGAGCGTCGCAAAAGAGGATGAAGATCTGGTTACGATCTTTCCCTCTCGCCGGTTTTTGATTGTCCCGCCTTAAACCCGCCGGTCAGTCCCGTCCCGTCATCCTTCCCGGCGCGCGAGCAGGAGGGGGAGCAGGATGAAGGTCGCGAAAAGCGTCGCCCCCAGCCCGAGCAGCAGCAGCTTGCCGAGACTGGCCGTCCCCGGATGGGGGGAAAGCGCGAGCGAGCCAAAGGCGGTCGCGGTGGTCAGCGCAGAGAACAGCACGGCGCGGGCGGTGGCGGTGCCGAGGAAGCGCCGCCGCCCCGCCCCCCAGTTCATCACGAAATAGACATTGAACGAGACGCCGACCCCGAGCAGCAGGGGAAGGGCGATGATATTGGCGAAATTGAGGGAAAGCCCGCTCGCCCAGGCGATCAGCGCGCTGAGCGCCGCTCCGCTCAGGAGCGTGCCCAGCACGAGGAGCACGGAAAGCGCCCGCCTGAGCGCGATGGCGAGCAGGACGCCGATGCTGATCAGCGCCGCGGCGAGCGCGGTGCGGAAGGCGCCGATGATGGTCCGGCTCGATTCGACGATCACCACGGCGCTCCCCGTCGCATTAGGGGCAAGCTTACGCACCGCCTCGACGAAGGTTGCGAGCCCCGCGCTGGTCTCGACCTCGCGCTTGGGAAAGACCGAGACCCGGATCCGTCCGTCGGGGGCGCGCCAATCGGCGAGAATCGAGGGCGGCAGATCGGCGAGGGTGACCGGCTTGGCCGAAAGCGCGGTGCGGAGCCGCGCGAGCTCGTCGGGAAGGAAGCGGACGAGCGCGGCATTGGCCGCCATCAGCCCCTCATCCGAAAGCCGCGCCAGCCCCTCGAGATCGCCGGCATTGAGGGCGAGCGGATCACTGGATGGGAGCTTGGCGAGCGCCGGTTTGAGCGCGGCTTCGGCGGTGGCGATGGCAAGCCTCAAGTCGGCGGGATGGACCGGGGCGCTCTCGCGCGGGGCGAGCGTCGCCGCCATGATCTCCGCCGTATCGGCGATGAGGGCGAGTTTCGGCTTCTGGTCCTCGGGCACGAAGCTCGAGAGGGTCAGCACTTCGGCCGCCTCCGGCAGGCGGGAGAGCGCTTCGGCCAGCTGCTCGGCAGTGGGGAGATCGGGGGCGAGGATGTCGGCGCTGTAGGGATTGGTGAGCGGGTCGTCGCGGAGCTTGGCGAGGGTTCGCATCGCCTCGCCACGCGGATCCTTGGTATGCAACGGATCGGCATCGAAGGGGAGGTGGAAGAGGGCGAGGACGCCGCCGATCACCGCCGCGCCGAGAAGGATGAGAAGGGGGAGGCGGACGCGGAGCAGGAGGCGCTCGGCGTGATCGAGTGCGCGGATGCCCACTTCATGCCCCTCGCCCTTGGGCTTGAGGAGGGTGAGCAGGGCGGGGAGGAAGGCGAGCGTCACCGCGAAGGCGATCAGCATGCCAGTGCCGGCGATGAGGCCGAGCTCGGCCACGCCGCGGAAATCGGTGGGCAGGAACGCGTAGAACCCGGCCGCGGCGGCGGCGGCGGCGGTGAGGATCTGCACCCCCGGCCCCTGCGCGGTCGCGGCCAGCGCTGCAGCGTGATCGGCGTAGAGGAAACGCGCCTCACGGTAGCGCACCGCGAACTGGATGGCGAAATCGACCGCGATGCCGACGAAGAGCACGGCGAAGGCAAGCGAGACCAGATTGAGCGTGCCGACCGCGAGCGCGGCAAAACCCATGGTGAGGACGAGCCCGGCAAGCAGGGTGGCGAGCACCGCGCCGATCAGCCGCAGACTGCCGAGAGCGAAGAAGAGCCAGCAGGTGATGAGGAGGAGCGAGATCGCGGTGTCGGTCACCATCCCCTGGGTGAGGGTGGAGAACTCCTCGTCATCGAGGGCGACCGGCCCGGTGAGATGGACATGGGCGAGGCCGGAGGCGACGAAGTCGAGCGCCGCCGCATGCGCGCGGATGAGGCGGATCGGCTCGGCGGCGGGGGCGAGCGCGGCGTGATCGAGCACCGGCTGGACCAGGATGAAACGATAGGGTCCGGCGCGCGCCGCGATCT
>KN173883.1:0-5135 GCA_000759655.1 Acidicaldus organivorans | reverse complement strand
CGCCGCCCCCGATCAACGTTTCCCAGGAAAGTGGCACCGGATGGCCCGCCGCCGCTTGGGCGAGCGCCTCATGGAACGCCTTGAGCGCTCCCTGATAGGCGGAAAGATCGGCCTCGCCCGACGCCACGCCGGTTCCCATCAGGGCGAGCGCGGCAAAAAGCCCGCGCAGCGAGGGATCGGCGGCGAGCTGGCCCAGGAAGGGCTGGGCATCGACGATGCGGTCGAGCAGATGGGAGAGCTCCCTCTTGTCGAGGAAGAGCAGCCCCTCGCGGTCGAAATAGGGATCGGCGTCGGGACGGCGGACGGAGCGAAAATGGGCGGGATCGCGCGCGAGCGCGGCGGCGAGCGCGGCGGCGGTGGCGTCTGCCGCTTCCGGAATGGGCGAGTCGATGACGACGACGAGGAGATCGCTCTGGCCGGGAAAGGCGCGGGCGAATTCCATCTCCTGCTGCCGCCAGGAGAGGCGTTCGGCAAAGAGGTGATCGGTGTCGGTATCGACGCCGAGGAACCGCCAGACCGCGAGCCCGGCGAGCAGGACGAGAAGGAGGGTGAGCCCCGCGACAAGGCGGGGGGAGCGTCGGGCCCGCTCGGCGAGCCCGGCAAGAAGGGAGGGGATCATGGGAGGACACCGTTTGAGGAGCCTCTCTCCTAGCCGATCTTGCCTCCCTGGCAAGAGCGGATCACTCTCCCCCCGTTCACGCCCCCGCCATTCGGCCGGGGGCGGTGGGGAAGGGAGACCCATCCAGGCCGCATGACCGCCCGCCATTCCGCGCCGATCACGTGGGAAGCCTGCTCCGTCCGCCCGCGCTGCGCGCCGCCCGCGCCCGGTTCTACGAGGGCAAGATCAGCCGCGCCGAGCTCCGTGCCATCGAGGACGAGCACATCGTCGCTGCCATCCGCAAGCAGGAGGCGATCGGGCTGAAGGCGGCGACCGATGGCGAATACCGGCGCCGCTACTGGCATTTCGACTTCCTCGCCGGGCTCGCCGGGGTCGAGATGTATGAGCCCGAGCAGAAGGTCGCCTTCAAGGGAGCCACGCTTCCCCATGCGCTGCGCGTGGTGGACCGGGTTGCCTGGCGCGAGCCGGTGATGATCGAGGATTTCCGCTTCCTCGCCGCCCATGTGAAGACGGCGGTGCCCAAGCAGACCATCCCCTCGCCGAGCGTGCTCCATTTCCGTGGCGGGCGGAACTCGATCAACCGCGACGTCTATCCCGATCTCGGCCTCTTCTTCGCCGATCTCGGCGAGGCCTACCGGAACGCGGTGCGCGCCTTCGCCGAGGCGGGCTGCCGCTATCTCCAGCTCGATGAGGTCAATCTCGCCTATCTCTGCGATCCCGAGCAGATCGCGGCGCTCAAGGCGCGCGGCGACTATGTCGAGGGGCTGGTCGACATCTATGCCGATCTCATCAACCGCGCCATCGCCGACCGCCCCGCCGACATGGTGGTGAGCATGCATCTCTGTCGCGGCAATTTCCGCTCGACCTGGATCGCTTCGGGCGGCTACGAGCCGGTGGCCGAGGTGCTGTTCAACAAGATCGGGGTCGATGCCTATTTCCTCGAATACGACACCGAACGGGCGGGCGGGTTCGAGCCGCTCCGCTTCGTGCCGCGCGGCAAGAAGATGGTGGTGCTCGGCCTCGTCACCACCAAGACGGGCGCGCTCGAGAGCAAGGATGATCTCAAGCGCCGCATCGAGGCGGCCTCGAAATACGTGCCCCTCGAACAGCTCGCCCTCTCCCCGCAATGCGGCTTCGCCTCGACCGAGGAAGGGAATCTCCTCACCGAGGACGAGCAATGGGCCAAGCTCAGCCTTTGCGTCGAGGTCGCGCACGAGGTGTGGGGCGGGCTGTAACGCCCCTCGCCTCCCCGCTGGCCTTCCGCGCTTTCGCAACTTTCGTGGCCCCGGCCTTCGCCGCGGCGGAGGCGGGGGCGGGCGCGGGCTTCGGCTTTCGTTCCGCGGGCTGGGCTACGGTTCCTTCGGGGGAGGCCGTCTTTCCCTCATAGAGACAGAAACGCGCCACCGGACAGATCTCGCAGCGCGGCCGCCGCGCGGTGCAGATATAGCGCCCGTGCAGGATCAGCCAGTGATGGGCGTTCTTGTGGAATTCGGGAGGGAGGCGCCGGAGCAGCGCCTCCTCGACCTCGCGCGGCGTGCGGCCGGGGGCGAGACCGGTGCGGTTCGCCACCCGGAAGATATGGGTATCGACGGCGATGGTGGGCTCGCCGCAGGCGATGTTGAGCACCACATTGGCCGTCTTGCGCCCCACGCCGGGAAGGGATTCGAGGGCCTCGCGGTCGCAGGGCACCTTCCCGCCATGCTTTTCCACCAAAATCCGGGCGAGCTCGGCGAGGTGCCGGGCCTTGCTCTGCCAGAGACCGATCGAGCGGATAAAGCGCCCGATTCCCTCCGCCCCCAGAGCGGCCATCGCCTCCGGCGTGGGCGCGGCGGTGAACAGGGCGGGGGTGACCTTGTTCACGCTCGCATCGGTCGCCTGCGCCGAGAGCAGCACGGCGACGAGCAGGGTGAAGGCGTCGTGATAGTGGAGCTCGCTGCGCGGCTCCGGATTGGCCGCCCGCAGCGCTTCCATGAAGCCCCGCACCGCCTCGGCGCTCATATCGCGTGGCGCGGGCGGCGCGGCGTTGGGGGCGGATACGGCGTTTTGGCCTCTTGGCATGCTTGGCGTTTCCACGACCGCGCCCTATTTGGCAAGAGAGTCCTCACGGGTGGGGAGGGAAGGACGATGGACGAGGTGGTGAGGCGGCATCCGGTCCGCTTCGAGGCGGTGATCGTGCCGCCGCAAAGTCTCACGCGGCGCGGGCTGGTCGTTCTCGGAGCGGCGATCGCCGGCGGCAGCGCCTTCATGGCGGGGCTCGCCTGGGCGATGGGCGCCTGGCCGGTCGCCGGGTTTTCCGGCCTCGGCGTGGCGCTCGCCTTCCTCTTTTTGTTCCTCTATCGCCGCCGCCGCGCCTTTCACGAGATCCTGAGCCTTGACGAGGAGCGGCTCCGCATCATCCGCGCCCTGGGCCGCGGGCGGCGCGAGGAGCGGAGCTTCGATCCCTACTGGGTGCGGGTGCGCCTCATCGAACGCCCGGGCCGCACCCCCGCCCTCTGGCTCGAGACGCGGGGCGCGCGCGAAGAGATCGGCATCTGGCTCGGCGCCTCGGCCAAGCGGGAGCTTGCTTCGAGATTGGCCGAAGCGCTCCGCGCCTGGCGCAATCCCGAGTTCGACAACCCCCAGCTTCGCCTCGCCTGAGAGACTGCGCCTTCAGGAGGCCGTGGCGCGAAGCGCCTCGGCCGCGCGCCCCTTGATTTCGAGCCGCTCGATCGGGCCCACCACAAAGAGCCAGGAAAACGCCCCCACGGCGGCGATGGCGCCGATGAAGGCGAGCGCGCCGAAGAAGGAGTGGGTGTATTGCACGATGAGGCCGATCACGATCGGGATCACCACGCCGGAGAGATTGGCGGCGAAGCTGAACAGGCCGCCCACCAGCCCGAGCAGGCCTTCGGGGGCGACTTCCGAGATCACCGTCCAGCCCGAAGACGACATCGCCTGGCCGAAGAAGGCGAAGGAGAGGATCCCGATGATCAGCGCGTCATTGTCGAGGAAGGCGGCGGCGACGATGGTCGAGGCCATCAGCAGCCCCATCAGCACCGGGAGTTTACGCGCCACTTCGAGCCGAACGCGCCCGACCAGGAAATCGGAGAGGAACCCTGCGAACAGGATGCCGAAGAACCCGGCGATATAGGGGATGCTCGCCACCACCCCCATCTTGAGGAAGGTCATGTGGCGCTCGGTGGCGAGATAGGTCGGAAACCAGGTGAGGAAGAAGACGAAGGTGGCATAGACCGCGAACTGGCCGACGATCAGCCCCCACATCCGCCGCTGGCGCAGGAGCGCGAACAAGAGCGGCCAGCGGAAATGGGTGCTCTTCGCCCCCGCCTGGGTGAGCCCGCCCCCTTCCTCGATGAGACGCCGTTCGGCCGCGTTGACCCGCGCCGACTGGTGCGGGTCGCGGTAGAGCCCATACATGACGAAGGCGAAGAGCAGCCCGATCGCGCCCGGGATGAGGAAGAGCCAGTGCCAGCCCCAGTGGGCGAGGATCCAGAAGAAGAGCGGGCTGAGGAAGCCGAGCCCCACATATTCCGCCGCCGTGTAGATGCCGATGGCGCGGCCCCGTTCCCGGCGCGGGAACCACATCGCCACCAGATTGGAATTGGCCGGGAAACAGGGGGCCTCGAAGGCGCCGAGCCCGAGCCGGAAGAGGATGAAAACCCAGATGTTCTGGGCAAGCCCCTGGAGGAAGGTGAAGGCCGACCACCCGGCGAGTGCCACCGCATAGACCAGACGCACGCCGAAACGGTCGAGCGCGATGCCGCCCGGGATCTGAAAGATGAGATAGGACCAGGAAAAGGCCGAGAACACCCAGCCGAGCTCCACCGCGTCGAGGTGGAACTGCTCGCGGATGGCAGGAGCAGCGATGCCGATGATGGCGCGGTCGAGATAGTTGATGGTGACCGCAATCACGATCAGGCCGAGCATGAGGTAGCGCACCCGGCTGGGGCGGAGCTCGATCGCGGCGTGGGGCGTCATGACGTTTCCTCCTTGGGTCTTGCCGAAACGGGTCGGGGTAGAAAGCGGGCAGTCGGGGGATGCCGGGGACGTGATGTTGGGGGGATGTTAGGCGGGGGCGTCGAAGCGAGCAAAGAGGGCGCGGAGCCGGGCGACGTCCGCCGCACGTCCGGTGAAGAGAGTGAAGGCCTGCGCCGCCTGATGGATCGCCATCCCCGCGCCGTTCATGGTGCGAAGGCCGCGGGCACGGGCGGCGCGGAGCAGCGCCGTCTCGAGCGGGAAATAGATCACGTCCGCCACCCAGAGCGGGGGCGCGATCAGCGCCGGATCGAGCGGCAGTCCCTCATGGCCGGTCATGCCGACCGGCGTGGTGTTGACGAGCCCTGAGGCCTCGGCGAGGCGGGCGGGCAGGGTGTGGGGGGTGAAGGCGGCAAGGCGCGTTGCGGGAAAGAAAGGGGCGAGCCGCGCAACGAGCGCCTCCGCCCGCGCCCTCTCGACATCGATCAGATCGAGGCGCTCCACGCCGAGGTTGAGCAGCGCATAGGCCACCGCCGCCCCCGCC
>KN173882.1:6482-7698 GCA_000759655.1 Acidicaldus organivorans | reverse complement strand
ATCGGGGGGATGGCGATCGAGGGGATGGCGATCGGGGGGATGCGGTCCGCGACGCCATCCTCTGAGCGTCATCATCCGGTCATTTCCGGGGGGCACCTCTTTCCCGCGCCAACTCTTCCTTAAGCCGCCGGTTGGTGCTAGAGCCCGGCCCATGTCCCTCTCCGTGCTCGACCCCGCCCTCGAGGCGCCGTCCCGCGCCGCCAAGCCCCTCATCCTCGCCCTGCCCAAAGGGCGCATCCTCGCCGAATGCGGCCCGCTTCTCGCCCGCGCCGGGCTCCATCCGGCCCCCGACTATGCCGATGAGGGAAGCCGCCGGCTGCGCTTTCCGACCGACGATCCTTCGCTCGACGTGGTGCGGGTCCGCTCCTTCGATGTGGCGACCTTCGTTGCCTTCGGCGCCGCCGCACTCGGCATCTGCGGCTCGGACGTGCTGATGGAGTTCGACTATCCCGAGATCTACGCCCCGCTCGATCTCGACATCGGCCATTGCCGCCTGGTGGTCGCCGCCCCCAAGGACGCCCCCGAGATCAAGGCGCATCGCCTCTCACGGGTGCGGGTGGCGAGCAAATACCCGAACGTGACCCGCCGCCACTTTGCCCGCCACGGGATCCAGGCCGAGATCATCGAGCTCAGCGGCGCGATGGAGCTCGCCCCCGGCCTCGGGCTTGCCCCGCTCATCGTCGATCTGGTGCAGACCGGGGCCACGCTCGCGGCGAACGGCCTGGTCGAGGTCGAGACCATCGCCCATGTCTCGAGCCGCCTCATCGTCAACCGCACCGCGCTCAAGACCCGTCCCGAACGGGTGGGCGCCTGGATCGAGCGCTTCCGCCAGGCGCTCGGCGAGGAGGGGGCGCCATGATCCGCCGCCTCCGCCTTTCCGATCCCGGCTTCGCGGCGGAATTCGCAGCACTCGCCCGCCAGGGAGCGGAGACGGCGGCGCGGGTGCGCGAGGAGGTCGCGGCGATCATCGCCGCCGTGCGCGCGGAAGGAATGGCCGCGCTCGAGCGCTTCACCGCCCGCTTCGACGGCTTCACCCCGCCCCATCCGCCGCTCCGGGTGAGCGAGGCCGAGCTCGCGGCAGCCTGGGAGGCGACCCCCCCCGACCTCCGCGAGGCGATCGCGCTTGCCGCCCGCCGCATCGAGGACTTTCACCGCCGCCAGCTCCCCGAGAGCTTCTCCTACACCGACGAGACCGGGCTCACCTTGGGTCTGCGCT
>KN173882.1:5959-6279 GCA_000759655.1 Acidicaldus organivorans | reverse complement strand
CCCTCCTCGGTGCTGATGAACGCGATCCCCGCCCGGCTCGCCGGGGTGGAGCGCATTGTCATCACCGTCCCCGCCCCAAGGGGCGAGGTCGCCCCGCTGGTGCTGGCTGCGGCCCATCATGCCGGAGTGCGCGAGGTCTGGCGGGTGGGCGGGGCGCAGGCGGTGGCCGCGCTCGCCTATGGCGCGGGGGAGCTTGCTCCGGTTGACCGGATCGTCGGTCCCGGCAACGCCTATGTTGCGGAAGCGAAACGGCAGGTCGCAGGCGAGGTCGGCATCGATGCGATCGCCGGGCCCTCCGAGGTGGTGGTGCTCGCCGGGCG
>KN173882.1:3609-5887 GCA_000759655.1 Acidicaldus organivorans | reverse complement strand
CGGGGCCGATCCGCGGCTCGTTGCGATCGACCTCCTCGCCCAGGCCGAGCATGACGAGAACGCCCAGGCCCTCCTCTTCACCGACTCCGATGACCTCGCTGAGGAGGTCGCCGCCGCGCCATGCCGCCTGAGCGCCTCTTGGGCGATCGCGCCGCGCTCGCCGCGGAGCTTGCCCATCTGCCGCGCGCCGCGATCGCCCAAGAGGCGCTCAGGCGGCATGGCGCGGCGGTGATCGTGCGTGATCTCGCCGAGGCGCTTCCCCTGATCGACCGCATCGCGCCCGAGCATCTCGAAATCATCGCCGCCGAGGCGGAGGCGCTGTTTGCGAGGGTGCGCCATGCGGGGGCGGTTTTCCTCGGCGCCTACTGTCCCGAGGCGCTCGGCGATTACATCGCGGGGCCCAATCACGTGCTCCCCACCTCGGGGAGCGCCCGCTTCGCCTCGGGGCTTTCGGTATTCGATTTCCTCAAGCGCACCACCTGGCTTGCCGCTGCGGAGCCCGCCCCGCTCGCCGCACTCGCCCCCGCCGCCATCCGGCTCGCCGAGGCGGAAGGGCTCGAGGCCCATGCGCGGAGCCTCCGCTACCGCACCAAGCGGGCTGAAGTCGAGGAAGCGAAGCGTCCCCCGGGGTGAGGCCGGCGGGACCGCGCCTGAGGGGCAGCGCCTATTGAGTAGCGTCTACTGGGTAGCGCCTATTGGGCGAGGAAGCCGCCATCGACGGCGAGCACGTGCCCGGTCACCATCGCGGCCGCCGGCGAGGCGAGGAAGAGAATGGCGGCCGCCACTTCCTCGGGCTCGGCCAGCCGGCCCATCGGCGTCATCGCCGCGATGCGGGCCATGAGCTCGGGATTGTCGAGGAGGGGGCGGATGAACTCGGTGCGGGTATAGGTCGGCGCCACCGCATTGACCCGCACGCCCGCCTTTGCCCATTCCACGGCGAGCGCCCGGGTGAGATTGACCACGCCCCCCTTGCTCGTCTGGTAGGACACGTTCGGGTAGAGCCCGCCGCCCGAAAGCCCCATGATCGAGGCGATGAGCACGATCGCGCCCCCCGTCTGGCGCGCGATCATCCGCCGCGCCGCGGCGCGGGCGGAGAGAAAGGCGCCGGTGAGGTTCACCCCGATCACCCGCTCCCAGTCGGCGCGGGAGAGCTCGAGGGTGGGGGCGCGGACCACCGTCGCCGCGCCGGCCACCAGAATGTCGAGCCCGCCATGGGCGGCGATCACCGCATCGCACGCTGCCTCGAGCGCGGCCTCGTCGGTGACGTCGAGCGCGTGCAGGCTGAGCCTGCCCTCCGCCCGCGCTGCGTCCTCGCGGCGATGGGCGGCGTCGCGGTCGAAGATCGCCACGCGCGCGCCCGCCGCCAGCATCAACTGGGCGGTGGCCCAGCCGATCCCGTTCGCCCCGCCGGTGATCACCGCGACCTTGCCCGGAAGCTTGAAGATCTCCAACGCCTCTGTCCCGGCCATCGTCTCCTCCCTGCCCCGGCCTCGTCTGTCCTCTCCCGCCGGGGCGCCTTTCCCTCTTTCCGCTCCCATCTTTCCGCCTCGCCTCCCGGCGGGCAAGCTCAAGGTCCATGCGGCGCCCGTGAGAGGGAAAGGGGAGGAGAGGGTGGCGGCAGAGAAAAACGCGGCACTTCCGCCGGGGCGCGTCTTCTGGCTCGCCTGGACCGGCTGGATGCTCGACGGGATGGACAGCTCGCTCTACGTCTATGTGATCGTCCCCGCTCTCTCCGAGCTTCTCGCCGCCTCGGGCCGCACGCCGAGCCCGGGCGCGATCGCGGTGGCGGGCGGGGTGATGTTCTCGCTCTTCATGGTGGGCTGGGCGGCGGCGATGCTGTGGGGCGTGCTCGCCGACCGCTGGGGGCGGGTGCGGGTGATGGCGCTCACCATTCTCACCTATTCGCTGTTCACCGCCTTGTGCGGTCTCGCCCCCTCGCTCGCCCTCTTCGCTCTTTTCCGGTTCCTCGCCGGGTTCGGGGTGGGCGGCGAGTGGATCGCCGGCACGCCCTTCCTGCAGGAAAACGTCCCCGAAGCGATGCGGGTGCGGCTTGCGGGCTGGCTCCATACCGCAACCCCGGCCGGGCTGCTCGCGGGAACGGCGCTTTCCTTCCTCCTTCCCTGGAGCGGCTGGCGCGGGCTTTTCCTGGTGGGCGCCGCCCCCGCCCTCTTCGTCCTCGTGCTGCGCCTTGCGGTGCGCGACCGGCCGGTGCGCCGCCCCCGGCAGGTGGTGCCGATTCGCACCCTCCTCTTCGGGGCGCTCGCCCGCCGTTCCTGGG
>KN173882.1:3454-3535 GCA_000759655.1 Acidicaldus organivorans | reverse complement strand
TCGCCGCGGCGATGATGGCGGCGATCATCCTCGGCCTCTGGTCCTCGACCTACTGGGTCCCGACCATGATCACCAGCCACT
>KN173882.1:0-3194 GCA_000759655.1 Acidicaldus organivorans | reverse complement strand
CGCTTCCCTGGCGGGGCTCCTCATCCATGGCGGGACGGTGCTGGGCTGTTTCTTCATGCCTGCCTTCACCCGCATCCTCGGCGGGCGGCGGCGCACCGCCGCACTCTTCTTCGCCGGCGCCTTCCTGGTCGATGTGCTGGGCTATGGGGGGATCGCCGCGCTCTGGGGGCGGATCGATCTCTTCTTCTTCATCCTTCCCCTGCTCGGCTTTTTCTCGAACGGCGTCTTCGCGCTTTATACGATCTGGCTTCCCGAGCTCTTCCCGCCCGGGGCGCGGGCGGCGGGGGCCGGTTTCGCCTTCAGCCTCGGCCGTTTGCTCGGCGCGGCGGGGCCGAGCCTGGTCGGGCTGATGGTCAAGGCATTGGGGGCCTATCCGCTGGCGCTCGCCGCGATCGCCCTCATCTATCTGGTGGGGCTTCCCTTCATCTGGCTCGCCCCCGAGACCGCCCATCACCCGCTCGAGGTCGATGCGTGAGGTCCGGGCCTGAGGTTGGGGGCCTGAGGTCGCGGCGCGAGGCTGATGGGCGATGACTGAAGGGTTGATGAGGTTGACGGATGACGAGGTTGACGGGGCAGCCCAATCCCCTTAAGCGCTCGGCGACGCCCCCGTGCGGGCCCAATTCAGCGGAGAGGTTCCATGTCGCGCCGTTGCCACATCACCGGCAAGAGCGTGCTGACCGGCCATAACGTCAGCCACGCCAACAACAAGACGCGCCGCCGTTTCCTGCCCAACCTGCAGCGGGCGGCGCTCCATTCCGAGATCCTTGGCGTCGATGTGCGGGTCCGCCTCACGCCGCGGGCGCTGCGCACTCTCGAGCGTCATGGCGGGCTGGATGCGTTCCTGCTCTCGACGCCAATGACGAAGCTTCCGCCCGAAGCGCGCGAGATCCGCCGCCGGCTCGACCGCGCCCGCCGCGCCGCAACACCTGCCGCGTCCTGATCCTTCGCTGAACGGTCGAGCCACCACGCCCCGGCGCCGCCCCCCGCGCCGGGCGTTTCCGTTTGGCCTTCCGGCGGTCTCCTTCCCTGAGCTCAGTGCCAGCCGCGGGCGAGCTTGCGCACCGCGGTCGAGGCGTTGCGCTTGCCGCTTCCGGCATAGTCCTCGTGATAGGACTCGATCTTTGCCGGGTCGTAGAGATAGTTGACCATCAGCCCGTGGGACTGGCGAAGCCCCCGCTCCGAGGTGTCGGCGAGCCAGTTGATCCGCTCGATGCGCGCCCCGTTGGAGAGGTGGAAATGGGCCACCGGATCGCGCGCCCGCTTCGGATCCTGGGGGGCGTGCTCGAGCAGCAGATAACGGGCGCAGAGCTTGACCAGCGGGGCCTCGAGCGCGCGCGCCAGCGCCGCATCGCGCCACCACCCCGCCTGGCCGAGTGCGGCGGCGAGCCTCGCCTCGGCCCGCCCCTCGCCGGGGAGCGCCTTGCGGAGCGCCTCCGCCTCGTGCTCGGGAAGGAGCGGGGCCTCGCCCGCGAGCGCCTCGGCGAGCCAGGCGGCGAAGCCCGGGATCGGCGAGAGGGTGGCGAAGGTCTCGAGGTTGCGGAACTCCTGGGAGAGGAGCTCGACCACCCGCTTGATCAGGAAATTGCCGAAACTGATGCCGCTCAAGCCGCGCTGGCAGTTGCTGATCGAGTAGAAGATCGCGGTATCGGCCTTTTTGGGATCGAGCACCGGCGCCTTGGGATCGAGCAGTTTCTGGACGTTCCCGGCGAGCCCCTCGGTGAGCGCCACCTCGACGAAGATGAGCGGCTCGAGCGGCATGCGCGGATGGAAGAAGGCGTAGCAGCGCCGGTCGGCATCGAGCCGGTTCTTGAGGTCACGCCACGAGCGGATCTCGTGCACTGCCTCATAGGCGACGAGACGCTCGAGCAGGAGGGCGGGGCTCGTCCAGTCGATGCGCTGAAGTTCGAGGAAGCCGAAGTCGAACCACGAGATGAGGAGGTGCTTGAGATCGCTCTCCAGCCCGGCGAGCTCGGCATCCTCGCGCCCGAGGTCGAGAAGGCGGGCGCGGAGATCGACGAGGAACTTCATTCCGTCGGGGATGGTGGTGAACTGGGTAAGGAGCCGCGCCCGGGGTGGGGTGAGCGCGCGGCGCAAGGCCTCGCGCGCCTTGACCTTCGCCTTGGGCGTTTCCGCTTTCTGCCACGCTGCGAAGGCTGCCGTGATCGCCTCCGGATCGGCATCGAAACGGGCGAGCGTGCGCAGGAACTCGACCTGGCCCGCCGCATCGAGGCCGAGATAGGTCTCGGCGAGCTTGGCCGCCCGGTTGCGCGCGCTCACCTCGCCGCCGCGCCCGGCAAGGCAGGCCTGCATCTGCGCCTCGATGCTCTCGTCCTCGTCGCGGCCGACGGCGGAGGCCATGTCGCGCCAGACGGTGGTGATGCGCCGCAGCGCCCGGTCGAACAGGTTGGGGGCGTGGGGCGGATGACGGACCGGCTCACTCATCGGTGACCTCCTCGAGCGGGGTGCATGTGCTCAACATAAGGCGCCGCTTACGCCCCTGTCATCCCTCTCTTGTCATCCCTTTCTTGTCATTCCTGTCTGGCGCTCTCCTGAAGCGCGCGCGCCTCACTGAGGGCGGGAGCGAGGTGGGCTGCGATGTCCTCGGCGATGAGTGGGGCGGGGGCGCGGACGGCGGCCCGCCCGTGCAGCCACGCCCCGGCGAGCGCCGCCGCGAAGGGGCGCATCCCTTGGGCCAGCAGGGCGGCGATGATGCCGGCGAGCACGTCTCCGCTCCCGGCGGTGGCGAGGCTCGGCGGCCCGCTCACGCTGATCGCGGCCTCGCCCTCGGGGGTGGCGATCACCGTGCTCGGGCCCTTGAGCAGCACCACCGCGCCGATGCGGGCCGCCGCCTGGCGCACCGCGGCGAGACGGTCGGCGCCGATGGGCCCGAAGAGGCGGGCGAACTCTCCCTCATGCGGGGTGAGCACGGTTGCCCCGCGCAGCGCTTCGGGGGTGTCGGCGAAGGCGGTGAGGGCGTCGGCATCGGCAACCAACCGCTGACCCTGGGCGAGGAGGGCGGGGAGGAGGGCGCGGGCGCGGGCGATGCCGAGGCCGGGCCCGGCGACGAGGACGGCGTTCTGCGGCGGAGGCTCGGGCGTCACGATGAGGCCGGGAGCGGGGGGCGGGAAGGGCGCCTCGGCGTGCAGGCGGACCATCCCCGCCCCGGCGCGGCGCGCCGCCTCGGCGGCGAGCAC
>KN173881.1:22612-23863 GCA_000759655.1 Acidicaldus organivorans | reverse complement strand
GACGGAGATGGGTAGCCCAGTTTCATGAGCCCTGCCGCGAAAAGCTCCGCCGACTGGACGACCGCGTTCCAGCGTTTCCAGCGGGTGAGCGTGCTCGTCATTGGCGATGCGATGCTCGACCGCTACGTTTACGGCCGGGCCGAGCGGCTGAGCCCGGAGGCGCCGGTGCCCGTCCTCCTCATCGAGCGCGAGGAGGATCTGCCGGGAGGAGCCGCGAACGTGGTGCGCAACCTCACCGCGCTCGGCGCGGCGGCGGCGTTCATCTCGGTGGTCGGCAACGATGGGGCGGGTTCGGAGCTCACCGGCCTGATCGGGCAGGAGACGCGGATCGAACCCTGGCTCCTCGTCGAGGAAGGACGGCGGACGACGCGCAAGACCCGTTACATCGCCGGGCATCACCACCTCCTCCGCGCCGATCGCGAGCAGGCCACCCCGATCGGCCCCGAGGTTGGCCGCCGCCTGCTCAAGATCGCCCGCAACGCCATTCTCGCCACCTCGCTCACCGTGCTCTCCGATTACGGCAAGGGGGTGTTGATCGACGGTCTGGCCGGGGACCTCATCGCGCTGGCCCGCGAGCTCGACCGCCGCGTCCTGGTCGATCCCTCGAACGGGGATCTCGCCCGTTTCGCCGGGGCGGATGTAGTGCTGCCGACGGCAGGTGAGATCGCGCTCGCTACCGGCCTTCCGGTGCAGCGGGATACCGAACTGGTCACCGCAGCCCGGGTACTCGCCGAGCGTTACGGGTTTGGCGCGGTGCTGGCGCTGCGCGGCTCGCTTGGCCTGAGCCTGGTGACCAAGGAGGGCGAGGTTGGCCATTTTCCCTTTCCCGAGGCCGAGCTCGATCTCTTCGGGGTGACGGATGCGGTGCTCGCCTCGCTCGCCGCCGCACTCGCCGCCAATCTTCCGCTGGGCGAGGCGGCGCGGATCGCCGCCGCGGCCGCCACACTCGCCGCGCTCCGTCCCGGGAGGTTCCTGATCGAGGCCGAGACGCTGCGCGCGGCACTTGGTGCGTGACGCGCAAGGAACCAGGAGAGGGTTTCCCCTCCCCCGGTTCGGGTGTCTTTTCGGGACTTGGCGGGAACGGAGCTCAGGCGGCGCGGAGGCTCGCCAGGAAGCCTTCGATTTCGCGACGCAGCGTGGCGGCCTGGCTCGAGAGGGCGGTCGCCGCCTGCAGCACGTCCTCCGCGGCCGTTCCCACCTCGTTCGAACTCCGTGCCACGTCGCTGATGGTGGCGGAGACGAGTTCGGTGC
>KN173881.1:9253-22515 GCA_000759655.1 Acidicaldus organivorans | reverse complement strand
CCTGAGCGGCCTGGGCGACGTTGCCGGCGATCTCGCGCGTCGCCGCCCCCTGTTCCTCGATCGCCGCGGCGATGCTGGTTGCTGCCTCGCTCATCTGGCCGATCATCCCGCGGATGGGGCGGAGGGCGGCGACCGCCTCGCCGGTCGCTCCCTGGATCGTGGCGATCTGGGCGGCGATCTCCTCGGTGGCGCGGGCGGTCTGGGTGGCGAGCTGCTTCACTTCGGAGGCGACGACGGCGAACCCCTTGCCCGCCTCCCCGGCCCGCGCCGCCTCGATGGTGGCGTTGAGCGCGAGCAGGTTGGTCTGGGCGGCGATGGTCTGGATCAGCATGACGACGTCGCCGATTTTCTGGGCGCTTTCGGTGAGGCTCTTGACCGTCTCGTCGGTGCGGCGCGCTTCCGCCACGCCGCGGGCGGCGGTCTCGGCCGAGCGGCTGACGAGGGCGGTGATTTCGCTGATCGAGGCGCTGAGCTCCTCGGTGGCGGCGGCGACGGTCTGCACGTTGCGGCTGGCCTCGCTGGCGGCGTTCGCCACTGCGGCCGTCTGCTGCGAGGCCTGCGCAGCCACGCCGCTCATCCGGTGCGCGGTGCCTTGCATGGCGCCCGCCGCATCGGCCACGGCGGTCACGATGGTCCCGGCGCTTTGCTCGAACCGCTCGGCGAGCTCCAGACGGGCGCGCCGCCGCTCTTCCGCGGCCTGGGCGGCAAGACGCTCCTGTTCGGCGCGCAGTGCGGCCCGTTCGACGGCGTTCTGGCGGAACACTTCGACCGCGCGCGCCATCTCGCCCACTTCGTCGGCGCGCTGGTCGCCGGGGATGGGCGTGTCGAGATCGCCGCGGGCGAGGCTTACCATGCGCCGTTGCAGGAGGGCGAGCGGGCGGGTGATCGAGCGGCCGACGAGCCAGGTGAGGAAGGCGGAGACGAGGAGGGCGGCGAGGAGGATGAGGCCAAAGTGCCAGAGCTTGGCCCAGAGCGCGGCATTGAGATCGTCGATGTAGATCCCGGCGCCGGCCAGCAGGTTCCAGGGCGTGAAGGGGGCGACGTAGCTGAGCTTGGGAAGGGCTACTTTTCCGCCGGGCTTCGGGTACCAGTAGGTGAGCGTCCCGCCGCCCGCCTTGGCCACCCGGATCTCCTCCTGGACGAAAGGAACGCCCTTGGCATCCTTTGCCGCGAGCCGGTTGGTGCCCTCGATTTCCGGCGTGGGGCCGAGAATGAGGGTCATGCCATCCATGCCATAGGCGAAGATGTAGCCGGTGCCATCATCGAAGCGGAGCGGGCGGACGGCGTCGCGGAAGGCGCGGAGCGCCTGATCACGCGTCATCTCGCCCGCCTCGACCTTCTTTTCGAGGTTGGCGGCCATCGAGAGCGCCATCTCGGTCACGGCGCGGAGCTTGTTGATGCGGGCGACGCGCATTTCGTGATATTGCTCGACCATGGCGAGTGTCGCGATGGCGATCAGCGCGATGAACGCCGTCGCGGCGATGACCGAGATGCGTATGGCAAGCGGCGCTTCGCGGAGTCTCTTCACGGCAAAAACCTCCTCACCCTTTAGGCTCCCGAAGCTCGGTATAGGCGGCAATCGGTGAATCCCCGGTAAACGAGGCAAGGTTTTTTTCCTACGGGGATTTTTTTCTCTGGGGATTTTTTCTTCTGGGGATTTTTTCTGCCCTGCTTCTCCGGCGAAAGAGGGCGGCAGGCCGCAGCACCCCTCGAGCCGGAAAGCTGCGAGCCCCAAAAGAAAGAACCCTCCCCCGCCGGGGGGAGGGTTCTTCGCAGCCTCTCTGGAAAGCGTTCGCGGCTCAGACCGAGTAGTACATCTCGAACTCGACCGGATGCGGGGTGTGTTCGAAGCGATACACCTCGTTCCACTTGAGCTCGATATAGCTCGCGATGAAGTCCTCGCTGAACACGTCGCCCTCGAGCAGGAACTGGTGATCCGCCTCGAGCGCCTGCAGCGCCTCACGCAGCGAGCCGCACACGGTGGGGATGCCCTTCAGCTCCTCGGGGGGGAGGTCGTAGAGGTCCTTGTCCATCGGATCGCCGGGATGGATCTTGTTGCGGATCCCGTCGAGCCCGGCCATCAGCATGGCGGCGAAGGCGAGATAGGGGTTGGCGGAGGGATCGGGGAAGCGCACCTCGACTCGCTTCGCCTTCGGGCTCGTCGCATAGGGAATGCGGCAGGAGGCGGAGCGGTTGCGCGCCGAATAGGCGAGCAGCACCGGGGCCTCGAAGCCCGGGATCAGCCGCTTGTAGCTGTTGGTGGTGGGGTTGGTGAAGGCGTTCAGCGCCTTGGCGTGGCGGATGATGCCGCCGATGTAATAGAGCGCCGTCTCGGAGAGATCGGCATAGCCGTTGCCGGCGAAGAGCGGCTTGCCGTTCTTCCACAGCGACTGGTGCACGTGCATGCCCGAGCCGTTGTCGCCGTAGATCGGCTTCGGCATGAAGGTCGCCGTCTTGCCGTAGCTGTGGGCGACGTTGTGGATGCAGTATTTGTAGATCTGCATGTTGTCGGCCATGCGCACCAGCGGGCCGAACTTGACGCCGAGTTCGTGCTGGGACTGCGCCACCTCGTGGTGGTGCTTCTCGACCACCACCCCCATGTCGGCCATGGTGGTGAGCATTTCGGCGCGGAGATCGCTCTCGCTGTCCACCGGCGGGACCGGGAAGTAGCCGCCCTTCACCTGCGGCCGGTGCCCCATGTTCCCTTCGGGATAGTCCTTGAGCGAGGCCTGCGGACCCTCGATTGAGTCGAGCTGATACATCCCGAAATTGCCGCCGGTGCCGAACTTCACGTTGTCGAAGACGAAGAATTCCGCTTCCGGCCCGAAAAAGGCGGTATCACCGATGCCGCTCGCCTTGAGATAGGCCTCCGCCTTCTTCGCCGTGCTGCGCGGATCGCGGTGATAGGGCTGGCCGGTCGAGGGCTCGATGATGTCGCAGAACAGCACGAGCGAGGGCTTGGCGGCGAAGGGATCCATCACCGCGGTCTCGAGATCGGGCATGAGGATCATGTCGCTCTCGTTGATCGCCTTCCAGCCGGCGATCGAGGAGCCGTCGAACATGATCCCTTCCTCCAGCGTCTCCTCATTGATGGTGGAGACATGCTGGGCGGTGTGATGCCATTTGCCGCGCGGGTCGGTGAAGCGGAGATCGACGAATTCGACCGAGTGCTCCTTGATCATGTCGAGCACTTTTTCGACGCCGTCTGCGGCGCCCGAGGTTTTTTTGGCCATGGTCTGCAATGTTCCTTTTACTGACTGGAGACTTGACTGGAGACGGTTGTTGACGAGGGTTGATGCTCGTTGCGAGCAGGAAACCTCCTGGCGCGAGGAGCGAAACGGCAGGACCGACGGCCCGTCAAAGGGCCGCGTCGCCCTTTTCTCCGGTGCGGATGCGGATGACCTCTTCGACGTTGCTGATGAAAATCTTGCCGTCGCCAATGCGGCCGGTGCGCGCCGCATTGACGATGGCCTCGACCACCCGGTCCACCATGTCGTCGCTGCAGACGACCTCGATTTTCACCTTGGGAAGGAAATCGACGACGTATTCGGCCCCGCGGTAGAGCTCGGTGTGGCCTTTCTGCCGACCGAACCCCTTGGCCTCGACCACGGTCAGGCCCTGGAGCCCCACTTCGTGAAGCGCCTCTTTGACTTCGTCGAGCTTGAAAGGCTTGATGATCGCCTCGATCTTTTTCATGGCTCCGTCCATTCCCACGTCGCAGGCGGGGGGTCATCCTCCCGGCCGGTCCGTTCCTAGCCTGTCCCGGGCCGTCCGCAAAGCGGCCGTCCGTTACCCTGCTGCCAAGACCCTGCGTCCAGGACCCAAGCACGGCTCGTGCCAAAGGCGCGGGCATGGTGTCAAGGGGTGATTGCCCGGCATTCCTCCACGAAACCACGGTGCATATGACGAGAAAAGAGGCGAAATGCCTCGTTTTTGGGCAGAGCGGCCGCCGCGCTGCGCCGCTCCCTTGCCTTTTCGCGTCATCCTGCCGATAAGCTCCCCTCCCCGCGCCGCTTTCAGCCGGCCCCGCCATCGCTCTGCGTTCCTTGCTGCGGAACCCCTGCCATGAAGCCTCTCAACGCTCTGCTCGCCCCCCTCCCCACCACCATCTTCACCGTGATGTCGGCGCTTGCCGCCGAAAAGGGCGCGATCAATCTCGGCCAGGGCTTCCCCGATACCGACGGCCCGGCCGACATCATCGCCGCCGCCGCCGAAGCGCTCACCTCCGGCTCCAACCAGTATCCGCCGCTCACCGGCCTTGCCGAGCTCCGCGAGGCCGTCGCCGCCGCCAACCGGCGCTTTTACGGGATCGAGGTCGATCCGGCGCGGGAGGTGGTGGTCACCTCCGGGGCAACCGAGGCGATCACCGCCTCCCTCATCGCCCTCCTCGATCCGGGCGATGAAGTGGTGCTGATCGAGCCGCTCTATGACACCTACCTCCCCGTGGTGCGGCTGGTGGGCGCCATCCCCCGCCTCGTCCGCCTCGAACCCCCGGACTGGCGGCTCGAGCGGAGCGCGCTTGAAGCGGCGTTCGGCCCCCGCACCAAGCTCATCCTCCTCAACTCCCCGATGAACCCCACCGGCAAGGTGTTCAGCCGCGACGAACTCGCCCTCATCGCCGCGCTCATGCAGCGCCATGACGCTTATGCGGTGTGCGATGAGGTCTATGAGCACATCGTCTTCGACGGCGCGTGCCACATCCCGCTGATGAGCCTTCCCGGTCTCCGGGAGCGCACCGTCCGAATCGGCAGCGCGGGCAAGACCTTCAGCCTCACCGGCTGGAAGGTGGGCTACGTCACCGCCCCCGCTCCGCTTGCTTCGGTGATCGCCAAGGCCCACCAGAACCTCACCTTCACCACGCCCCCCAATCTGCAGAAGGCGGTGGCGATGGGGCTCGCCAAGGAGGATGCCTATTTCGCGGGGCTCGCCGAAAGCCTCGCCCGCCGCCGCGACCGCCTCGCCGCGGGGCTCGCCGCGCTCGGCTTCGAGGTGCTGCCAAGCCAGGGGACCTATTTCCTGGTGGCAGACTTCGCGCCGCTCGGCTTCACGGGCGACGACGTCGCCTTCAGCCGCTATCTCACCGAAGCGGCAGGGGTGAGCCCGATTCCTCTCTCGGCATTCTACGAGAATGATCCGCCCCGCCACTTCGTCCGCTTCGCCTTCTGCAAGGACGAGGCGCGGATCGCGGAAGCGCTCGTCCGGCTCGCCCGGCATTTCAGCAAGGCGAAAGGGCGCGAGGGCGCACCGCTCGCCCGATTGACGGATGGGGCCCGATCGGCTTAGAGCGTTGCCGACATGGCGGGCGTAGCTCAGTTGGTAGAGCGCCAGGTTGTGGTCTTGGATGTCATGGGTTCGAGTCCCATCGCTCGCCCCACCTCTTCCCGCTTCGTTCTGAGCCCGTCTTTTCACGGACTCCATTTGCGCAAACCAGCATGAGTTGAGCCATGTCCGAAAGCGCCCTCATTGCCGCCGCCGATCACGCCGCCCGCTTCTGGACCTATCCGGTCGAGGGACCGCTCAGGCCGCGCGACGAGGAATACATGCGGATGTTCTGCCGCATGCTGCTCGAGACTTTCAACCCTTACAAACCCTCGGTCATCGTCTGGCCCAAGCTCGATGACGCGGCGCGCGAGCGTCTGGTCAATCTCCCCTTCTGGGACATCGCGGTGCAGACCGAGGGGCGGGCCCGGCTCCGCATCCAGAGCTTCGCCCGCCGCATCACCATCGAGCCGCTGCGCAGCGCTTTCGAGCGCATGGCCTTCGAGGAGAACCGCCACAAGGAGGTGCTCTCCCATCTCGTCGCCGCCTACGGCATCACGCTCGCCCCCGAGCCGCCCTATGTCGAGCCGCGCGATCCGGAATGGGGCTGGCTGGTCACCGGCTATTCCGAGTGCATCGACAGTTTCTTCGCCTTCGGCCTCTTCGAACTCGCCCGCCGCTCGGGCTTTTTCCCGCCCGAACTGGTCGAGACCTTCGAGCCGGTGATCCAGGAGGAGGGCCGCCACATCCTCTTCTTCAACAACTGGGTGAAGTGGTATCACCGCACCATGCCCTGGTGGCGGCGGCCCTGGTTCTGGCTCAAGACGCTCTGGGTGTGGGCCTATCTGATCTGGGAGCGGATCGGCGTGGCGCGGGACGTGGGAGGCGGCAAGCAGGATGCCAATTTCACCGCCAAGGGCTCGGAAGCGGTAGTGGGCGAGCTCGATCTCGGCACGCTGCTCGATGTTTGCCTCGCCGAGAACGATCGACGCCTTTCGGGCTATGATCCGCGCCTTGCCAAGCCGATGATCATGCCGCGGCTCGCCCGCCTCGCCCGCTTCTTCATCCGCCCCAAGCGCCAGAAGACGGCCTAATCGCGCCTCCCGCCAGCAAAGGGGTATCGAGAGGATCTTCGTCTCACCGGTCGGCGGCGTTTCCCAGCCTCACGGCTTCCACCGGCGCGGCGCCTAAGGTCGTCTCGCGCCTTACCTCGAAACGCAATGGCATTCTCCTCTCAATCGAGGGGAAAGGCGAGTTGCCGCCTTTCGCCGGGCGGGGCGAAGAGGTCGCAGGCGAGCGGCGGGGGCGCCTCGAAGCCGAGCCGCGTGCTCGCCCGGCGGAAACGCTGAGCGATCAGGCGGGCATAGACCCCCTCTCCGCGCATCCGGTGATGAAAGCGGGGATCATTGAGCCCCTCGCCGCGGCAGGCGCCGAGGAGGCCGAGCACGCGGGGGGCGCGGGCGGGAAGATGGGTCTCGAGCCAGACGCGGAAGAGGTCCTTCACCTCGTGCGGCAGGCGGAGCAGCACCCAGCCCGCGAAGGCGGCGCCATTGTCGCGGGCGGCGGCGAGCACCGACTCGAGCTCCTCGTCATTCAATCCCGGAATGACGGGGGCGTAGAGGATGCCCGCCGGAACGCCCCGCTCCCGCAGGGCGCGCAGCGCTTCCAGCCGTCGGGACGGCGTCGCAGCGCGCGGCTCCATGATGCGGGCGAGGTCGCGATCGAGGGTAGTCACCGAGAGGCTCACCCGCGCCAGGTTTTTCGCCGCGAGCTCTGCGAGCAGGTCGAGATCGCGCAGGATCCCCGCCGATTTGGTAACAATCGTCACCGGATGGCGGAAGTCGAGGGCGGCTTCGAGAATGGCGCGGGTGAGGCGGAGACGGCGTTCGGCGGGCTGGTAGGGATCGGTATTGGTGCCGAGCGCGAGCGGGCGGACGTCTTTCCCATAGCCCGGTTTCCGCCATTCCTCGCGCAGGCGCTCCGCGATGTCGGGCTTGAAGAAGAGCCGGGTTTCGAAATCGAGGCCCGGAGAGAGGCCGAGATAGGCGTGGGAGGGCCGCGCATAGCAATAGATGCAGCCATGCTCGCAGCCGCGATAGGGGTTGGCGGAGCGATCGAAGCCGAGATCGGGGCTCTCGTTCCAGCTGATCGCCGAGCGGCAGGCCTCGCGCGTCAGCGTCGTCTCCGGGCGGGAGGGGGGATCCTCTTCCGCCAAGGGCGCGGTTTCGGCATCTTCCTCGCGATAATGGGGTTCGAAGCGGGGTGGCGGATTGATCGAGGCGCCGCGGCCCGGCAAGGCGCGGCGGCGGCGTTTGTAGGGATCATCGCGGAGGAGGGCCATGGCGGCGGAGGGTCCGGAGAGGGCTGAAACGCGCATGAACGATGCCATCCCCTCTTCCGCCCGTCAAGAACAAAAAGAGAACATCACGGGGGACGGCAACGGGGCATGGGCGTCTGCCCTGCCCCGGCTTTCCGTCATCATCCCCACCCTCGAAGCCGCAGCCACGCTCCCCGCCACGCTCACCCCCCTCTTCGAGGCGGGCGATTTGGTGGATGAGGTGATCATCGCCGACGGGGGAAGCCTCGATGAGACCCCGGTGCTGGCCGAGGCCGCCGGGGCACGGGTGCTGATCGCGCCGCGCGGCCGCGGCTGGCAGCTCGCCGCCGGAACGGCGGCGGCGCGCAATGCCTGGCTGCTTCTCCTTCATGCCGACACCCGCCTCGAGGCGGGCTGGGAGGCGGCGGCGCGGCGCTTCATCGCCGCCCATCCGGAGGGCGAGGATGCGGCCTATTTCCGCTTCGCGCTGGAGGCGCGCGGTCTTGCCCCGCGCCTCCTCGAACGCCTCGTCGCGCTGCGCAACCACCTCTTCGCCCTCCCCTATGGCGATCAGGGGCTCCTCCTCTCCCGCGCCTTGCTCGCACGCGCCGGCGGCGTGCCGCGCCTTCCCCTGATGGAGGACGTCGCCCTGATCCGCGCCCTCCTTCGCCTCGGGGGACGGCGGCGCCTTCATTGCCTGGCAGCGCGCGCGGTGACCTCGGCCGAGAAATGGGAGCGCTCGGGCTGGCTCCGACGGAGCCTCCGCAATCTCCTCTGTCTCTCGCTCTATCTCCTGGGCATCCCGCCGCAGCGCCTGCTCGCCCTCTATCACGGGGGGAAGGCGAGCCGATGAGCGGGGCAGGCCGTTCCCCGTCCTTCCCTTTTCCGCCCGCCTCTCTCTCCCGCCGCCGCGAGCTCGTCATCATCATCGCGCGCGCCCCCCGCCGCGGCACGGTCAAGACCCGGCTCGCCCGCGTCCTCGGCGAGGGAGCGGCGCTTCGCCTTTACCGCGCCCTGCTTTCCGGCCTCATCCGCCGCCTCGCCCGCGACCCCCGGCTCCTCCCTCTCCTCGCCCTCACTCCCGATCACGCCCGCGACCGTCTGCCGCTCGCGCTTCCCCGCCTCGCCCAGGGCCAGGGGGATCTCGGGGCGCGAATGACGCGCCTGATCCGGCGTTTTCCGAGGCGGCAGGTCCATCTCGTCGGCGCCGACATCCCCGATCTCGCCCCCCCTCACATCCATGCGGCGCGGAAGGCGCTCCGGGCGGGGGCGGAGATCGTGATCGGGCCCGCCCTCGATGGCGGGTTCTGGCTGGCGGGCTTCGGCCCGCGCCGCCGCCCGCCCCGCCCCTTCGCCGGCGTTCCCTGGTCGCACCCCGAAACCCTCTCCCGCCTCCTGGCCCGCCTCGCCCCTTACCGCGTCGCCCTGCTCGCCCCGCTTCGCGATCTCGATGAGCCCGAGGATCTCATCGCCTGGCGCGACGCGAGGGGACGCGGCGGCGGCGCGGCTTGACAGGGGGAAGAAGCGCTTCCTAGCCTCGCGTGGAAACCCGGGAGGAGGAGACGTGAGCATCAAAGGCAAGGCCTTTATCGTCGGCGCCTACGAGCACCCCACACGCCACGCGCCCGACAAGACGGTGGCCCAGCTCCACGCCGAGGTGGCGATCGGCGCGCTCGAGGACGCGGGTCTCCGCAAGGAAGACATCGACGGCTATTTCTGCGCGGGCGACGCGCCGGGCATGGGCCCGCTCTCGATGGTCGATTATCTCGGTCTCAAAGTCCGCCACGTCGACTCGACCGACACAGGCGGCTCCTCGTATCTCGTCCACGTCGCCCACGCCGCGGAGGCGATCGCGCTCGGCAAGTGCCGGATCGCCCTCATCACGCTTGCCGGCCGGCCGAAAAGCGAAGGCATGGCGACCGGCACTGCCCCGCGCGCCGGCAATCCCAATCTCCCCGAGCTCGGCTTCGAATACCCTTACGCGCCGACGGTGGTGAACACCTACGCCATGTGCGCCATGCGCCACATGTATCAGTATGGCACCACCAGCGAGCAGCTCGCCTGGATCAAGGTTGCCGCCTCGCATCACGCCCAGCACAACCCCCACGCCTTGCTGCGTGAGGTGGTGAGCGTGGAGGACGTGCTCGCCTCGCCAATGATCGCCGACCCGCTGCACCGGCTCGATTGCTGCGTCATCACCGATGGCGGCGGCGCGGTGATCGTCGCCCATCCGGATGTCGCCAAAAGCCTCAAGCGCCCGCTGGTGCGCGTGATTGGGGCGGGCGAGGCGGTGAAGGGGCAGCTCGGCGGGGAGGTCGATCTCACCTATTCAGGAGCGGCCTGGTCCGGGCCGCGCGCCTTCGCGGAGGCGGGCGTGACACCGGCCGACATCGACTACGCCTCGATCTACGACAGTTTCACCATCACCGTGCTGATGCAGATCGAGGATCTCGGCTTCTGCGAGAAGGGCGCGGGCGGACGCTTCGTCGCCGATGGCAATCTCATCTCGGGGGTGGGCAGGCTCCCCTTCAATACCGATGGCGGGGGGCTCTGCAACAATCACCCGGCCAATCGCGGCGGCATGACCAAGATCATCGAGGCGGTCCGCCAGCTCCGCGGTGAAGCGCACCCGGCGGTGCAGGTCAAGGACTGCGCGCTCGCTCTCGTCCAGGGCACGGGCGGCTCGCTCGGCCTGCGTCACGGCAGCGCCACGCTGATCCTCGAGCGCACCTGAATTTCATTTGCGGAGACCCTGACATGTCCTCTGCCGCTCCTGCCCCCGGGCGCTCGATCCCCGCTCCGGTCATCACCCCCGAAACCCGCCCTTTCTGGGAGGCGGCCAATGAGGGAAAACTCCTCCTTCCCCGTTGCCGCTCCTGCGGGAAGGTCCATTACTACCCCCGCGCCCGCTGCCCGTTCTGCGGCGGCGAGGCCGATACGTGGATCGAGGCCAAGGGCGAGGGCGAGATCTACAC
Organism: Acidicaldus organivorans; assembly: GCA_000759655.1. Taxonomy (GTDB): domain Bacteria; phylum Pseudomonadota; class Alphaproteobacteria; order Acetobacterales; family Acetobacteraceae; genus Acidicaldus; species Acidicaldus organivorans. Next base: position 11,964 of record KN173881.1, on the reverse strand, counting down.
CTACAGCGTCATGCGCCGCGCCGATCCCCCTTACGCGATCGCCTATGTGAGCCTTACCGAGGGGGTGAAGATGCTCACCAACCTGATTGGCGCCGATTTCGACCGGCTTGCCATCGGCCAGAAGGTCCGCGTCGTCTTCGTCCCTTCCGAGTCGGGTCAGAAGGTGCCGATGTTCACCCCCCTCCTTCCATGAGCTCTCCCCTCATGAGCGCGCCCGATCTCGAGAAACTCCGCGCCGCCCAGTGGCGGAACTGGAACGAGGTCTCCGGGCCCAAATGGGTGGCCTATGCCGCACTGATGGAGCGGCGGCTCGCCCCGGTCGATGAAGCGCTGCTCGCCGCCGCCAGGCCGCGCCCCGGCGAGGCGGTGCTCGAGATCGGTACCGGGAGCGGAGCCACCACCGAGGCGGTCCTGGCGAAAATCGGCCCCGAGGGGCGGCTCTTGGGCGTTGACATCTCTGCCCCCCTTCTCGAGCGCGCCCGCGCCCGCCTCCTCCCGCTCCACCATCCGGGGCTCGAGCTCCGCCAGGCCAACGCCGAGACCGATCCTTTGCCCGAGGCGGCGTTCGATCTCGTCCTCTCCCGCTTTGGGGTGATGTTCTTCGCCGATCCCGTCGTGGCCTTCCGCCGCTTCCGGAGCGCGCTCCGCCCCGCCGGGCGGCTCGTCTTCGCCGCCTGGGCGGGGCTTGCCGAGAACCCGCACTGGGAGAGGCCCTTCGCCATCGCGCGCGCCCATCTCGGCGAGCCCACCCCTCGCCCGCCGCGCGCGCCGGGTCCGCTTGCCTTCAGCGATCCGGCCTATGTCGAGGAGATCCTCGCCAGGGCGGGGTTCCAGGCGATTTCGGTCACCCCCCTCCCCCTCACCTTGGGAGAAGGCAGCCTCGATGAGGAAGTCGAGCTGGCGCTCCGCTTCGGCCCCTCCGGCGCGCTCGTCGAGGAAAAACGCCCCGACCCCGCCACCTTCGAACGTCTGCAACGGGCGATGCGCGAGGCGCTTGGCCGTGACGCGAAGCCGCCGCGCGCCACCATCCTGATCGTGCGGGCCGCGCCCTGAACGGGACGCGGGGGCGGGCGCCTTCAGGGTTTGCTCGAAGCCGGAGGCGGCTTTCTTGAATCGGGGCGCGGCGGAGGGCATATCCCCGGCGCGAAAGGAGGATTGCGATGACCGAGGCAACCGAGACCCAAGACGCCCGCGCCGAGAGCTTTGCCTTCGGCGCCGAAATCGAGCGCCTGCTCGATCTCGTCGTTCATTCCCTCTATTCCGATCGCGAGATATTCCTGCGCGAGCTCGTCGCCAACGCAGCCGACGCGCTGGATCGCCGCCGGTTCGCCGCGCTCACCGAGCCCGCCCTTGCCCTCCCCGAGGGTGCTGCGATCCGCATCATTCCTGACCGTCCCGCCCGCACCCTCACCATTTCCGATGACGGGATCGGGATGGATCGCGAGGAGCTGATCTCCCATCTCGGCACCATCGCCCGCTCCGGCACGCTTGCCTTCAGCGCCGAACTCGCCAAGGCGAAGCCCGAGGAGCGGCCCTATCTCATCGGCCAGTTCGGGGTGGGCTTCTATTCCGCCTTCATGGTCGCCGAGCGGGTCGAGGTCGTCTCGCGCCGCGCCGGCAGCGAGATCGCGCATCGCTGGTCCTCGGAAGGACGCGGCCAGTTCACCATCGCGCCCGCCGAACGCGACCGGCCGGGAACCGACGTCATCCTCCATCTCAAGGCGGATGCCGACGAGTTCCTCGATCCTTACCGTCTCGAAACCATCGTCCGCAAATGGGCCGATCACATCGCCTGGCCGATCACCATCCGCCGCGACGGCAAGGATCTGCCCGCCAACGAGGGCACCGCGCTCTGGCGCAAGCCGCGCCAGGAGGTGACGGAGGAGGATTACAAGGCGTTTTACCGCCATCTCGGCCATCTCTTCGATGAGCCCTGGGTGACGCTGCACTGGCGGGCGGAAGGCACGCTCGAATTCTACGCCCTCCTCTTCATCCCTTCGCGCCGGCCTTTCGCCGTTTTCGACGAGGATCGTGAGTCGCATGTCCGCCTGCATGTGCGGCGCATGTTCATCACCGACCGCGCCGGGCTCCTTCCCTCCTGGCTTCGTTTCGTCCAGGGCGTGGTCGATACCGAGGACTTGCCGCTCAACGTCTCGCGCGAGATGCTGCAGACCACGCCCATCATCCCGCGCATGCGCAAGGCACTGGTCAACCGCATCCTCACCGAGCTCAAGAGCCGCGCCGACGATCCTGCTTATCTGACCTTCATCGAGAATTTCGGGGCGATCCTCAAGGAAGGGCTGTGGGAGGATTTCGACCACCAGAAGGACATCCTCGGCCTGCTGCGCTTCCGTTCCAGCGCCGTCGAAGGCTGGACCTCGCTCGATGACTACATCAGCCGCATGAAGCCCGAGCAGGAGGCGATCTATGTCCTCGCCGGGGAGCGGATCGAGGCACTGCGCGAGGCCGCCGTGCTGGAAGGCTTCAAGGCGCGCGGGCTCGAAGTGCTGCTGCTCGACGATCCGATCGACGCGTTCTGGCCCGACCGGGTGCACGAATATCATGGCAAGCCGATCCGCCGCGCCGTCCAGGCGGTGGCCGATCTCGAAAAGATCCCGCCTCCCGGCGAGAGGCCGCCGGCGGCCCCGGGCGAGGCGCTCCTCCGCGCCCTGCGCGAGGCTTTGGGCGAGGCGGTGCGCGAGGTGCGGGTC
>KN173881.1:8409-9136 GCA_000759655.1 Acidicaldus organivorans | reverse complement strand
GGCGCGGCTCGTCGAAAGCGCGGTCGCTCTGGTGCCCGGCGAGGAGGGCGGCGATCTCTTCCGCGAGCGTCTCACCCGGCGTCTGGGCCGTAACGAACGCCCCCTTGCCCCGCCTGTTCTCGAGATCAATCCGCGCCATCCGCTGATCGCGAGCCTCGCCCGCCGCGCCGAAGCCGACGAAAATCTTGGCGCGATGGCGGGGACGCTGCTCGAACTCGCCCGCATCGGCGAGGGCGAAATGCCGGCGCATCCGAAACGTTTCGTCGATGAGATCACCCGCCTCCTTGCCGCGCGGGAGGAGAACGGCCCTCCAATGAAGGAAGAACGAGAGGGCGAAGAACGGGCGGCGGAAGAGAGGCAGGCGGGCGGAGATCATGGCTGAGATCGGGCTTTTTTCCGAGGCTGATCTTCCTTTTGCAGGCGCGGCGGAGGCGGCTTCGGCGCTTCCTCTCTACACGGCGCGCCCCGGGGCCTGGGATGAGGCGCTCGCGCCGTTCCGCGCCTTTCTCGCCGCCCCCGGCAGCAGCACGATCTCGCCCTTGGCCGAGAATCCGGAGGCGGCTTCGGCGCTTCCTCTCTACACGGCGCGCCCCGGGGCCTGGGATGAGGCGCTCGCGCCGTTCCGCGCCTTTCTCGCCGCCTCCGGATTCTCGGCCAAGGCGGGCGAGATCGTGCTGCTGCCGGGGGCGGAAGGGATCGCGGGCGCGGTGCTGGGCCTCGGTGAGGC
>KN173881.1:8134-8310 GCA_000759655.1 Acidicaldus organivorans | reverse complement strand
GCGCACGCCTTGGGCTTTCGGCGATCTGGCCCATGCCTTGCCGGAGGGAACGCTTTGGCGACTCGTGCCTGGCGATTACGAGGCCGAGGACGCCGTGCTCGGCTTCGCCCTGGGCGCTTACCGCCTCAGCGCCTTTCGCAAGCCATCCCGCGCCCCGGCCCGCCTCGTCCTTCCCG
>KN173881.1:7338-7402 GCA_000759655.1 Acidicaldus organivorans | reverse complement strand
CATTGGCGGCGAGGCGGTTGCCCAAGGATTCCCTGCCCTGTTCGCGGTGGGCCAGGGATCGGCG
>KN173881.1:165-7271 GCA_000759655.1 Acidicaldus organivorans | reverse complement strand
CGCCCGCCTTACGTGCTTGCGCTTCACTGGCAGGGAAGCGGCGCGGATGAAAAGGCGCCGCTCGTGGCGCTCTGCGGCAAGGGGGTCTGTTTCGACAGCGGCGGCTATGATCTCAAACCCTCTTCCGCCATGTTACGGATGAAAAAGGACATGGGGGGTGCGGCGGTGGTGCTGGCCCTCGCCCGCCTGATCATGGAATTCGATCTCCCCGTGAGACTCGCGGTTTTCATCGGCGCGGTCGAGAACAGCGTCTCGGGGAACGCGATGCGGCCGCTCGATGTGATTCGCACCCGGCGCGGACTTTCGGTCGAAATCGGCAACACCGATGCCGAAGGCCGTCTGGTGCTCGCCGATTTGATGGCGGCGGCAGGGGAGGAAAATCCCGATCTCCTCATCGATTGCGCCACCCTGACCGGCGCGGCGCGCGTCGCCCTCGGCCCCGACCTTCCCGCCCTTTTCTGCAACGATGCCGCACTTTCCGCGCTTCTCGTGGAGGCGGCGACAGCAGCTTTCGACCCGGTGTGGCCATTGCCGCTCTGGCGCGGCTATGCCTCATGGCTTGACAGCCCGGTTGCGGACCTCAACAATGTCTCTTCGAAACCTTACGCAGGCGCCGTGATTGGCGCATTGTTTCTCGAGCGGTTCGTTGCCGAGACCGTCAAATGGGTGCACCTTGACCTCTATGCGTGGAACGATGAAAAAAAGCGGGGCCGTCCGGAAGGCGGCGAAGGGCAAGCCGTCCGCGGCCTCTTCGCCACGATCGAGCGCTGGATCGAAAAGCGCGGGGCGTCCCGCGGCTGAGCGGCGGCGCGCCATTCCCGCCGCGACCCTGGCGGATCCAGATTTTCTCGCCCATGTGCTGCGCCATACCATCCTGAGCCTGGTGCGGCGCGAGGGCCCCGATCTTTCCGCCCGTCAGCTCGCCGTCTTCCTCATCGCCTATCTGGAGGAGGGGCCGCACACGGTGCGCGGCCTCGCCGAGCGGCTCGACGTTTCCAAGCCCGCCATCACCCGCGCCCTCGACCGGCTCGGCGAACTCGACCTCGCCCGCCGTAGGCCCGACCCGCGCGATCGCCGCAGTGTCCTCATCCAGCGCACGCCGCGCGGCCGCGCCTTGCTGCGGGACGTCAAGTCGGTGCTCGCCGACTCGCTCGACGAAGCCTTCAAGGCGTGGCAGGAAGCTGGCTCCGCGCAGGGCGCGAAGGAAGACTGAGCCCCGCTTCCGCGCGGGCGACTCCGCTCAGGAGGGCGGCAGGCCGAGCGCGCTGCGGAACCGGTCGGCAAGGAAGACCCCCTCCCGCGGCGGCAGCGTCCGTTCCTCTCCGTCATCACGGACGGCGATCGCTGCGAAGAACGGCCACGACTCCACCGCCCCCAGCCTTTCGACGAAGCTTTCGAGCGCCTCTTCCCCGCTGACACGCGCCGCATTCCGCCAGCCGCAGCCGCGCGCCACGGCGGCGAGATCGACACCGCGTGCGGTATGGCTCGCCTGCCCGCCGGTCTCGCCATAGGCGCCGTTGTCGAGCACCACGATCCCGAGATTGGGCGGGTTCTGCACCGCAATGGTGGCAAGCGCCCCGAGCCCCATCAGCGCCTCGCCATCCCCGGTCAGCACCAGGACGCGCCGCGCGGGCTGGGCCAGGGCGAGACCGAGCCCGGTCATCGCCGCACTCCCCATCGCGCCCCAGATGTAGAAATTGAGCGGATCATCGGCGATGGCCGCCGCATCATAGGTCGCGGTGCCGAGTCCGGTGACGACGAGCCAGTCTCGGGCGCGGGCGGCGAGCAGCCGGGCCACCGCCCTCCGGCGCGAGAGGCGTCCCTCTATTCTCTGCGGGTCTGCCATCCGTTTCACTCCTCGGCGACGAATACCTTGGCCCCGAGCAGGCGCTGGGAGAGCAGCACCGCGACCTGCGCCCGGCTCGAGAAAGCGAGCCGGCCGGCCGCTTCCACCATCGCCGCCACCTCCTCTGCCCGCTCGGCGCGGTGCACGATCACCGACATCGCCCGCAAGACACGTTCGGTGGCCTGCGCCATCGGCACCTGCCAGGGATTGAACTCGCCCCATTCGCCACGCATCGAGACCAGCATCAGGAGAGGGGCGCGGCAATTGGCGGCGAGCGTCAGCATGTTGATGCAGTTCCCCACTCCCGAGGACTGCATCAGCAGCACCGCCCGCGCCCCGCCGAGCCAGGCGCCGGTGGCCAATCCCACGCCCTCTTCTTCGGTGGTGAGCGGGATGGCGCGGAGGGCGGGATCGGCCTCGGCGCGGGCGATCAGCCGCGCCTGCCCGGCATCGGGCACGTAACCCACTTGCGAGATGCGGAGCCTCTTCAGTGTTTCGAACACCTCATCGGCCCAAGCCTGCCCGGCCATCGTCTCCCCCCGGTCGTTCTATTTTTCGCCAAATCAGTCTGACGCCGGGCGGATGTCGCGGCAAGAGCGGGCCTCTGCGGTTTGGGGAAGTGGAACGTCCGGGGGAACGGGGAGATTGCGAAGCGGCCGGCAGGGGGCTTTAACGGTGAGGAAGAAGGACGGCAGGAGGAGACGCGCGATGAATTTCGAGCCGGTGAGCGTGCAGCATGCCGAGATCTGCGAGGAGGTGCGCAAGCTCTGCGCCCGTTTCCCCGGCCCTTACTGGCGCGACTGCGACCGCGAGCGGCGCTATCCTTCCGAATTCGTCGATGCGCTTACTGAGGCGGGCTATCTCGCCGTACTCATTCCTGAGGTCTATGGCGGGGCGGGTCTGCCGCTCTCGGCGGCGGCGGCCATCCTCGAGACCATCCAGGCCGAGGGCTGCAACGGCGCCGCCTGCCATGCCCAGATGTACACGATGGGAACGCTGCTGCGGCATGGTTCGGAAGAGCAGAAGCGCCGCTACCTCCCCGAAATCGCCGCCGGGCGGCTCCGCCTGCAGGCCTTCGGCGTGACCGAGCCCTCGAGCGGCTCCGATACCGGCGCGCTCCGCACCACCGCCCGGCGCGAGGGCGACACTTACGTGATCAACGGCCAGAAGATCTGGACCAGCCGCGCCGAATATTCCGACCTCATGCTGCTGCTCGCCCGCACCACGCCCCGCGATCAGGTGTCGAAGAAGACCCAAGGACTCTCGGTCTTTCTGGTCGATCTGCGCGAGGTGCGCGGGCGGGGGCTCACCATCCGCCCGATCCGCACCATGATGAACCACAATTCCTGCGAGGTGTTCTTCGAGGACATGCGGATCCCCGCCGATGCGTTGATCGGCGAGGAAGGGCGCGGCTTCCGCTACATCCTCGACGGGATGAACGCCGAGCGGCTGCTGATCGCCGCCGAGTGCATCGGGGACGCCAAATGGTTCACCGCCCGTTCGGTGGCTTATGCCCGCGACCGCCGCGTCTTCGACCGCCCGATCGGCCAGAACCAGGGCATCCAGTTCCCGATCGCCCGCGCCTATGCCCAGATGCGCGCCGCCGAACTCATGGTCGCCGCGGGTTGCGACCGCTTCGAGCAGGGCCTTCCCGCGGCGAGGAGGCCAATACCGCAAAGCTCCTCGCCGCCGAGGCGGCGCGGGCGGCGGCGGAGGCCTGCGTGCAGACCCATGGCGGCTTCGCCTTCGCCGAGGAATTCGACATCGAGCGCAAATTCCGCGAACCCCGCCTCTACCAGGTCGCGCCGATCTCGACCAATCTCATCCTCTCCTACCTTGCCGAACACGTGCTCGGCCTGCCCCGCTCCTATTGATCCCCATTGATTCCCACTGATCCCTGGTGAATGCCATGCCCCGTCCGCTCGAAGGTCTGCTCGTCGTCTCGCTCGAACAGGCGGTTGCCGCCCCCTTCTGTTCGAGCCGTCTCGCCGATGCCGGGGCGCGGGTGATCAAGGTCGAGCGGCCGGAGGGTGACTTCGCCCGCGGCTATGACCACGTCGCCAAGGGCCAGTCGAGCTACTTCGTCTGGCTCAACCGGGGCAAGGAGAGCCTGGTGGCCGATCTCAAGAACGAGGCCGACCGCGCCCTGCTCCACCGCATCCTCGCCCGCGCCGATGTCTTCATCCAGAACCTCGCGCCTGGGGCGGCGGCCCGCGCCGGGTTCGGCTCGGAGGCGCTGCGCGCCCGTTACCCCCGCCTCATCACCGTCGATATTTCCGGCTATGGCGAGGAGGGGCCCTACGCCACGATGAAAGCCTATGACCTGCTCGTCCAGGCCGAGTCGGGGCTCGCCATGGTCACCGGCCATCCGGCGGGGCCGGGGCGGGTCGGGGTTTCTGTCTGCGACATCGCCTGCGGCATGGCGGCCTATTCGGCGGTGCTCGAAGCCCTGCTCGCCCGCGGCCAGAGCGGCAAGGGCACCGGCATCAAGGTGAGCCTGTTCGACGGCATGGCGGACTGGATGAACGTCCCCCTCCTCTTTTACGAAGGCACTGGGAAGACGCCGCCGCGGATGGGGCTCGCCCATCCCTCGATCTGCCCCTATGGCGCCTTTGCCTGCGCCGATGGCACGCTGATCCTGATCTCGATCCAGAACGAACGGGAATGGGCCGCCTTCTGCCGCGACTTTCTCGAAGAGCCCGATCTTCCCTCGCGCCCGGGCTTCGAGACCAATGCGATCCGGGTGGAAAACCGCCCCCTCGTCGATGCCCACATCGCTGAAGCCTTTGCCAGGCTCTCGGCGGAGGAGGCCGCGGCGCGTCTGCGCCGCGCCAACACCGCTTTCGGCTTCGTCAATGACTGCGCGGGTCTCGCCCGCCATCCGGCGCTGCGGCGGGTCACAGTCGAGACCCCGGCCGGGCCGGTGAGCCTCGCCGCGCCCCCCGCCCAGTTCACCGACGGGCCGCGGCCCTTGGGCGCGGTGCCGGAATTGGGGGCGCATTCGGCGGCGATCCGCGCCGAATTCGCCGCCTGAGGGAGCCCTCAGCCCAGCACCCGCCCTGCCACCGCGGCGAGCCGCTTGGCGAGTTCCGGGTCGCGCATCTCGGGGGCGGTGATCAGGGCGTGGTCGAGGGCGTGGTTGCAGCCGGCCGGGCACGGGCCGCGCGTTGCGCCGAGGGCGGGCAGCACGGCGCGCACCAGGGCGCGGGCGTGCTCGGCGTTCTCCTGCAGCACCCGCACCACCGCCTCCACCGTCACGTGGTCGTGCTCGGGATGCCAGCAGTCGAAATCGGTGACCATCGCCACCGTCGCGTAACACAGCTCGGCCTCGCGGGCGAGCTTGGCCTCCGGCATGTTGGTCATCCCGATCACGCTCGCCCCCCAGCTCCGGTAGAGTTCGCTCTCGGCGCGGGTGGAGAATTGCGGGCCTTCCATGACGAGGTAGGTGCCGCCTTCGGTGATCCCGAGCCCGATCTCGCGCCCGGCGGCGGCGAGCGCCGCGCCGAGCCTGGGGCAGACCGGGTGCGCCATCGAGACATGGGCGACGAGGCCGTTGCCGAAGAAACTTTTCTCACGGGCGAAGGTGCGGTCGATGAACTGATCGACGATGACGAAGCGGCCCGGCGGGAGATCCTCGCGCAGGCTGCCCACCGCGGAGAGCGAGAGGATGTCGGTGCAGCCCGCCCGCTTGAGCGCATCGATATTGGCCCGGTAATTGATCCCGCTCGGCGAGAGGCGATGGCCGCGCCCGTGACGGGGGAGGAAGACGCAGCGCACCCCTTCGAGCCGCCCGAAGAGGAGCTCATCCGAGGGCTCACCCCAGGGGGTGGAGATGTAGCGCCACTCGCGCTCCTCGAGCCCGGCGATGTCATAGAGCCCGGAGCCGCCGATGATGCCGATGACGGGTTCGAAGTGATCCGACACGAAAGCCTCCCTCGCTCAGGTGAAATCCTCTCGCTCTCCCTTCTTTACCAGAGGGAGCGATCACGGTTAAAGCGGGGCGCCGGAAGAGGCGCGAAAGCGGCGCGGCAAGGAGAGGACGGGAAGGACGGGAGGAGAGAGATGCGGCCCCTGATCGTCGGCAACTGGAAGATGAACGGCACGCTCGCCCTCGTAGCCGAGCATGCGGCGGCGCTCACTGCCGCCGCCTCCGCGCTCGCGGTCGATCTCGCCGTCTGCCCGCCCTTTCCGCTGATCGCGCCCTTCGCCGCCCAGCTCGGGCGCGAAAGTCCGGTGCGGCTCGGCGGGCAGGACTGCCATCCCGAGGCCCAAGGCGCGCATACCGGGGATGTGGCGGCGGAGATGCTACGCGAGGTGGGGGCCTCCCTCGTCATCCTCGGCCATTCCGAACGGCGGCAGGATCATGGCGAGAGCGATGCGCTGATCCGCGCCAAGGTCGGCGCGGCGCGGCGGGCCGGGCTCACGCCGATCGTCTGTGTTGGCGAGAAGGAGGCGGAGCGGGAGGCAGGCCGGGCGGAAGAGGTGGTGGGGGGCCAGCTCGCGGGAAGCCTTCCCGATGATTTCGCGGGCGTCATCGCCTATGAGCCGGTCTGGGCGATCGGCACTGGCCGCACCCCGACCGGGGAAGACATCGCCGCCATGCACCGGTTTCTGCGCAAGACCCTTGCCGCCCGCTTCGGCGCGGCTCGCGCGGGGGCGATCCCCCTCCTCTATGGCGGCTCGGTCAAGCCCGCCAATGCGGTGGAGATCCTGAAGACGGCCGAGGTCGATGGCGTGCTGGTGGGCGGGGCGAGCCTGGTGAGCGACGATTTCCTCGCCATCGCCCGCGCCGCGCTCTTAGCCCGATTTGCCCCCTCTGGCTAGAGCGCGGCGCGGTCGATGGCGTGCTGGCGGGCGGGGCGAGCCTGGTGAGCGACGATTTCCTCGCCATCGCCCGCGCCGCGCTCTAGCCAGAGGGGGCAAATCGGGCTAAGAGCGCGCGAGCCCGGGAGTTGCCATGATCACCGTCCTCCTCGTCCTCCATCTCTTCGTCACGCTCGCCCTGATCGGCGTCATCCTCATCCAGCGGAGTGAGGGCGGCGGGCTTGGCATCGGCTCCTCCCAGGGCATGGGCGCTTTCATGGGCGGGCGCTCCACCGCCAATCTGCTCACCCGCACCACCGCGGTGCTCGCCACCCTGTTCATGGCGCTCGCCTTGACGCTGGCGATTCTCAATCGCGGGGCAAGCCGGGTCCATTCGATCCTCGATCTTCCGGCAAGCGCTCCCGTTCCCGCCTCGCCTCTCCCTGCCGCGCCGCTC
>KN173881.1:0-106 GCA_000759655.1 Acidicaldus organivorans | reverse complement strand
TTCCGGCGTCTCCGCTTCCGGCGTCTCCGCTTCCGGCCAATCCTGCGGGAAGTTCCGCGCCTGCCAATCCGGCCCCTTCCAATCCGGCCTCCGCCGCGCCCGGCGC
>KN173880.1:29909-32573 GCA_000759655.1 Acidicaldus organivorans | reverse complement strand
GGACTCATGGGAGGGGGGATCGGGCAAGGGGGAGGAGGGTGAGCACGCTCTCATCACCGCCCGTTTCCCGGTAGGAAAGAGCGGTGAGCTCATCCTCCTCGCCGCGCAGGATCACGCTCGTGAGGTAGCGGGAGAGCAGGGGATCGAGCGGGACCAGGGTGAGCGTCCATCCCGTCCAGTCCCCTTCCAGGCCGACGCTGAAGCGGCGGCGGAGGGCGGCGAGATCGCCCCGGAACGTGGCGCGGATCGCCTCGATCATCGCGGCGAGCGGCGGAGCGTCGGCGGCATCGATGGTCTCTGCGGGTTTGCCGGGGGCTTCGAGGGTGAAATGGTCTCCTTCGGCGAGGAGACGTTCCGGGCGCGGCGTCTCGACCGATTTTTCGAGGTAATCGGGACGGCGGAAGGTGAGGGTGCCGGAAAGCTCGAGCGGCGCGCTCAGCCCCTTCACGCGGCGGGTCTCGGTGAACCGCGCTCGCCGTTCGGGACGCGCCCCGAGGCGGCGGAAGAGGGCGTCGATGGTGAAAGGCTCGGGAGCGGCGGCAAGGAGGGGCGCGGCGAAGGCAGCAGCGATGAGGCGAAGCGCCCGTCGCCGCCAGGCATGCGAGGCGCGGCGCCCGGCGATGGGGGCGGGAAAGGCGGGCGAGGTGAGGCGGGCGCGAGGGAGGGGGCCAGTTGTGGCCACAACCTCGCCACGTTCCTCGGCGTCGAGCCAGAAGGGGTAGAAATTGAACCAGTTATAGGGGTGACGGCGGCACAAGGCCTCCAGAGTTCTCACGTAATTTCTGACCAATTGATCGTATTCATTTGTTCTTGAAGTTTTTTCTCGGGAATCGGTGAGCGGGGTGAGGCTGATCTCATAGCGCCGCCAGCCGGTGCGCACCGCAAAGGCAAGCAAGACCGGCGCCTCGAGCCGCGCAGCGAGCAAATAGGGGCCGAGCGGGAAACGGGCGGGGCGGCCAAGGAAGGGGACGGTTGCGCTGCGCTGGCCGGGGAGGGCACGGTCGCCCAGCAGCCCCACCACGCCGTTGGCAGCGAGCGTCTCGCGAAGCGCGAGCAGGGCTGCCACCGGCGCTCCGTTGTCGGCGGAAAGCTCGATGATCTCCTCGCCCCGCGCGCCATGGCTTGACGCGAGGATTGCGGTGAGCGGGCCGGCGGCGCGACGGTGCATGACCACCCGCACCGGAACGGGCGAGCGGGTTCCGAGCACGAGGCGGAGGAGATCGAAACTGCCGAAATGGGCGCTCACCAGGACCGCGCCGCGGCCCTCGGCGAGGGCGGCGAGCAGCGCTTCCTTTCCCGCCACCGCCACGCGAAGCGCCTCCTCCCCGCATTCGAGGAGGAAGAAGCGGTCGAGCAGTGTCTGAGCAAAGACGTAGAAGTGACTGAAAATATGGAAAAATCTTGCTTGCCGTCCCAGCGCCTGGCTGAGATAGGCGCGCGAGGCGCGCCGCTCGGCGCCGCGGCGGAGGAAGAAATAGAGGGTGATCGGCCCGAGCAGGAGCTCACCCCACAGCCTTCCCGCGGGAAGGCGGAGGAGGGCGGCGAAAAAGGCGAGCACCGGGCGCACGCCTCCCTCCCGCCTTGCCTCCCAGGCGGACGGAGCCTTCCCGCTCCTCGCCTTCCGCTCCATCTCCTCCTCCCTCACGCGGCGCGGTCCGTCTCACGGAGCAGGGCGAGCAGTCTCTCGCGGGGGAGTTTGCCGAATTCGTTGCGGGGGAGGGCGGGGAGACGGATCACGCGGCGGGGTAGGAAGACCGGGTCGAGCCTTGCGCGCAGGCCCTCGAGGATGGCCTCGTCGGTGAGCGCCGGAGCGACGACCAGGGCGACGAGACGGGGCGCGCGGCCCGCCTGCTCATCCGGGAGGACGAAGGCGCCATCCTCGACGCCGGGCAGGGTGGTGAGGAGGTGGTTGAGCGCGGCAAGCGAGGCGCGTTTGCCGGCGAGTTTGATGATGTCGGTCCGCCGCCCCACCAGCCGGAAATGCGTCGCATCGAGGATCTCGAGCACGTCGGCGAGCGGCGTGGGCGCCATGCCGAGCCCCGCGGCGCGCACCTCACCCCGAGGGCCGACGCTGAGGGAAAGCCCGGGCAGCATCTCCCAGGTCTCTCCGGCCAGCGTGCGGCGGAAGGCGATCGAGCCCACTTCGGTTGCCCCGAAGATCTCGAAGACCTCGCAGCCGAGCGTTTCCTCGGCGCGGGCGGCGAGCTCGGGGGCGAGCGGCGCGGTCGCCGAGACGATGCGGAAAAGGGGAGGGAGGGTGAGATGTGCGTCCAGCAGGGCGCGGAGCTGCAATGGGGTGGTGACGAGGACGCGGGGAGCGGGAAGGGCGGTGAGGGCGCGGGCGATGTCGGCGGGATAGAAGGCGGGCCCGCACCAGACCCGCACCGGGGCGTGAAGCGCAAGGAGCAGGGTGGTCTCGAACCCGTACATGTGCTGGGGCGGCACGGTGCCGACCACCGAGACCGGCGCGCCTTCCGCGAAGCCAAAACAGGGAGCGAGTGCGGCGCTCCGCGCCCAGAGGGCGGGCCAGGATTTGGGATGGGGAACCGGCTCGCCGGTCGAGCCCGAGGTGAAGACGAGGGCCGCGGGTTCGGCCCGCACGGTCTCCATCCCGGTCTCGAGCGCAGCGGGTGAACCGTCTGGCAGGGCGGGGGCGGCGAGGAA
>KN173880.1:28324-29824 GCA_000759655.1 Acidicaldus organivorans | reverse complement strand
GCCGGGCGAGAGGGTGAGATCCTCCCCTTCGCCCTCCGTTGCCGCATCACGAAGGAGAATGGCGCCACGATGGCGGCGGGCGAGGAGGGCGCGCCGTTCCGGATCGCGCTCGGCGGAGAGGAGGCTGGTTGCCCCGGCGAGGAGGGCGGCGGCGAAGCCGAGCGCGAAGAGGAGCCGGTCCTGGCAGGCATTGAGGACGAGGCGCCGCGCCCCGCTTTCCCCATCCTCTCCCTTTGCCGCTCCCTTTGCCGCGAACATCTCCGCGAGCCGGCCGCCGAGCGCCGTGCTTGCCCGCAAAAACGCCTCCGCCGTGACCTCCGCCTCCGGCGTCTGAAACAGCACCCGCTCTCCCGGTCCGGTGAGGAGAGGAAGGGCGGAATTCCCTGCCGCTTGCGCGGAGGCGCTCACTGTCTAGCCCCGGATGCGGTTTTCGCCGACGAAGCGGGCGAGTGCCCGGAGCGAGGCGAAAATTTCCCGGTTGCGTTCATCGTCGGATTTGAGTTCGATACCATAAGAGCGGGAAAGGGCGAGGGCGAGTTCGAGCGCATCGATCGAATCGAGGCCGAGCCCCTCGCCGAAGAGCGGGGCCTCCGGATCGATGTCTTCGGGCTTGTTCTCGAGATGCAAAACCTCCACGATGAGGTGGGCGATTTCCGCTTCGAGGGCGGCCTCGGGCGCGTCTGGCGTGTGGTTCATGGACCCGTTTTCATGGCTGTGACTCCCACCCCTTATGTGAAACCTCCCGCCCTTTTGTCCAGCCATCCGGAACTCGGGCTGGAAGAGGGGGTGAGTTTCACCGTCGATGTCGAATTCGACCGTCTCGATGCGCCCGGCATGCGGCGGAGCGTGGCGCTCACCCTCAAACTCGCCGATTTCCTCGAAGCGCGCGGCATCCGCGGCACGTTCTTCGTCCTCGACGAGGTGGCCCGCCGCGCCCCCCACCTGGTGCGGGCGCTCGCCGGGCGCGGCCACGAGATCGGCTCGCATGGGCTGGTCCATGTCCCGCTCGCCCGTCTCGACCATTCCATCCCCCGTCTCGCCGCCCGGCTCGCCGCCGCCCGCGCCCTGCTCGAGGATCTCGCCGGGGCGCCGGTGGGGGGCTTCCGCGCCCCCTTCTTCTCGCTCCGGCCGGAGAGCGCCTTCGTCATCGAGGCCCTGCTGGCGGCGGGTTTCACCTATTCCTCCTCGGTCATCCCCGGTCCCGCCTGGATTGGCGGCTGGTCTGGGGCGCCGGTGCTCCCCTTCCGCTGGCCGGGCGGGCTGATCGAGTTCCCGGTGCCGGTGATCCGCCTTTTCGGCCGCAACCTCCCCCTGCTCGGCGGGATGTATCTCCGCGCCCTGCCCGAGCGGGACTTCCGGCGCCTCTATCCGCGGCTTGCCGGCCAGCTCCTCTGGACCTACTGCCACCCTTACGAAATCGAAGGCAACGGGGTGCGGCGCATCGAGGGGCTCTCCTGGCTCTCGAGCTTCATGCTCTCGCTCAACCGGGGCGCCATGCTC
>KN173880.1:28206-28300 GCA_000759655.1 Acidicaldus organivorans | reverse complement strand
CTTGCCTCACCGGCGGGGGCCTTCATGACCGGCTCGGGGGGGGGGGGNNNNCATCCCGCTCCCCCGCTCGGGCTGCGCGCCGAGCGGGTGCGCA
>KN173880.1:25046-28123 GCA_000759655.1 Acidicaldus organivorans | reverse complement strand
CGCTCCCCTTCGCCGTCCCGCTCGCCCCCCTATCCGCCTGAGGATCCTTCATGACCGATTACGCCCGACGCTTCTCGCTTGCCGGCCACCTCGCCCTCATCACCGGCGCCTCGGATGGGCTCGGCGCCGGGTTTGCCCGCATTCTCCACGAGGCGGGGGCGGGGGTGATCCTCGCCGCCCGCCGCACCGAGCGTCTTGAAGCGCTCGCCGCCGAACTCGGCGAGCGGGCTTGGGCCTTCGCGCTCGACGTGCGCGATCCGGCCGCGATCGCCGCCTGTTTCGCCGCCCTCGATCAGGCCGGATTGCGGCCCGACATCCTGATCAACAATGCCGGGATCGCAAGGCCGCGCCGCGCCCTCGAGATCGAGGCCCAGGAGTGGGATGAGGTGCTCGAGGTCAATCTGCGCGGGGCCTTTCTCGTCGCCCAGGAGGTGGCGCGGCGGCTGGTCGCGGCGGGAGAGGGGGGAAGCATCGTCAACATCGCCTCGATCCTCGGCCTGCGCGTGGCCCAGGAGGTCGCCTCCTACAACGCCGCCAAGGCCGCCCTCATCCATCTCACCCGCTCGCTCGCCGTCGAATGGGCGCGCCATGCGATCCGCGTCAATGCGATCGCGCCCGGCTATATCGAGACCGAGATGAACCGCGCCTTCTTCGCCACCGAAGCAGGAAAGGCGATGATCAAGCGGATCCCGATGCGAAGGCTGGGCGCCCTCGAGGACCTCGCCGGGCCGCTCCTCCTGCTTGCCTCACCGGCGGGGGCCTTCATGACCGGCTCGGTGGTGGTGGTCGATGGCGGCCATGCGGTCAATCCGGTCTAGCCCCGTCCGTCCCCCGCCCCGTAAGCTCTTTCTCAGCTCGTCCCCTTTTCCAGGATGGGGCGGAGGGTGGGCAGCGCATCGGCCGCCGCCCAGTTGATCGCCCCTTCCAGCTTGGCGGCGATCAGGCCGTTGCGGTCGATGAGGAAGGTGGTGGGGATGCCATCGACATGCAGCAGGCCGAGCGTCCTGCCTTCGGGGTCGAGGGCGATGGGGAGGTTCTCGATGCCGTGGCTGTCATAGAAGGCGCGCACCGCCGCCGCCCCGCCGCGGTCAAAGGCGATGGGGAGCACGATATGGCCCGTTTCCTTGAGCCGGGCGGCGAGCTGGTCGAGAGCCGGCATCTCGGCGACACAGGGCGGGCACCAGGTCGCCCACAGATTGAGCACCACCCCGTGGCCGCGCAATTCGGCCAAGCCATGCCGCCGCCCCTCCTGGTCCTCATAGACGATGGGGGGTGCGGGCTCGGGCGGGGCGATCCGGGTCATCTCGGAGACGTCGTCGAGGCGCTGCTCGGCGAGGGATTTGCCGATCCAGGCCGTCGCCGCTACGGTGCCGGCCAAACTCAGCATCAGCCTTCGGGTCAAGATCGTCATTCAGGACTTCCTTCGTGAACGAGAAAAATACCGCCCAACCCACGCGCACCCCGCCCACGCCCAATCCGCAATGGGGCGGGCGTTTCGCCGCCGGCCCCGCTGCCATCATGCGCGAGATCAACGCCTCGATCGGCTTCGACCGCGCCCTCTGGCGGGAGGACATCGAGGCCTCGCTCGCCCATGCGGCGATGCTGGCCGCGCAGGGGATCATCGCCAAGGAAGATGAGGCGGCGATCCGCTCCGGTCTAGAGGCGATTGCGCATGAAATCGAGGAAGGGCGCTTCCCGTTCGAGGAATCGCTCGAAGACATCCACATGAACATCGAGGCCCGGCTCGCCGAACGCATCGGCGAGGCGGGCAAGCGGTTGCATACCGCCCGCTCGCGCAACGACCAGGTGGCCACCGATTTCCGCCTCTATGTGCGCCGCGCCATCGACGGGCTCGATCTCCAGCTCCGCGACCTGATGCTGGCGCTCGCCACCCGCGCCCTCGAATACGCGGACGCGCCGATGCCGGGCTTCACCCATCTCCAGATCGCCCAGCCGGTGACGTTCGGCCATCACCTGCTCGCCTATGTCGAAATGTTCGCCGTCGACCGCGGCCGCTTCCAGGACGCCCGCCGCCGTCTCAACGAATGCCCGCTCGGCGCGGCGGCGCTCGCCGGCACCTCCTTTCCCATCGACCGCGAGATGACGGCGCGCCTCCTGGGCTTCGACCGCCCCGCCGCCAACTCGATCGACGCCGTCTCCGACCGCGACTTCGCCCTCGAGTTCCTCGCCGCCGCCGCGATCGCGGCGATCCATCTCTCCAGGCTCGGTGAGGAGATCGTGCTCTTCACCTCGCCTCCCTTCGGCTTTCTCCGGCTTTCGGATGCCTTCACCACCGGAAGCTCGATCATGCCGCAAAAGCGCAACCCGGATGCGGCCGAACTGGTGCGCGCCAAGGCGGGCCGCATCAGCGGCGGGCTGATCACGCTCCTCATGGTGATGAAGGGCCTGCCGCTCGCCTATTCCAAGGACATGCAGGAGGACAAGGAGCCGGTGTTCGATGCGGGCCGCGCCCTTTCCCTCTCGCTTGCCGCGATGGCGGGAATGGTGCGCGACATGCAGGCAGTGCGGGAGCGGATGGCGGCGGTGGCGCGGGAAGGCTATGCCGATGCGACCGACCTCGCCGACTGGCTGGTGCGCGAACTCGGCCTTCCTTTCCGCGAGGCCCATCACGTCACCGGGCGGCTGGTGGCGATGGCCGAGGCCAAGGGCGTGCCGCTCGCCGCGCTCAGCCTCGAGGAGCTGCGTTCGGTCGAGCCCCGCATCCACGAAGGGGTGCGCGAGGTGCTGAGCCTCGAGGCCTCGCTCGCCTCGCGCCGCAGCCTGGGCGGCACCGCGCCCGCGCTCGTCGCCGAGGCGGCCCGCGCCTGGATCGGGCGTCTTCAGGGGTGAGAGCGGGACGATGCGCCCACCGCGGGCTTTTTTCCTGATCGTGGCCGCGCTGGCCGCGCTGCTCGCCGCCTGCGGCAAGAAATCGGCGCCCCAGGCGCCGGGGCCGCGCGACAAGATCATCTACCCGATGACCTACCCGCCCAACTGAGCCGCCCCGCCATGCGCTGCCCTCCGCCCTTCCTCCTTTCCCGGTGATCCCCGCCGATGACCGCAACCGCCGCCTCCGG
>KN173880.1:24837-24935 GCA_000759655.1 Acidicaldus organivorans | reverse complement strand
CCCCGAACCGACCCCTGCCGCGCTGATCGCCGCCCGCCCCCATCTTGCCTATGACCCGCAGGAGGGGCTCCGCATGGGAGGGGTGGCGCTCGCCCCGC
>KN173880.1:22401-24757 GCA_000759655.1 Acidicaldus organivorans | reverse complement strand
TCGCCGCCCGCTATGGCACGCCGCTCTACGTCTATGACGGGGACGAGATGGCGCGCCGCTTCGCCGCGCTGCGCGCGGCACTCCCGGCCCGGGCGCAGATCCACTACGCGGTCAAGGCCAATGACCACCTCGCCATCCTCCGTCTTTTCGCCGACCTCGGGAGCGGCTTCGACATCGTGAGCGGCGGCGAGTTGGCGCGGCTCCAGGCGGTCGGGGTTGCGCCGGAGCGGGTCATCTTCTCCGGTGTGGGCAAGAGCGACGAGGAGCTCCGCGCGGCGATCGCCGCCGGGGTGGGCCAGATCAACGCAGAAAGCGGCGAGGAACTGGCCCGGATCGCAGCCCTTGCTGCTGCGCTCGGCAAGCCCGCGCCTATCGCCCTTCGCATCAATCCCGACATCGATGCCGGGACGCACGCCAAGATCACCACCGGGCGGCGCGAGGACAAGTTCGGCATCCCGGAAGAGGAGGCCGCCCAGCTCTATGCCCGCGCCGCCCGGTGGTGATCTTGGCGTGCGTCCCGACATCGATGCCGGGACGCACGCCAAGATCACCACCGGACGGAGCCATCTCTCCGCCGCGGCGCGAGGACAAGTTCGGCATCCCGGAAGAGGAGGCCGCCCAGCTCTATGCCCGCGCCGCGGCGGAGAGATGGCTCCGTCCGGTGGGGCTCGCCGTGCATATCGGAAGCCAGATCACCGCGCTCGCCCCCTTCGAGCGTGCCTACCGCCGCCTCCTCGAGCGCGCGGAGGCGCTGCGTGCGGCGGGGCTTCCGCTGAGGCGGCTCGATCTCGGCGGCGGGCTTGGCATTTCGTATCGCGCCGAGACCGCGCTCTCGCTCGAGCGGTTCGGAGCGATGCTCGGGCGCCTCTTCGCCAGGACCGGTTTCGAACTCGCCCTCGAGCCAGGCCGCTACCTGGTGGGCCCCGCCGGGGTGCTGCTCACCCGGGTGATCCGCCGCAAGGAGACGGCGCACCGCCATTTCGTCATCGTCGATGCGGCGATGAACGATCTGATCCGCCCCGCCCTTTACGACGCCTGGCATGGGATCGTCCCAGTGGGCCCGCGTCCGGGCGGGCTCGAAGGCGCGGAGCTCCAGGAGGCCGACGTGGTGGGGCCGGTCTGCGAGAGCGGCGATACCTTCGCCCGCGCCCGGCTGCTTCCGCCGCTCGCGGAAGGGGAAATTCTCGCCCTTCTCGATGCCGGGGCCTATGGCCGGGTCATGGCCTCGACGTATAATGCCCGTCCGCTGGCGGCCGAGGTGATGATCCGTGAGGGACGGGCCGCCCTCATCCGGCCGCGCCAGCGGCGCGAGGAGTTGTGGGCGCATGAGATCGCCGCTCCCTTTGACGCGGGTGAAGACGAAGCCGCCGCCGGCGGGCGGGGCTGAGCGTCTGCCCATCGGCTGGCTCCGCTTCGAGGCGGCGCGCGCCGTCCTCCTCGTCGAGCGTCTCATCCCCGCCCTCCTCCGCCCGGCGGGGCTCCTCCTCGCCTTCACCGCCGCCGCCTTGTTCGGGCTTCCCCAGCGCCTGCCCCCCTTCGCGCAGGGAGGTCTTCTCCTGCTCACCGGCGGGGGGGCGTTGCTCCTCGCCTGGCGTGGCCTGCGGCATGTCCCCTGGCCGGACGGGCGAGCCATCGCCCGCCGCCTCGAAGCAGAGGCGGGACTTCCCCATCATCCGCTGCTCGCCTATGCCGACCGCCCCGCCATCGCCGGCGCGCCCGGCCTGTGGGAGGCGCACCGCGCCGCGCTCGAAGCGGCGCTCACCCGGCTCCGCCTGCCCCGCCCCCGGCTCGACCTCGCCCGCCATGACCCGTGGGCGCTCCGCATCCCGCTCGTGCTTGCCCTCATCGCCGGTCTCGTTATCGAGGGCGGCGCGGCGGGCGACCGCCTCGCCCGCGCGCTCGCGCCGCCCATTCCGTGGGGCACGTTGCTCCCCCGGCCGGTGGTAGAAGCCTGGGCCACGCCGCCCAGCGGAAGGCGGAAGGGCGCGAGCCCGGTATGGGCGGGCGGCGTGCCCCGGGCTTCGCCCCCCGGCCGGGGGTAGAAGCCTGGGCCACGCCGCCCGCCTATACCGGGCTCGCGCCCTTCCGCCTTCCGCTGGGCGGCGTGGCCCAGGCTTCTACCACCGGCCGGGGGAGCACCGGGCCCCACGGAATGGGCGGCGCGACCGCCTCGCCCGCGCGCTCGCGCCGCCCTTCCCGTGGGCCCCGTTGCCCCCCCGGCGGGTGGAAGAGGCCTGGGCCGCGCCGCCCGCCTATACCGGGCCCGCGCCCTTCCGCCTTCCGCTGGGCGGCGCGGTGCGGCCGGTGCCGGAGGGCACCCGGCTCGTGGTCACGGTGGGACATGCCCGGGCGAGGC